>NZ_JBJQLJ010000002.1:0-289527 GCF_046486385.1 Escherichia sp. WS33 | reverse complement strand
TAACAAATGGACGTGATCTGGTTCGCCATCCATTTAAACCAGTTCAGCTTCAAAATCAGCACATACATTTGAAAAGTAAGTGCGTAGTTTTTCTGTCGCGTCATAGTCAAAAATCTGACGTCGGTATTTGGTGACAAAGACCAGGTGAACATGCATCAGGAAAACACAATGCCTTCCACGCCGGATATCGGTTTCTTTATTCATAGACCAAAGTATCATTTGGCCTGTGAAACGACTATAAGCATTTAAATTCCAGTTAAGACCCGGTGGTCAACAGGAGCGTGAAATGAGGCGCTTCGCAGGCGCATGTCGTTTCGTTTTCAATCGTGCTCTGGCACGTCAGAATGAGAATCATGAGGCCGGTAATAAATACATCCCTTACGGGAAAATGGCTTCCTGGCTGGTTGAGTGGAAAAACGCCACTGAAACGCAATGGCTTAAAGATTCGCCCTCACAGCCATTGCAACAGTCACTGAAAGACCTTGAGCGGGCTTACAAAAACTTCTTCCGGAAGCGGGCTGCTTTTCCCCGATTCAAAAAGCGGGGACAGAATGATGCATTCCGCTACCCGCAGGGCGTAAAGCTCGATCAGGAAAACAGCCGTATTTTTCTGCCGAAACTGGGCTGGATGCGCTACCGGAATAGCCGTCAGGTCACGGGTGTTGTGAAAAATGTCACGGTCAGCCAGTCCTGCGGTAAGTGGTACATCAGTATTCAGACAGAAAGTGAAGTATCCACTCCGGTTCACCCTTCAGCATCAATGATCGGGCTGGATGCTGGCGTGGCTAAACTCGCCACGCTGTCAGATGGCACAGTCTTTGGGCCTGTAAACAGTTTTCAGAAAAACCAGAAGACGCTGGCGAGACTTCAGCGACAGTTAAGCCGCAAGGTCAAATTCAGCAATAACTGGCAGAAGCAGAAACGCAAAATACAGCGACTGCATTCCCGTATCGCAAATATCCGCAGGGACTACCTTCATAAAGTCACAACGACCGTCAGCAAAAACCACGCAATGATAGTCATTGAGGATTTGAAGGTCAGCAACATGTCAAAGTCAGCAGCGGGTACGGTCAGCCAGCCGGGGCGCAATGTCCGGGCAAAATCAGGTTTAAACCGTTCGATACTGGATCAGGGCTGGTATGAAATGCGCCGCCAGCTTGAGTACAAGCAGCTCTGGAGTGGCGGTCAGGTGCTTGCTGTTCCGCCAGCGTACACAAGCCAGCGTTGCGCGTGCTGTGGTCATACAGCGAAAGAAAATCGCCTGTCACAAAGTCAATTCAGATGCCAGGTATGTGGATATACAGCGAACGCCGATGTAAACGGCGCTCGTAACATTTTAGCGGCGGGGCACGCCGTTCTTGCCTGTGGAGAGATGGTGCAGTCAGGCCGCTCGTTGAAGCAGGAACCCACCGAAATGATTCAGGCGACAGCCTGAACGTAGCAGGGATCCTCGTCATTCAGGGCGTGGAGGATGTCAAGACACGGAAAACGAACATGATGTTTGTGGTTGGTAATTATCACCGATCGTTGATGGCGCAATTTCTGCGCCATCGCAAAAAAATCCTCCGTGATGCTCGTCACAAATCTTGCCCTCCCGATGTTGTGCTATGCTTTTTATCAGCGACTAACCCGCTAATGCAAAACAGATAAGTGAGGAAACAATGGGCATTCTGTCATGGATTATTTTTGGGCTTATTGCCGGTATTCTGGCGAAGTGGATCATGCCAGGTAAAGATGGTGGTGGATTCTTTATGACTATCCTGCTGGGGATAGTCGGTGCCGTAGTTGGCGGATGGATCAGCACGCTGTTTGGCTTTGGTAAAGTCGATGGCTTCAATTTTGGCAGCTTCGTGGTTGCCGTTATTGGTGCGATTGTCGTGCTATTTATCTACAGGAAGATTAAAAGTTAACGCTTAAATTGCACAAAGGCTGCACACAGGCAGCCTTTGCTATTTTTTAGAGGTGACGTTACCACCATCCCAGCTCAGTGCCGAGTACGACAATAATCGCCACACCCATCATAATAATCGTTGTTTTTTTCATCTTTATGCTCCCGGGGCAGCATAGCCGCCAATAAAAAACCATGCTAAAAATACGACCGCTGTAATAAAGATTACAACCGGAAAAATAATACCGATTCGCATGTTATCACCAATCAAAAGGATGTGAATACGCCTCAGGAATGTGGCGCTGAATGCGCGACAAAAGGTGTTTTCTGTTTGTGTTTTTTCTCCTGATACATCACGATATCGGCAGCATGCAGGGCACTGTCTGCATCGGTCGTTTCAGGATCGACTTCTACAATGCCAAGACTGGCACCAGGATAATACAAATCAACATCACCTAAGTGATATTCTCCACGTATTTGCTGTTGAATACGTTCTCGCAGCGACGAAATATCCGCATTCTCGTTATTTAGTGAAACAACCAAAAACTCATCACCGCCGAGACGACCAATAACTTCGCCATTTTGCTGGAGCGTATTAAGGCGCTCGCCAACCTGAATGAGAAACAGATCGCCACTATTATGACCAAAACGATCATTGATTAATTTGAAGTTATCCAGATCGATAAACGCGATCATTATCTTATGGTTAAGATGCCGGGCGAGAGAAAACAGCGTCGTCAGATTTTCAAAAATCGCCCGCCGATTCGGTAGCCCGGTTAACGAGTCGGTATACGATTGCGCAATCAGCGCGGCATTGGCTTCGCGCAGCTGTTCAACCAGTGCCTCTTTTTGAATATATTGTGCAATCAGTCCAGCGAATAACTGTAAAACCTGTTCCGCGCGTTCACTCCACTGGCGCTTCTCACTGCTGGCGGCGCAAAGCGTGCCATAGAATGATCCATCCGGTAAGTGAATTGGCGTGCTCAGAAATGTGGTGATGCCAAGATTGCGTGCCGCAATACAGTCGCCCCAACGGTCAGGGACTTCATCGCTGAAAAAGCAGTTTTCATCAATGGCGCGTTTGCATAACGAGTAATCCCACGAGACGGTAAAATTCTCCGGGATGTGCATTTTCTGGCTGTTACGGGCAAACATAATATGCTGCAGGCGCGCTTCGACATCCACTTTGGTCAGGTAGGTTGATTCCATATCAGTGACCATTTCCAGCATCTCCAGAAGCTGTCGGACCAGACTTTCTAGTGACTGTTCTTTGGCAAGGGATTGCGAGACGCGGGCGATAATCTGATCTGACACGAAACAACTCCAGGATACGGCGGGTAAATGCTGATTATTTAATCTTTGCAGGCATGATAAAACATCATCAACAAAGATGAAACAAGACGTAATATGTTTTGAGTGAATGTAATAAAAATAGTGCTGCAAAACAAAACGATACCGCGATACTCTAAGCGTAGATAAATGTGTGAGATCAATAAATGAAAATTATCAGTTTTGCTTTGCCTTGCTTGCTGGTCCTGGCTGGTTGTTCAACCTCTTCTCAGCCAGAAGCACCTAAACCGCCGCAGATTGGTATGGCAAATCCGGCGTCGGTCTATTGCCAGCAGAAGGGCGGGACGCTCATTCCAGTGCAGACAGCGCAAGGGGTCAGCAACAATTGCAAATTACCGGGCGGTGAAACGATTGATGAATGGGCATTGTGGCGACGGGACCATCCGGCTGGTGAAAAATAACCGCCGGATGCTGTACTAAAATCACAAGCTACGTAGCCAGTCGGCCAGCACCAGCGCATGGTTCTGCGTGGTGTTTTTTGCTGCGTAGAGCAGGGTCAGCGGCTGTTTTTTGGCGATGTCCGCCAGCCGCTTTCCTTCTTGCTCGTGTTGCGCCAGTTCTGCAAGATATTGCTCGCGAAAGGTTGCAAAATCGACGACTTCGCCGTGAAAGGCTTTGCGCAGTTCCGTTGACGGCGTGATTTCTTTATCCCACTCATCAAGGGCTAAATCGGTTTTTTTGATACCGCGCGGCCAGAGGCGGTCGACCAGTACGCGATAACCATCGCTCTGTTCAGCCGGATCATAAACGCGTTTGCACTGAATATTCATCGTGTTTGTTCTCCCTTTCACGCATGATTTGTCACGTCACTATAGCACCGGATATTAGCGAATTTCTTTGTCTCCCCCGGCGCAAAGTCCGAAAATCGCCATCAGTAGTGAAAGTATGGCAACACCCATCAGTGGTACGGACCAGTCACCGTTAGCATCGTGTATTTTACCCATCAGCGGCGGCCCACAGGCTGCCAGCAAATACCCGACGGATTGTGCCATCCCCGAGAGTGCCGCCGCCTGATGCGCAGAACTTGCCCGAAGACCAATGAACGTCAACCCCAGTATCATTGTTGCGCCGGAACCAAAACCGAAAAGCAGAGTCCAGGTGATCGCGTGCGCTGGCATAAAGCAGAGCCCAACAGCGCCCACTGCGCACATCAAGGCAACGAACGCTGCAATACCACGCTGATCTTTCACATGATGTAAGAAAAGAGGGATCAGCAAACCGGGAGCTGCTGTGGCTAGTTGCAGCAAACCATGCAGTGAACCCGCCTGTGCTTCGCTATAGCCGCGACTGATGAGGATCGCCGGAAGCCAGCCAATAATCACGTAATAGACCAGTGAGTTGATCCCAAGAAACAATGTGACCTGCCAGGCAAGCGGCGAACGCCAGATACCCCGAGTATGTAAGGCGCGCGAGGTACTCAAATTTGCATGTTGTTGGCTTCGCCACTGTGGCAGCCATAAAAAAAGAGCCAGCAGAGGAAAACACATCAGCATGAACAACGCGCCTTGCCAGCCAAAACCGTTCAAAGCCAGCGGCACGACCATAGCCGATCCCAGTGCCGCTGCAGCTCCCATTGTCAGGGAATATGCGCCGGTAAGTCTGGCGACGGAATGAGGGAAATCGCGTTTAATTAATCCTGGCAGTAAGACATTGCCTAATGCAATCCCACCGCCAATGACCGCTGTACCGCCAAATAATAAGTAAGGCGAAGGGAGAGAACGAATTGCGATACCTGCACAGATCAAAAGTAACGCGGCAAACAGGCTACGTTCCATACCAAAACGTCGCGCCACCGGGGCAGCCAAAGGTGAGATTAGCGCAAAGGCCAATAATGGCAGGGTGGTTAATAAGCCGGTTTGCGCTGTCGTCAGCGAGTAAGCGGAACGAATCGTATCCAGTAACGGCGCTGCGCCGGTAAAGGTGACGCGTAATGTTGTGGCAATCATCAGAATGCCAGCGATAAGGACAATCCTGTTTTTGCCGCTTAATGAAGTTGAACAGGTCATATGCTTCTCATTGTTACAAACGAGGCTGTACCTTACCGTTTTTATTGTTATGTTGAATCAAGCTAAAATGACAAATTATCGCTAAATTCGGACAAAATGATGCACAGGTTGAATCTCAATGGCTATGAACCCGACCGACACCATGAAGCCGCGGTCGCATTTTGTATTCACGCCGGAACGGATGAGTTAACCAGTCCTGTACATCAGCACCGCAAAGGACAGCTGATACTAGCATTACATGGTGCAATTACCTGTACGGTGGAAAATGCTTTGTGGATGGTGCCGCCGCAATATGCGGTTTGGATACCGGGCGGGGTGGAACATAGCAATCAAGTGACAGCTAACGCTGAACTCTGTTTTCTGTTTATCGAACCCAGCGCAGTGACAATGCCGACAACATGTTGCACATTGAAAATATCGCCCTTATGCCGGGAATTGATTTTAACCCTGGCAAACAGGACGACGACTCAGCGTGCTGAGCCGATGACCCGCAGATTAATTCAGGTCCTGTTTGATGAACTCCCTCAGCAGCCACAACAACAGCTGCACCTGCCCGTTTCTTCTCATCCTAAAATCCGCACGATGGTGGAGATGATGGCGAAAGGGCCCGTCGAGTGGGGGTCATTAGGGCAATGGGCTGGCTTTTTTGCGATGAGTGAACGCAATCTTGCCCGACTGATAGTAAAAGAGACGGGGTTGAGTTTTCGCCAGTGGCGTCAGCAGTTACAGCTGATTATGGCACTTCAGGGATTAGTGAAAGGCGATACTGTACAGAAAGTTGCTCATACGCTGGGGTATGATTCAACAACGGCCTTTATTACTATGTTTAAGAAAGGCCTGGGGCAAACGCCAGGCCGATATATTGCGGGATTAACTACTGTTTCCCCACAATCAGCGAAACCAGACCCGCGGCAATAAGCGGGCCGACCGGTACGCCGCGAAACAGCGCCACGCCTAAAACAGTGCCTACCAGCAGCCCGGCGACCAGTTGCGGCTGGCTGCCCATTAAGGTCACGCCGCGCCCACCCAGCCAGGAGACAATAACGCCTACTGCAATTGCCACCAGCGATTTCCAGTTCAGAAACGAGTGAATCAAGGTTGAGGGCGGTAGCGTCCCGCTGGCGATGGGGGCCATAACGCCAATCGTCAGAATGATTATCCCGATACTTAGCCCCTGTTTTTCAATCCACGGGAAAAAGGTGCTTAACGGTGTGACGCGGACAATGATCAACACCAGAATTGAAACGGCGACAGTGGTGTTATGACTGATAAAGCCCAGCGCAGCTAACCCGAGCAGGATCAGCAAAGTGACATCAAACATCGTGGTTTCCTTGCCAAAAAATAATAAGCCTGCTTACTTTACGCTTGCTGCAGGAAGGAAGTAGAAAATCTTTACGTTTTTTGCATAAAAAATCAGGCGAACTGTCATCAAACTGCCATTTGTGCACGCTAACAATAACGTGAAAACAGCTATCTCCCGGGGGCATGCTATGAACGATCAAATGTTCGTCGAGACACTGATTATCACGTCATCGTTTTTTGCCATTGCTGTTGTGCTGGTTTTGTCCGTTCTGCTTATTGAACGGACAGGCTAGTTACGCAGTGCGGCGGAAATTGAGCAGTTCTGGTTGCGCAATGCGCAAATAATCCGTGGTTTTCAAAATAACGGATTTATCCAGCATCCCTGCATTGAAGGCGATTTCATCAAATCGTTCGAAGAGTAGAGGGTCGGCAACCAGTTTGAGTTTTGGATGGAAGCTGAAAGGGGGGATCGCGCCGAAGACACAGCCTGTGAGTTCATCGACTTCCGCCGGGCTGGCCAACGAAGCGCGTAATCCGCCTATATGGCTGGCGAGTTGGCTCAGATCGGCCTGTTGATCGGCAGCGAGGATCGCCAGAACATGTTGATTTACGCCATTGCCTTTGACTTTACATACCAGTGCCTTAGCTCCCTGGCCTAAAGCGGTGCCACGAATTTCTGACACCGCTTCACATTTACCTACCGCTTCATGGGTAACGACGCGGAAGTTAGCACCTTCTTGTGATAATAAAGCGATTAACCGCTGATGCGTCACGCTTCCTTTAGCCATTTCAGTCATTTCACGCTCCTGAGATTACAAGCAAACAACCACAGAAGGTTATCATGAACGGCTGTTTTTGTTCTGCTTATTGACATATAAACGCTCATCGGAAGCTTTATACGCATCATGTAACGTATCGTTTTCTTTCATCGCGTAAATACCGGAAGAGAAGCCGATCTCTTTCTGCGGCGCGATATGTTGCAGACGTTTTTCGATACGTTCAGGCAGTTGTGCTGCAATTTGCGGCGTCGAATCGACAAGAATGATGCAGAATTCATCGCCACCGAGTCGGATGGCATAATCACTTTTACGAATCGATTGTTTAATCGCCTGAGCTAACAACGTAATCGCTAAATCCCCTTCCTGATGACCGAGGGTGTCATTTATTAGCTTTAACTTGTCCATGTCAATTGCAATAAACATCACCGAAGAACCGGATTGCACCAGTTTCTGCAACCGCTGCTCCAGTTCAGGGGTTAAAATTTTGCGATTATACAGTCCAGTCATCGCATCACTAATATTTTCTCGCGACACATTTTGGTATAAGCGGAAGTGCATCCGCACCATATTCAGCAAAATTAACGCCGTCAAAATCCAGAACAGAACGCTTTTCCACGAAGACGTGATAAAGTAAAGAATATCAATGGATAACGAGACACGAATGCCGCCCGGTAAGTCATGGACGTAACTGACATACTGGAACAGATTATCTTCGCTCTGGTTGATGATAATGTCGCGCCCCGAATCGGTATCGGTTAGCGTGACATTGAGAAAACGCCAGAGGAGAGGGCGGTCATGAGTGTAAAAGATATTCCGCAAATTGTTTTTGTTAATATCCAGCAGCACAATCCCTTTTAGCTGCCCTGCGACATATACCGGCGTCAGCAAACTCATCACGTTCTGTTTAGTACGCTGATCCTGGTAAATGCTCGACAATACGGTACGCCCGGTAAATACCTTTTCAATATCTTTGCGATCGATGCCAATACTTCCTGACTGCAGGAAGGACCAGTTATTCATCGCAAAGTATTCAACATTAACCGGCTCATAAAAATAGACATAGCGGTCATTGAGATCGAGATAATAGTGAAATTTCTCTTCGGCCATCCCAAGACCTGAACCGTAATCATCCTGGTGGCGGTTGCCTTCCACTGCCTGATCAAAAGCGGGTAATAGTGCTGCAGCTTCCACAATTGTGTCGCAGTCAGTGGATGCGGTTTGTAGTGTGCCGCGTAAGCCCGGGTATTTATGGGCAGTCAGGTTTAAGCCATGGGTATTATTGGCAGACTCAAAAGCCTCGCAGATGGCGCGCCGCTGTTCTGGCGACACTTCCGACTGCTCAGCAGCGAGAGCGCGCATCACATGCGCGGCAATACTCTGATTCTGATACTTATCATAAAGAAAGGAGGAGTCTGCTTTCTGCACGATATAGCGCAGATAGGCACTCATTGCTCTGTCGCTGGCGACAAGTTCAAAAATAAGGAAGGAAGATGTCAGCACAATGACACTTGCGGCGATAAAATGCCGGAGCATTCTATGGTGCAATTTCATGATAAATGGCACTCCTTCGGTTAGTGAAACGAGAAAACCAGATAAAGTTCGATTGCGGCCTGGCACAGGGGCGCTAATTATACTCATCTCTGCGCCGTTGGGGAGGGGAAATTTAGGGGTAATAGTAATAAATTGTATGCAAAAGCCACGCAAAAAGCATGGCTCTGAATATTTTTGCACTTAAATATGATGAATAATCACTTTGTTGCCCCCCTCGCTTTTCGCTTCGCGTAAGGCTTTATCTGCTTCCGTCATGACAAGCGAGATATTACGCGTGTCACCCGTTGAAAAAACCGTGCCAATACTGATGGTCATTTGTTCAGGAACATCATATCTGTTACTAAAGCCGGTCAGGAGTTCGACATTTTTACGCATACGTTCCGCAATGATTTTTGCCTGGGCACTATTGAGTTCGGTAAATAGCAAGCCAAACACCTCACCCTCCAGTCGCGCTAAAATATCATCAGGGCGGATGCTTTGCTGGATAATATCGACAATTGAAACCAGCACTTTATCACCCACACGATGTCCCCATTGGGCATTGATGCGTTTGAACTGATTAATATCAACCAGCATGACACAGAAGTCCTTAACAACAGGTCGCGACAATAATGACTCTACGCTGTTGAAAAAGTAGCGCCGATTATAAATATTGGTCAGCACATCATGAACTGCCAGTTTGCTGGAGAGTTGCAGTTCCTGAAAAATGTTATAAATCAGAAAAGACACAACAAACAGTTTACTGGAAACTTCAATCCCGCGACTGATATACCAGATGGTGTAATTATACTCATCCAGAGTCAGTAGAAGTAAGTTGCAGCATAGCGATGCCAGACATAATAATGCTATTAACGGCCATAGTTCGCTGGCTAATCGTGTACGCATGATAATAAAGAACAGTAAAAATGCCCACAGACAAACCAATATTTTTGTATAGTTGATTCCCCAGGTCGCAGTATGGTTGTCCGGACAGTAGTCGACGACATACAAAGAATAGTCAGCGTTATAACTGCTCAGATTGTGTGCCAGAAGGGGAAAAACTAAAAAAGGAATCAGCGCCAGCAACAGGATTCCCGTTTTTTTCTTATTGTTGTCAAGGATGTTGTCTTTTCCATAACAAAAGAGTGCCAGCGAGGTTAAACAAATAAAACTGAGTTGGCGGAAAATATAGAAAATAGAAACATCATTCGACTTTGTCTGGATCAGTGTACTGCCGTTAATTGGTTTATGGATAATTACAATGGTTTCAACTAAATAGATAAGGCCACTTAAAAATGCAAGGCTTAAAATGAGTGTTGGTAAAATTTGTTTGTTAGTGAAATATTTCATTAACATGAAAAGAAAAATGACGGCGTTAAGGAAAAACAAAGCCACAACAACCATCAGGTAATTCATCTGTGGGATGAGTTTTACATTTGTGTTTTCGTTATATAATGTGGTGATGCAAAATAAAATTAACGTCAGCAATAAACTGAAAATAAAAAAGCTTTGAGCTTTTAATTTTTGTGTACCCATAGAAACCATAAAAAGGAGAGCAATGTGAGTGCTGGATTTTATTGATGGCAGAGATATATAGTTTTGACCAGGATCAATTTTCGTTAACGATAAAAAATATTTAAAGAATAACCCCATGGAAATACGTGTTGACTGAATCATTTTTCCGAATGATTGTTTTCTGGAACTAAATTATGTAAAGGTTATGCTGTCATATTTAAAGCGATTGTAAGCTAATGTATGTAATAAATGAGATAATTTACAGTAAGCTAAAAATCAGCCAGGCGATAATGACCTGGCTGATAGTTTTAGTCTTTAGCTGTTGCATTTTGTTTATGAAACAGTTCACGGAACACCGGATAAATATCATCCTGGTCGCGGATGTGCTGCATCGCAAAGTTGTCGAAAGTAGATTGCAGATGCTCATATTCTCGCCACAATGTCTGATGTGCACGACGGGTAATTTCGATATAGCTGTAATAACGAACAACAGGTAATAATTTTTTCGCCAGGATTTCATGGCAAAGCGGAGAGTCATCGGCCCAGTTATCGCCGTCCGATGCTTGTGCAGCGTAAATATTCCACTGTGCCGGGTTATAACGCTCTTTCACTACCTCATCCATCAGTTTCAGGGCGCTGGAAACAATGGTGCCGCCTGTTTCCTGCGAGTAGAAAAACTCATGTTCATCGACTTCTTTCGCCTGGGTATGATGGCGGATGTATACGACTTCCACGTTCTTATACGTTCTGCTGAGGAACAGATACAGCAGAATATAAAAACGCTTAGCCATATCTTTAGTGGATTGATCCATTGAACCGGAAACGTCCATCAGGCAAAACATCACTGCCTGGCTGGAGGGATCGGGCCGCTTCTCGTAGTTCTTGTAACGTAAATCGAAGGTGTCAATAAAAGGGACGCGTTCAATTTTGGCACGTAATTCTGCAATTTCTTTGCGCAGACGTTCCTCTTCCAGCAGCTGCGCAGGTTCACTGTTGCTGATGATGGCCAAATTCTCTTCCAGTGCATGAAGTTCCCGCCGCTTGCCTGCCGTCATGGCTGTGCGTCGCGCCAGTGAGTTCTGCAAGGAACGCACAACGCTGATATTGGCCGGAACGCCGTTAGCAGTATAACCCGCCCGATGCGTTTTATATTCGGTCAGCTGGCGTTGTTGGTTTTGTTTCAGATTCGGTAAGGCCAAATCTTCAAAGAGCAAATCAAGATACTCATCTTTCGAAATCTGAAAGACAAATTCATCCTGACCTTCACCATCCTGGCTGGCCTGGCCCTGACCACTGCCGGAACCTCCGCCGCCACCCTGGGGACGTTCAATTCGGTCGTTCTGGACGAAATGGTCATTGCCCGGATGCACGCGGTGGCGCAGACCGCCACGCCCCTGATGAAACATCGGTTCGCTAATATCTTCCGTGGGAATGGATACGGATTCGCCGCTGTCGACGTCAGTCACCGAACGCTTATTAATGGCCTCGGAGATCGACTGTTTAATTTGCGCTTTATAACGGCGTAAAAAACGCTGGCGATTCACCATGCTTTTGTTTTTGCCGTTCAGACGCCGGTCAATAAACCAGGTCATATGCCCCCCGTACTACATTTGCCAACTGTATGCTACGCCTGTGTTGCCGCTTCTCAGGCCCACGGTTCGCTGTCGTTGTAGGCCCGGTAACATGTGTACCGGGCCAGGGTTGTTAAGACGATTTACGTACGCGCAAATACCATTCGCACAGTAAACGCACCTGTTTACGGGTGTAGCCTTTTTCCATCATACGGTCGACAAAGTCGTCGTGTTTCTTCTGCTCGTCGGTTGACGTTTTGGCGTTAAACGAGATAACCGGCAACAGCTCCTCGGTATTGGAGAACATTTTCTTCTCGATAACCGTGCGCAGTTTTTCATAGCTGGTCCAGTTCGGATTGCGTCCGCTGTTATTCGCTCTGGCGCGCAGTACGAAGTTAACAATCTCGTTGCGGAAATCTTTTGGATTACTGATCCCCGCCGGTTTCTCGATTTTCTCCAGCTCGGCGTTAAGAGACTCGCGGTCAAACAGCTGCCCGGTATCCGGATCGCGATACTCCTGATCCTGAATCCAGAAATCCGCGTAGGTAACATAACGGTCGAAAATGTTTTGCCCATATTCGGAATAGGATTCAAGGTAGGCCGTCTGGATCTCTTTGCCGATAAACTCGGCATATTTCGGGATCAGATAACCTTTCAGGAACTCCAGATAGCGTTCTGCCTGCTCTTGTGGGAACTGCTCGCGCTCGATCTGCTGTTCCAGGACGTAGAACAGATGGACCGGGTTTGCCGCCACTTCTACATGATCGAAGTTGAACACGCGGGAGAGGATCTTAAACGCAAAACGCGTCGACAGACCGTTCATCCCTTCATCGACACCGGCGTAGTCACGATATTCCTGATACGACTTGGCTTTGGGATCGGTGTCTTTCAGACTTTCGCCATCATAAACCCGCATCTTTGAATAAATGCTGGAGTTTTCTGGCTCTTTAAGGCGCGAAAGAATGGAAAAACGTGACAGCGTTTCCAGCGTGCCAGGGGCGCAGGGGGCGTGAGTCAATTCACTGTGATTAAGCAATTTCTCGTAGATTTTGATCTCTTCGGAAATGCGTAAGCAATACGGCACCTTCACGATGTAAACACGGTCGAGGAAGGCTTCGTTGTTTTTGTTATTACGGAAAGTGACCCATTCGGATTCGTTCGAGTGGGCGAGAATAATCCCGTTGAACGGCAGGGCGGAGATACCTTCCGTCCCGTTGTAGTTACCTTCCTGAGTGGCGGTTAACAGCGGATGCAGCACTTTTATCGGTGCTTTAAACATCTCGACAAATTCCATGATCCCTTGGTTGGCGCGGCACAGCGCACCGGAATAGCCGTAGGCGTCCGGGTCATTCTGCGCGTAGTGTTCGAGTTTACGAATATCGACTTTCCCAACCAGCGCGGAGATGTCCTGGTTGTTCTCATCACCGGGTTCCGTTTTGGCGATAGCAATTTGTTGCAGAATTGACGGCCAGACCTTCACTACCCGGAACTTAGTGATATCGCCACCAAATTCATGCAGGCGTTTTGCCGCCCATGGCGACATGATGGTGCCGAGATAACGGCGAGGAATGCCATACTCTTTTTCCAGAATCTGAGCATCTTCCTGCGGATTGAAAAGACAGAACGGATGATCGTTGACCGGGCTACGCTCACCGTTGGCGCTCAATACATAAATCGGTACGAGCTGCATTAATGATTTCAGTCGCTCAGCAAGCGATGATTTACCCCCACCCACAGGCCCCAGCAGATACAGGATTTGTTTCTTCTCTTCCAGCCCCTGAGCCGCGTGTTTCAGATAAGAGACAATCTGTTCAATCGCGTCTTCCATGCCGTAAAACTCTTCAAATGCCGGATAACGTGCAATGACCCGGTTAGAAAAGAGTCGAGAAAGTCTGGGTTCCTGGGCTGTATCGACCATGACAGGCTCACCGATAGCCATCAATAGCCGCTCAGCCGCGTTGGCATAAGCACTGCGATCTTGCCGACAAGTGGTAAGAAACTCCTGCAGTGTGAACTCTTCGTCCTTGGCAGCTTCATATCGCTGGCGATAGTGATCGAATATATTCATGGTATGCCGTCCTTTCGTTTTTTAGCACAGGTTAAGAGCCGTTCATATGAATAGTAGAGGCTCCCGGAAGAGGTAAACTGAACGACGTCTCTTGCTAAAACACAGCAACTCTCATGCCATTTTATCGACGATGAGAACAACGTGCCCGGTGATACACCTTCAAAATTAAGCGTAGATGGCAAATGGAAAACTTGCCTGCACGGCTTTCTTAATTTCAATGGCATATCAACAACTCATCCATAAATTTTGCATAATTAATGTAAAGACCAGGGTAGCCAGTAACGCTAAATTCATTTGGCTGTAAGCGCGGTGTCATCCGCGTCAGGAAAATTAAACAGTTACTTTAAAAAATGAAAACGTAAAAAGGTTGGGTTTCGATGTATTGACGGGTAAACTTTGTCGCCCGCTAAACATTTGTTTAAGGAATGATTAATTGTGACCAAACTCAAACTTCTGGCACTTGGAGTGCTTATCGCAACGTCTGCAGGCGTAGCGCACGCTGAAGGTAAATTTTCCCTGGGCGCAGGCGTAGGTGTCGTTGAGCACCCATATAAAGATTACGATACCGATGTTTACCCAGTACCGGTAATCAACTATGAAGGCGATAACTTCTGGTTCCGTGGCTTAGGTGGTGGTTACTACCTGTGGAATGACGCAACGGACAAACTTTCAATTACCGCTTATTGGTCGCCGCTTTACTTCAAAGCGAAAGACAGTGGCAATCACCAAATGCGTCACCTGGATGACCGTAAGAGCACCATGATGGCTGGTCTGTCTTATGCTCACTTTACCCAGTACGGTTACCTGCGTACCACCCTGGCTGGCGATACCCTGGATAACAGCAACGGCATCGTCTGGGATATGGCCTGGTTGTATCGTTACACCAACGGCGGCCTGACCGTGACCCCGGGTATCGGTGTGCAGTGGAACAGCGAAAACCAGAACGAATACTATTATGGCGTATCGCGCAAAGAGTCCGCTCGCAGCGGTCTGCGTGGCTATAACCCGAACGACAGCTGGAGCCCTTACCTGGAGCTGAGCGCCAGCTACAACTTCCTCGTCGACTGGAGTGTTTACGGTACCGCGCGCTATACCCGTCTGTCTGATGAAGTTACTGACAGCCCGATGGTGGATAAATCCTGGACTGGCCTGATTTCTACCGGGATCACCTACAAATTCTGATAATGCATCTTTCCAGGGCATTTTGTGCATAAAAACAGGGCGTCACGCCCTGTTTTGCATTACGGTGGTGCAATACCTGGGAGGAAACAATGCAACAAAAAATGATTCAATTTAGTGGCGATGTCTCACTGCCAGCCATAGGGCAGGGAACATGGTATATGGGCGAAGATGCCAGTCAGCGCAAAACAGAAGTTGCTGCACTACGCGCGGGCATTGAGCTCGGTTTAACCCTCATTGATACCGCCGAAATGTATGCCGATGGCGGTGCCGAAAAGGTGGTTGGGGAAGCATTAACCGGTCTGCGCGATAACGTCTTTCTCGTCTCTAAAGTCTATCCGTGGAATGCTGGCGGGCAAAAAGCGATAAATGCATGCGAAGCCAGTTTACGCCGTCTCAATACTGATTATCTCGATCTCTACTTATTACACTGGTCTGGCAGTTTCGCTTTTGAAGAGACTGTGGCAGCGATGGAAAAATTGATCGCCCAGGGAAAAATCCGCCGCTGGGGCGTTTCTAACCTTGATCATGCTGATATGCAGGAACTCTGGCAGCTGCCGGGGGGAAATCAGTGTGCCACTAATCAGGTGCTTTACCATCTCGGTTCACGAGGGATTGAGTACGATCTACTCCCCTGGTGCCAGCAACAGCAGATGCCGGTGATGGCTTACAGTCCATTAGCCCAGGCCGGGCGGTTGCGCAATGGACTGTTAAAAAACGCGGTAGTCAACGAAATTGCACATGCTCACAATATCAGCGCGGCACAAGTATTGTTGGCGTGGGTAATCAGCCATCAGGGTGTGATGGCGATTCCAAAAGCGGCCACGATTGCCCATGTCCAACAGAATGCGGCTGTGCTTGAGGTCGAACTTTCGTCAGCGGAATTAACCATGCTGGATAAAGCGTATCCGGCACCAAAAGGAAAAACTGCGCTGGATATGGTGTGATGTTGATACGTGCCGGATGCATCGCACCCGGCACACAACATTAACGCAAATTAACGTTTCGCAACGCGAATGGATTGCGCCAGATGTGCAGGTTTCTCTTTGGTCACTTTTTGCGTTTCTGAAGCGTAAGCCGTTTCTACACAAACAAATGTTTTGTAGCCATCATCCGGCATGTCGCCCATGCTAACTGAAAGCGCCGGTCCCGGGTTCCAGCCGACAACGTTCAGATGATGCTGGTGGCCTACGGCGATAATACGATTCAGCGCTTCATCATTAATCACGCTGCAATCTTGCGGATTCAGATACACGCGATCGGTACGGTCAGGGAAGGTCTGAATACCGTCGGTCAGTACATCTTCTTTCGCGTCATTTACTTTATCAATGAAGCGATCGCCCAGCCCACTGACGCTTACCTTAGCGATATCACCCACGTTAAAGTAGGTATGCAGGGCAGAGGTGGTTTCAAATTCGCCATGTGATTCAAGATCGATTTCACAGGTTTTACCCACGCGGAAATGCGCTAACAGCGTAAAGTCGTGCGGCCAGAATTTTTTCGTCTCTTCGCTTTGCGTCAATTCAAAAGTCAGCGCTACGCCATCAGCATCTTCACGATGTGATTTCAGCGTCCACGGCAGGTTGCGGGCAAAACCGTGCGCAGGCAGACCTTGTTGTGCCGCCGGACCAAACCACGGCCAGCAAACCGGTACGCCACCGCGAATAGCGACGCCATTTTTGAACGGTGTGTTGTTGCTCAACCACAGAACTTCTTCTTCACCCGCAGGTTTCCACGAGAGAAGGTGTGCGCCCTGTAATGCAAAAGAGGCTTTTACCTGGGGATGATCGACCACAATGAGGTCCAGTTCATCCAGTTTACGACGGGAGAGGACAGGGGAGATTTGTTCGATGACCGGAAGGGCAAAAATTTTCTTAATCATGACGCAGTCCTTTAACTTCATTTTATCAGGTAAAAAAAAGAGCGACCGAAGTCGCTCTTTTTAGATCACAGTGTCATCTCAACTTATTTGGAGATGTGAGCGATCAGGTCCAGAACTTTGTTGGAGTAACCGGTTTCGTTGTCGTACCAGGATACCAGTTTCACGAAGTTGTCGTTCAGAGCGATACCAGCTTTAGCATCGAACACGGAAGTGCAAACTTCGCCGTTGAAATCGGTAGATACTACGTCATCTTCGGTGTAGCCCAGAACGCCTTTCATTTCGCCTTCAGCAGCAGCTTTAACGGCAGCTTTGATCTGCTCGTAAGTTGCAGCTTTTTCCAGACGAACGGTCAGGTCAACTACGGATACGTTCGGGGTCGGAACGCGGAACGCCATACCAGTCAGTTTGCCATTCAGTTCTGGCAGTACTTTACCTACAGCTTTAGCAGCACCGGTAGAGGACGGGATGATGTTCTGGGAAGCGCCGCGGCCGCCGCGCCAGTCTTTGTGAGACGGGCCATCAACGGTTTTCTGAGTAGCGGTAGTAGCGTGAACGGTGGTCATCAGACCTTCGATGATGCCGAAGTTATCGTTGATAACTTTAGCCAGCGGAGCCAGGCAGTTGGTGGTGCAGGAAGCGTTGGAAACGATGTCCTGGCCAGCATATTTGTCGAAGTTAGCGCCTTTAACGAACATCGGAGTGTTGTCTTTAGACGGACCAGTCATAACCACTTTCTTCGCACCAGCGGTGATGTGTTTACGAGCAGTTTCGTCAGTCAGGAACAGACCAGTTGCTTCAGCGACAACGTCAACACCAACTTCGTCCCATTTCAGGTTAGCCGGATCACGTTCAGCGGTAACACGGATTTTTTTACCGTTAACGATCAGATGACCGTCTTTCACTTCAACGGTACCGTCGAAACGGCCGTGAGTGGAGTCATATTTCAGCATGTATGCCATGTAATCAGCGTCTAACAGGTCGTTGATTGCAACGATCTCGATGTCAGAACGTTTCTGAGCAGCACGGAAAACAATGCGACCGATACGGCCAAAACCGTTGATACCTACTTTGATAGTCATATATTCCACCAGCTATTTGTTAGTGAATAAAAGGTTGCCTGTAAAATTACAAAAACCTTACGCAGCGTCAAGCGGAATCGTGTCAATCATTGCGACAAATCAATCCTGTGCCTAAGCATTACGCGACTGACTCGCCTCACTCTTCCTTTGGGCTTGAGACCACATGGGGTCGGCGCCCCGAATTTTAAAGGGCAATTACGATAAAAATGTGATTTTCATCACGATTTAGGTGCAGCCATTTCGTCGAGATCAAGTTTAGGACAAAATTTTGCCAGTTGGTGTTAATGTTTTGTTAGAATCAGTCACGTAATGTGAGCACGATTAAAGTGAGATGTGAGCAAATGGCTAATAAACCTTCGGCAGAAGAACTGAAAAAAAATTTGTCCGAGATGCAGTTTTACGTGACGCAGAATCATGGGACAGAACCGCCATTTACGGGTCGTTTACTGCATAACAAGCGTGACGGCGTATATCACTGTTTGATCTGCGATGCCCCGCTGTTTCATTCCGAAACCAAGTATGATTCCGGCTGTGGCTGGCCCAGTTTCTACGAACCGGTGAGTGAAGAATCCATTCGTTATATCAAAGACTTGTCACATGGAATGCAGCGCATAGAAATTCGTTGCGGTAACTGTGATGCCCATCTGGGGCATGTCTTTCCCGACGGGCCGCAACCAACAGGCGAACGTTATTGTGTTAACTCTGCTTCTTTACGCTTTACCGATGGCGAAAACGGCGAAGAAATCAACGGTTGAAAAAACGATTCAGCAACTTATTCCACAGGAGCGGAAAAATTATGAATCTTGATGACATTATCAACAGCATGACGCCTGAGGTATACCAGCGTTTGTCGACCGCCGTTGAACTGGGGAAATGGCCTGATGGCGTTGCGTTGACCGAGGAACAAAAAGAGAATTGCCTGCAACTGGTGATGCTGTGGCAAGCCCGCCATAATACCGAAGCACAGCATATGACAATTGACACAAATGGTCAGATGGTCATGAAGAGCAAACAGCAGTTAAAAGAAGATTTTGGTATCTCAGCAAAGCCTATTGCTATGTTTAAGTGAATGAGTTATCTAGTATTTAAGCCTGTTATTAAGGGAGGGCAAATATACTTGTTAGGACGTCGTGTTTTAGCTGCAAGTAGGTTAAATGCAACACTGACAAGTATTATCTGGCCTACAATGTCATTGAGGAAATGTAGGCCAGAGATGAATTCAACTAATATTACCCCTGCGTCTCTTCCCAGTCTGCCAGCGTATATAGCGTTGCCCCAGCTGCTGACATCTCCATAAACGCGTGCGCACTGTCCTGGGGCTGGATATTCACGCCACGACAACCATCGGTAATCACGTTTACTTTATAACCTAACTGTAACGCGTCCAGCACGGTAAACTTCACGCAATAGTCAGTAGCCAGGCCCATAACGATCAATTCATCGATTTCATGATCGCGTAACCAGTCATCGAGAGAGGTTTTCTGCCGACGGCCGTTATCAAAAAAGGCACTGTAACTGTCAACTAAAGGATTTTCGCCTTTATGGAACACCGCTGCGATCGCTTTTTGGTTCAGTAACGGATGTAATTGTGCGCCTTCACTGTTCTGCACACAGTGATCTGGCCAGAAGGTTTGTGGCAAACCGTCGAGTTGACCTGGCATATAAGGCTCTACACAGTGCTGACTGGCAAAACTGCCGTGATTCGCCGGGTGCCAGTCCTGACTGGCGATAACCGCTTCACCGCGCGACTGGCACCAGTCAATAAGGCGGTTAGCGACATCCACCGTACTGTCACCTTCCGGCACGGCGAGCGCGCCACCAGCACAGAAATCATTTTGTAAATCGACCAGTAACAGGGCGCGAGGGGGCATTGCAGTCTCCTTAATCATCCGGCGTCAGTTCGCCGCGCAGGTTTTGGCTCATGGCCTTGCGAATGGTTTCAGTATCCAGTTCCTGGCTCAGCAGGTAATGCAGTTTGGTTAGCGTAGCTTCTACAGTCATATCTGCACCGCCAATTACGCCGGCATGGGCGAGGGCGTTACCGGTGGCATAACCACCCATGTTCACTTTACCGGACATACATTGTGTCAGGTTAACCACCACAATACCGCGATCGCTGGCTTCTTGTAATTCCTGCAGGAAGGCTTTGTTTTGTGGCGCATTACCCACGCCATAGGAGCGCAGAATCAATGCTTTCACCGGTTGGCGCAGAAAATTGCGCACGACATCAGCAGAAATCCCCGGATAAATCGTCACTACGCCAATTGGTTGTGGCGTGATTGGATGAACGATTAATTCCCCTTCACCGTGCGGGGCGGGTGGCGTATTCAAACGACGAATATGGATACCAGCTTCCAGTAACGGAGGAAGGTTTGGAGAGGCAAACGCATCAAAACCATCGGCATGGGCTTTGGTAGTGCGGTTGCCGCGATACAATCGGTTATTGAAAAAGAGCGTTACTTCGTTGATCGGATAATTCGCCGCAACGTACAACGCATTCAGCAGATTAATTTGTCCGTCAGAGCGTAACTCAGCCAGCGGGATTTGTGACCCTGTCACAATGACCGGTTTACCGAGATTCTCGAGCATGAACGACAGCGCAGAGGCGGTATACGCCATCGTGTCGGTACCGTGTAGAATGACAAAACCATCATAGTCGTCATAGTGCGCTTTAATATCTTCAGCAATATGCTGCCAGTCTTCCGGCGTCATATCAGAAGAATCCATCAACGGCGTATATTCATGAATGGTGAAATCTGGCATCTCCGGGCGATGGAATTCCGGCATCAGCGCCAGTTGGCGTTGTAGATGACCTGACACCGGAATATAACCCTGCTCGGAACGCTGCATCCCGATGGTCCCGCCCGTGTAGGCGACGTAAATTGATTTCTTTTGCATGATATTGATATGAATGATATCGAAAGAGCAAAAGTATATACGTGAGGCAGGAGGAGCGCACCTGATACTATGCGGATAAGGAAATATGGGTCGAGACAGCGGGAAGAGGATTCGTCGAGGTAAAAAATAATGTGGCCGACGATCTGTCGGCCACTCAGTACAAGACTTAACGCACGTTGGCGCAGGTCAGGCAAAACGCATAACGGTTTTGTGGGTCGTTAAACGCGGCCAGCTTGTCGCTTTCACTTTTAACGGTAGAGGCTACCGAGGCAAGCGGTGCAGGTAACATGGCCTGGAACGCATCTGGCAACATTGCCCGGACAGAACCAGACATGTTGTCCATCACTTTGTCGAAGAAGGTCGGTTCATCAACGTAGTATTCCAGATGCCACTGTTTCACTTTTGCCAGCTCTGCTGCTTTGGCAACCGCATCATCGAAATCCCCGAGACTATCGACCAGCCCGTTAGCTTTTGCATCCTGACCGGTCCAGACGTGGCCCTGGGCGATTTTATCAATTTGCTCCGGCGTCGAATGACGCGCATCAGCAACCAGCGTGATAAAGCGTTTATAGCCATTCTCAATGCTTAATTGCATCATCTGCTGCGCTTCCGGCGGCAGTGCCCTGGTGATAGAAACATCCGCCAGCGGTGAAGTTGAGACACCATCAGTATGAACACCAATCGAATCCAGACTATTTTCTACGGTGGTGATCACGCCGAAGATACCGATAGAACCGGTCAGGGTGCTGGGGTTAGCCACAATGTAATTAGCTGGCGTGGAAATCCAGTAACCACCAGATGCCGCCATGCCGCCCATCGATACAACCACAGGCTTACCCGCTGCCCGGGCTGCTGCCAGTTCAGCGCGAATCACTTCAGACGCGGTAACGCTGCCGCCTGGGCTATTAACACGCAGGACAATCGCTTTCACTTTCGGGTCAAGGCGAGCGTCGCGGATTTGTGCCGCAGTGGTATCACCGCCAACATTCCCCTGAGTTTCCTCGCCATCCATAATTGCGCCATTAGCGAAGACGACACCGATGCTGTCACCGGTATCTGCCGGCGTTTTCAATGCGTAATCGTAATAACTGATGGCGCGATAATTTTTATCAGTCTTACTCCAGCCGAACTCTTTGGTCAGAGCTTTTTCGATTTCGGCACTCGATGCCAGTGCATCGACCAGCTTGTTTTCCAGTGCATATTTCGCGGTATCGCCACCGGTTTTGGTTAAACCCACAAGCAACCCTTGCGCGCCAGGGAATACCTGCTGAGCAGGGATCAGCCGGTTAGCGGCAACAGTATTCAGATAGTTTTGCCACAGCTCACCAATCCAGCGGCTGTCAGCTTCGCGCGCTGCCGGTGACATATCATCACGAATAAACGGTTCAACGGCAGATTTATACGTACCCACGCGGAACACATGGGTGGAAACTTTCAGCTTATCCAGCAACGATTTGTAGTACAGACCGTTGGTAGCAAAACCGTGCAGATCAACCACGCCTTGCGGTGACAGCCAAATTTTATTGGCGAAACTGGCGAGATAATATTGCCCCTGGCTGTAGTTCTCGCCAACGGCATAAACCGGTTTCCCGCTGTCACGAAACTCTTTCAGGGCTTTGCCGATGTACTGCATAGACGGCTGGTCGCCGCCTGCGAAGTTTTTCAGATCCATCACGATACCGGTGATATTGCGGTCGTCCTTCGCCTGGCGAATGGTGTTGACGATATCAAACAGTGAGTTTTCCTGCAGACGATCGGAACTGGCACCAAGCAGCTGGCGGCTTAATTTACTAAACCGCTGAGAACTGTCGGGTTTATCGACGATCACACCAGAAATGTCCAGCAGCAGTGCGCCACGACTGGCCGTTTCTTTCGAATCACCACCACTGACCTGCATCCAGATCCCCACACCAACCAGTACGAGGAAAATAAAGAACAGGTTAAGTACCATTTCACGGACGAAATTCAGCAGACGCCACGTCCATTTAAAAAATCCGGCAATAAATCGCCAAAGGGTTCGCATGTATTCTCCCAACTTAAGGTCACACCTGTCACAGGCGCAATAGATGTGGTTATCGTAATGACCCAACCGGCACTTGTCAGCAGGAATTGCGGACTGTGCTGTAACAAAATCCACTCTCGTGTTAATTTTGTGAATAAATATCACGACAGGAGTTAATCAAATGGATGCACTCGAACTATTGATCAATCGCCGTAGCGCCTCCCGCCTGGCTGAACCCGCGCCAACGGGTGAACAACTGCAAAACATCCTGCGTGCGGGTATGCGTGCGCCGGACCATAAGTCCATGCAACCGTGGCATTTTTTTGTGATTGAAGGGGAAGGGCGCGAGCGTTTCAGCGCCGTACTGGAACAGGGGGCGATTGCTGCCGGTAGTGATGACAAAGCTATCGACAAAGCCCGTAATGCGCCGTTCCGCGCACCGCTCATCATCACGGTGGTGGCGAAATGCGAAGAAAATCATAAAGTCCCGCGATGGGAACAGGAAATGTCTGCCGGATGCGCGGTCATGGCGATGCAAATGGCAGCCGTTGCCCAAGGATTTGGCGGCATCTGGCGCAGTGGCGCATTAACTGAAAGTCCGGTAGTGCGTGAAGCATTCGGTTGCCGTGAGCAGGATAAAATTGTCGGTTTTCTCTACCTCGGCACGCCGCAGTTGAAAGCATCTACGTCGATTAACGTCCCGGACCCGACTCCGTTTGTAACTTATTTCTGATAATTGTCGCGAAACTGTCTGGATTGTGAGCAAAGGCGCAGGAATTCAGACACTCTCACTTATCACTTCACGGAATGAGGGTTACCATACCCGGATTGCATTGACAGGAGATGTCCATGAGCGAGAACTCGATTCGTTTGACCCAATACAGCCACGGAGCTGGTTGCGGCTGTAAAATTTCCCCAAAAGTGTTGGAAACCATCCTGCACAGTGAGCAGGCGAAGTTTGTTGATCCGAATTTGCTTGTGGGTAATGAGACCCGCGACGATGCGGCGGTGTACGATCTGGGCAATGGCACCAGCGTTATCAGTACCACCGACTTCTTTATGCCGATCGTTGATAATCCTTTCGATTTTGGCCGCATTGCGGCGACTAACGCCATCAGCGATATCTTCGCGATGGGGGGCAAACCGATTATGGCGATTGCGATCCTCGGCTGGCCGATTAACAAACTTTCCCCAGAAATTGCCCGCGAAGTAACCGAAGGTGGACGCTATGCATGCCGTCAGGCGGGTATTGCGCTGGCTGGCGGTCACTCCATCGATGCGCCGGAGCCGATTTTTGGTCTGGCGGTAACGGGGATCGTACCGACCGAGCGGGTGAAGAAAAACAGTACCGCACAAGCCGGATGCAAACTGTTCCTGACGAAACCGCTGGGGATCGGCGTTCTTACCACGGCTGAGAAAAAATCACTGTTGAAACCAGAACATCAGGGACTGGCGACGGAAGTGATGTGCCGGATGAACATCGCAGGTGCGTCCTTTGCCAACATCGAAGGCGTAAAAGCGATGACCGACGTTACTGGTTTTGGTCTGCTGGGCCATTTGAGCGAAATGTGTCAGGGCGCAGGTGTGCAGGCGCGCGTTGACTATGACGCGATCCCAAAATTGCCGGGGGTTGAAGAGTACATTAAGTTGGGCGCAGTGCCTGGCGGCACCGAACGTAACTTTGCCAGCTACGGTCATCTGATGGGTGAAATGCCGCGTGAAGTGCGCGATCTGCTGTGCGATCCGCAAACTTCTGGCGGTTTGCTGCTGGCGGTCATGCCGGAAGCAGAAAATGAGGTTAAAACTACAGCCGCCGAGTTTGGCATTGAACTGACGGCGATTGGCGAACTGGTGCCAGCGCGCGGCGGTCGTGCCATGGTTGAGATCCGTTAATTCAATGCGGTTGTTTATTGCCGAAAAACCGAGTCTGGCGCGCGCCATTGCTGATGTCCTGCCCAAACCGCACCGTAAAGGCGATGGCTTTATCGAGTGCGGTAATGGTCAGGTGGTGACCTGGTGTATCGGTCACCTGCTTGAGCAGGCGCAGCCAGACGCCTACGACAGCCGCTATGCGCGCTGGAATCTTGCGGATTTGCCGATTGTCCCGGAAAAGTGGCAATTACAGCCACGACCCTCCGTGACCAAACAACTTAACGTCATCAAACGCTTCCTGCATGAAGCCAGCGAAATCGTTCACGCCGGGGACCCGGATCGTGAAGGGCAATTGCTGGTGGATGAAGTGCTGGACTATCTGCAACTGGCACCGGAAAAGCGCCAGCAGGTGCAGCGTTGCTTGATAAACGACCTGAACCCGCAGGCGGTTGAGCGGGCGATCGACCGTCTTCGTTCCAACAGTGAGTTTGTACCGCTGTGCGTTTCTGCGCTGGCGCGAGCGCGTGCCGACTGGCTGTACGGCATCAATATGACCCGTGCTTACACCATTCTCGGTCGCAATGCCGGTTATCAGGGCGTGCTTTCCGTCGGACGCGTGCAGACGCCCGTGCTTGGGCTGGTGGTGCGCCGCGATGAAGAGATTGAAAACTTCGTGGCGAAAGACTTCTTTGAAGTCAAAGCACATATCGTGACACCTGCCGATGAGCGGTTTACCGCTATCTGGCAACCGAGCGAAGCGTGTGAACCGTACCAGGATGAAGAAGGGCGCTTGTTACATCGTCCACTGGCGGAGCATGTGGTTAACCGCATCAGCGGTCAACCGGCTATTGTCACCAGCTATAACGATAAACGGGAATCAGAATCCGCGCCGCTGCCGTTTTCGCTTTCGGCGTTGCAGATTGAAGCGGCAAAACGCTTTGGTCTGAGCGCGCAGAACGTGCTTGATATCTGCCAGAAGCTGTACGAAACGCACAAGCTAATCACTTATCCGCGTTCCGATTGTCGCTATTTGCCAGAAGAACATTTTGCCGGACGCCACGCGGTGATGAATGCCATCAGCGTTCATGCACCAGATCTGTTGCCGCAGCCAGTGGTAGATCCAGATATACGCAACCGCTGTTGGGATGACAAAAAGGTCGATGCGCACCACGCCATCATCCCGACCGCACGGAGTTCTGCGATCAACCTGACGGAGAACGAAGCGAAGGTCTATAACCTGATTGCCCGTCAATACCTGATGCAGTTCTGCCCGGATGCGGTGTTCCGCAAGTGTGTTATCGAACTGGACATTGCCAAAGGCAAATTTGTCGCTAAAGCCCGTTTTCTTGCTGAAGCAGGCTGGCGCACGCTGTTAGGCAGCAAAGAGCGCGATGAAGAAAACGACGGTACGCCATTGCCTGTGGTGGCGAAAGGCGATGAGTTGCTGTGTGAAAAAGGTGAAGTGGTAGAGCGGCAAACCCAGCCGCCGCGCCATTTTACCGATGCAACACTGCTTTCGGCGATGACCGGGATCGCGCGCTTTGTGCAGGACAAAGATCTGAAAAAGATCCTTCGTGCGACCGATGGTCTGGGGACAGAAGCAACCCGTGCCGGGATTATTGAACTGCTGTTCAAGCGTGGTTTTCTGACCAAAAAAGGGCGCTATATCCACTCTACCGACGCCGGAAAAGCGTTATTCCATTCGCTGCCAGAAATGGCGACGCGACCGGACATGACCGCGCACTGGGAATCGGTGCTGACGCAAATCAGCGAAAAGCAGTGTCGCTATCAGGACTTTATGCAGCCGCTGGTGGGGACGCTATATCAGCTTATTGATCAAGCCAAACGTACGCCGGTGCGGCAGTTTCGCGGCATTGTGGCTCCGGGCAGTGGTGGCAGTGCTGATAAGAAAAAGGCTGCACCGCGTAAACGTAGTGCGAAAAAAAGTCCGCCAGCAGATGAAGTCGGAAGCGGGGCGATAGCGTAAGCGAGTGAATCTTTCGTGCTATTCGAGTCATATTCTGAAATATCCAGCGGATCAAGAAAATTCGTTGGATATTTTTTTTGCATGGATAAAATTATCGCCTCTAAAGTATGTAATAACAGGGAATGTGATGAAAAAAGTTTTATTACAAAACCATCCTGGGAGCGAGAAGTATTCTTTTAATGGCTGGGAAATATTTAATAGTAATTTTGAACGGATGATTAAAGAAAATAAGGCCATGCTGCTTTGTAAGTGGGGGTTTTATTTAACATGTGTTGTCGCTGTAATGTTTGTGTTCGCAGCGATAACATCCAACGGTTTGAATGAAAGAGGCCTGATTACCGCGGGATGCTCTTTTCTTTATCTATTAATTATGATGGGGCTTATTGTTCGGGCCGGTTTTAAAGCAAAAAAAGAACAACTGCATTATTATCAGGCTAAAGGTATTGAGCCGCTCAGTATCGAGAAGTTACAGGCGCTACAATTGATCGCACCTTATCGATTCTATCATAAGCAATGGTCTGAAACGCTGGAGTTCTGGCCGCGAAAGCCTGAACCTGGCAAAGATACCTTCCAATATCATGTGCTTCCTTTTGACTCGATCGATATCATAAGTAAAAGACGCGAGTCTTTAGAGGATCAATGGGGTATCGAAGATAGCGAAAGTTATTGTGCCTTAATGGAGCATTTTCTTTCTGGCGACCATGGAGCCAATACCTTTAAAGCAAACATGGAGGAAGCCCCAGAGCAGGTTATCGCCTTGTTGAATAAATTTGCTGTTTTTCCCTCAGACTATATCTCTGATTGCGCTAATAATCGCTCCGGTAAATCCTCGGCGAAGCTAATATGGGCGGCGGAATTATCATAGATGATCTCGATATCAAGCACAGCTTTTCAAAACGGGACAATTGAAGAAGAACTGGCCTGGCATTATATAATGCTTGCTTCTCGAAAGGCGCACGAGTTGTTCGAAAGCGAAGAAGATTATCAAAAAAATAGTCTAATGGGATTTCTTTACTGGCATATCTGCTGCTATCGCAGAAAGTTAACGGATGCTGAACTTGAAGCGTGTTATCGTTACGACAAGCAGTTTTGGGAGCACTACAGTAAGAAATGCCGTTGGCCCATAAGAAATGTTCCCTGGGGAGCATCATCCGTTAAATACTCATAAACGCCTGAAATTTTGCCGGGGGCGCTGCGCTTGCCCGGCCTGCATTAGAGCGTAACTGCAATGAATTGTGCCCATTTGTAGGCCTGATAAGCGTAGCGCCATCAGGCATTTACAACTTAAATCACACCCTGCGCCAGCATCGCATCGGCAACCTTCACAAAACCGGCAATGTTCGCGCCCTGCACGTAGTTGGTTTGCTCACCTTCACCACCATGCTCAACACAGGCATGGTGGATATCCAGCATGATGTGATGCAAACGTGCGTCAACTTTCTCGGCTTTCCAGCCCAGGCGCGCAGCGTTTTGCGCCATTTCAAGGCCTGACGTTGCTACACCGCCAGCATTAGCCGCTTTACCCGGTGCAAACAGTACGCCTGCCTGCTGGAACAGTTCAGTCGCTTCGATGGTGGTCGGCATATTTGCCCCTTCGGCGACGGCTTTAACGCCATTGGCGATAAGCTGATGCGCGGCGTCAACATCCAGTTCGTTCTGGGTGGCGCAAGGCAGGGCGATATCAACCGGTACAGACCACGGCTGTTGGCCTTCGAGATAGACCAGACCAAATTCTTTGGCGTAATCTGCCACTCGACCATCGCGGCTGGCTTTGATTTCGATAAGACGTGCCAGTTTCTCTTTCGTGAATCCGCTTTCATCAACTACAGTGCCGCTGGAGTCTGACGCAGTGATCACACGAGCACCAAATTCCATCGCTTTTTCGATAGCGTACTGGGCGACGTTGCCGGAGCCAGAAACGGAAACGCGCATCCCTTCAAAACCCATACCGTGGCGTTTTAACATTGCTTCTGTGAAATAAACCAGACCGTAGCCGGTAGCTTCCGGGCGAATAAGACTACCGCCAAATGAAAGGCCCTTACCGGTGAAGACGCAGGCGGTATTGTTGGAGAGCTTTTTCATCATCCCCGCCATAAAGCCGACTTCACGACCACCAACGCCGATATCACCTGCCGGAACGTCGGTATCCGCGCCCAGATGACGATAAAGCTCGGTCATCAGCGCCTGGCAGAAACGCATCACTTCGCCTTCGCTTTTACCTTTCGGGTCAAAATCGCTACCGCCTTTACCACCGCCCATCGGCAGGGTAGTCAGGGCATTTTTGAAGGTTTGTTCGAAGCCGAGGAATTTGAGAATGGAGAGGTTAACTGACGGATGGAAGCGCATACCGCCTTTGTACGGGCCGATGGCTGAGCTGAACTGCACACGCCATGCACGGTTGACCTGTACCTGATTGCGATCATCAACCCATACCACGCGAAACTGGATCACGCGCTCCGGTTCAACCAGACGCTCCAGTAATGACATCTGGCGATATTTTGGATTTTGTTCAAGAAAAGGCCAGAGTGTGGTCATTACTTCACGAACGGCTTGCGCGAACTCGGTTTGATTCGGGTCGCGCTTTTGGACATGGTTGAGGAATGACTCCAGAGAATATGTCTGATCCATAGATATAAAACCCTTATATATTAATACGATTGTGCTTATGTTGTTTATGTGATGTGCTTTTGCAGTTTTCGACTATACCATCAAGAATGTGACGGTAAGCAAGAAAAAAATGACCCAGGAAAGCAAATTAATAACGAGAGTAATCTCATAACCAAATGCGATAACTCAGACGCTAAAGTTTTGCCACCCGGCTACCGTTATCAGTAGCAGAGACAATAACGTTAAGGAGTTCCCTGTGAGTCGAGCATTGTTCGCCGTAGTATTAGCATTTCCATTAATTGCACTGGCTAACCCGCATTATCGTCCGGACGTGGAGGTAAACGTACCGCCAGAAGTGTTCAGTTCAGGCGGGCAGTCAGCGCAGCCCTGTACTCAGTGCTGCGTTTATCAGGATAAAAATTATTCTGAAGGCGCGGTAATTAAAGCCGAGGGAATACTGCTGCAATGCCAGCGGGATGACAAAACCCTTAGCACTAATCCGCTGGTCTGGCGGCGCGTAAAGCCATAAACGCCTCTAATAATGGAATGTCAGCAGGGGCCAGCGGATATTGCAGCGCCTCTTCAGGTGAGCACCAGACCAGCGCCTGATGTTCATGTGCCTGTAACGTCCCGTGGAAGTCGGGTACGTGCCAGGCATGAAGATGGATAATCCGGCCCGAAACTTCTCGCTGATGGCTGGTAACATACTCACCCACAGTTGCTTCGATGCCCAGTTCTTCGCGTAACTCACGCACCAGCGCCTGCCGCTGGCTTTCATCCGGCTCGACTTTACCACCGGCAAACTCCCATAATCCCGCCTGATCGCTCTGGGCGGGGCGTTGCGCGAGTAAAATTTTGCCATCACGTTCAATGATGGCGGCAACAACTTCAATCATTTTCATAAATTACACACGGGCAGATAAGCGAAAAATGCCATAATATCCGCACTGTTGCTCAATCAGAAAGGCTTTATATTTAAGGAGTGCCTGTGCTAGACCGCCATCTTCATCCCCGGATTAAACCGTTGTTGCATCAGTGCGTGCGGGTTCTTGATAAACCGGGCATTACGCCAGATGGTTTAACATTAGTGGGATTTGCCATCGGCGTGCTGGCACTGCCTTTTCTGGCGCTGGGCTGGTATCTGGCGGCGCTTGTCGTCATTTTGTTGAACAGGCTGCTTGATGGTCTGGACGGTGCGCTGGCGCGGCGCAGAGGGCTTACCGACGCGGGCGGCTTTCTTGATATTTCTCTCGATTTTCTTTTTTACGCGCTGGTACCTTTTGGGTTTATCCTCGCCGCACCGCAGCAAAACGCCCTGGCAGGCGGCTGGCTGCTGTTTGCGTTTATCGGCACAGGCAGCAGTTTTCTCGCTTTTGCTGCGCTGGCGGCGAAACATCAGATTGATAATCCCGGTTATGCGCATAAATCGTTTTATTATCTGGGCGGGTTAACCGAAGGCACAGAAACGATCTTACTGTTTGTGCTGGGATGTTTATTCCCTGCATGGTTTGCGTGGTTTGCGTGGATCTTCGGTGCGTTGTGCTGGATGACGACCTTTACGCGGGTGTGGAGTGGGTATCTGACGCTGAAGTCGCACCAGCGTCAGTAATTGCAATGTTATTTGCTACTGTCCGGGCCGCGTTCACCGGTTGCTACCGGATTTTTTGGATCGCTGCTCCATTCGTACCAGCCGCCGTCATACACGGAAACATTCTTCCAACCCATGGCGCGTGCGTACATAAAGGTTTCGGACGCGCGCCAGCCGGTGCCGCAGTAGAATGAAACTTGCTGATCTGGTTTGATATTCCATGCTTTCCACATAGCGGTAATATCATCGGCGCTACGCATGGTGCCATCCGGGTTATGGAAATCTTCCATATGCGTCGAGTCGCTACCAGCGTGTCCCCAACGTGCTCCGGCTATTTCACCTTTTGGTTTAATATAGCTGTAACCGCTGGTCGTACCGATAAATTCTGGCCACGAACGAATGCTCACCAGCGATGCATCCTGGCGATGCAGCAGTCCACGGGCCTGTTCCATATCGAGCATCAACTGCGGTTGCGCCGGGATCTTCACGCCGAAATCCGGTTCCGCTTTCACTTTCGGTGGCGTACCGCGCTCAACGGGCAGACCCGCGTCGGACCAGGTTTGCCAGCCGCCGTCCAGCAGGCGCACATCTTTCACGCCAGCGTAGAGCATAATTTGTGCCACACGCGCTGCAGCGTATACGTCACGCCCGTACAGAATGACCGTGGTGTCATGGCGAATGCCGTGTTTTGCCAGCATCGCTTTTAGTTGTTCATCAGAAACTTTGTTCCACAGTGGTTCGCTTTCCACTTCGTTGGTATCGATGTAGTCAGCGCCGGGAATATGGCTGATAAGGTAAAATTTTGGAGCGCCCCAGGCCGCTTCAATGACTTTCCAGTCACCGGCAGGTTTCGCCGTAACTTCTTTACCTTGTTGCAGGTCGTGAAGCCATTGCGGATAAACCAGCTGCTCAAAGTGCGGCAGTTTTTGTAGACGGGAAGGTTCGCTTAGCGCGTCACTCAGAATGGAGATATGCGTAAAACCTGCTTTTTGCAGTCGCGTTTTGACGGCGTCGACATCTTTGCCATTACCGTACAGCGCTACCGGGGCATCGGCTTTCAGGTTATGTTGCTTGATCCACGCGTTGAGCTGTTCGGTGCTCATTTTGTCAAGCCAGCTGGCAGAGAGGTTTAAGGCGGCAGGTTCATGACCAGAAGGGCCATTTAAGGTTTGTGGCCAGCCGTTATAAAACGCGCTGGGGCGAGTATCTATCGCTTTGCCATTTTGTTGTTGAAGCTGGTCAAGTGTAAGAGGCTTCGCCAGTTCAGCGGCCCACGAAGAAGCGCAAGCCAGCCCTAAAGCCATTGCCAGCGCGGTCATTTGAGAAACACGTTTCATCGAAAATCCCGACATTGTAGTTTTGAGTGCGCCATTCTGAACTGACGCATTGAGAAAAACTTTGCGTTATCGCAGTTTGTTGTAATTTTCTGACCACTGCGCCATATCCAGAACAGAACTATCAGCAGGAACATCCTGGAGATCGTGCGTTACCTGAACGACCGGGATCGCCAGTTCGCGAACTTCGCTGAACACCCACTGGCGAAAACTATCGCGCAGAGCCACATCAAGACGGCTGAATGGCTCATCCAGGAGTAACGCTTTTGGCTGAGCGAGAAGGGCGCGCAGCAGGGCCACCCGCGCTCGCTGACCGCCTGATAATGTCGCAGGGTCCTGGTGATAAGTTTCAGCCAGTCCCGCTCGATCAAGCGCGTCTTTCACGGCATTGCGCCTGGCAGTCCCCTTGAGCGTCGACGGTAGCGCCAGCAGTAAATTTTGCCCGACGCTGAACTGGTCAAATAACAGTGCATCCTGGAAAAGAATGCCAATCTGACGCTGTGCGGTGGGTAGCATGTCAATCCGTTGCTCATTGAGCCATAGCTCACCTGTACAAGAAAACTGTCCAGCCAGTGCACCAATCATCCATGAAAACAGAGTGGATTTTCCACAGCCAGACGGCCCCATTAACGTGACAATGTCACCTTTATCCACCGTAAAGTTAACGTTTGTCAGCAAGCGGCTTTCTGGTAAACGTAGCGAAACATTTTTCACGCAGAGCATTAGCGGAGTCCTTGTCTGACATAACCTACCCATTTTGCGACTAACGCGGTCAGGGCAAAAATAATAAGCGGTAATAGCAGTTGCCATAAAGCCTGGGCGGCGAAAATACCATTGCTGCCGCCGCTGCTTAATGCCACCGCCTCAGTGGTGAGCGTCGGAAAACGCCCCGCGCCCAGCCACAGCGTCGGCATATACTGCGCAATACTGACTGAAAATCCCACCGCGAAGGCAATCAGCGTAGGGCGTAGCATAAGCGGACATTTCACGTAAAAGAAGATTTTGGCCCGCGACCAGCTCAGTGTTTGCGCAATCAAAATTAACCGTGAATCAATGCGCTGCCAGGCGGGTTGCAGGATAAACAGCATCCACGGCATTACCCACAGCAGATGCCCCCAGACCACCGCCGTCCAGCTTCCATCCAGGTTCAGCCATAGCGCCAGCGTGTACTGGCCCGCCACCAGTGGCAGAGCGGGCAATAGAATGGGCAACCAGAGCCACAACTGGCGACGCTGTGGCCCCCATTCCAGCCACAGCAGTAACAGGAGCAAAGCGATGAATGTCGCCACCAGCCCCATTGTCAGGCTGTTGATGAGTGCTTCACTATTGATCGTCGACTGATCCGCGAGGATCGCCAGCAGAACCACACACAGCACACCGGTTAAGGGTAAAAAACTCGCCAGCGTAGTGCCTGGTAATAAAGGTGTGGCAGGCTTGCGAATGCCATCTACGCGGGGAATAGTGCGCCGCCAGCTGCGCCATAGCAGATAGCTCAGCAAAACGTAGGCGGCGAGTAACAGCATCAGCAGCAGACTGGCGAGTGCGCCTTTCGTTTGTTGATCCGCGTCGCCCTGAGTTAACCACTGCCAGCTAATTACTGCCAGCGTCGGTGGATTACCTGGCCCAAGAATAATCGCCACATCCACGACCGAAAGCGACCAGGCAACAATCGCCAACATCGCCATTGCCAGTGCAGGTGCGACGGAGGGCAAGAGCAGCCAGTTCAGGCATTGCCAGCGGCTGTAGCCCAGCGAATCCAGCACAATGACCTGCTGCAACAGCCGTTTTTCGCTCAATACTGCCGCTAAGATCCACAGCAGAAATGCGCTTTCTTTCACTGCAAGGGTGAGGCCCAGCCCAATACCCAATTTGTCCATTAGCGGAGTGAAATACGGGAAATAGTCATAAAGCAGCCCTCCCTCAGCAAAGAGCAGAAGGGCGCTGGTGGCAAAAGCCACATGGGGAATGGCGAGCAGCCACGGCAGACGGGCACACATACGCTGCCATTTCGGCCAAGGCCACAGCGCCACAATCACCAGCAGGGCAATCAACAACGCCCCGACCGCCGCGATGGTTGTCGACACCAGCGTTGCCAGTAATGCCTGCGGTAACTGTGGATCGGCAAATAACGCCTGCCAGTGTGTCAACGACAAAGCAGGCGATATCAGCGTGAGAGCTGCCGGGATCAGTGGTGCATAAATCACCGCCACCATCGCCCACAGCAAAAAGATTAATGCGTACCGTAACGGTGTAGCCATTCTTGTTCCAGCGCATTTACCCAACCTGCGTGCGGTTCAGCCAGTACCGGCGGCAGATCTTGCGGCATTCTTGATTGCAATGTTTCGCGCTGCCCATCAGGCAGTTTTTGCGGATCGAGAACAGAAGGATCGCCCCAGACAGCGGGATCCGCTTTACGCAGTTGCGCATTGGGTGAGAGCAGGAAGTTGGCAACCACCTTCGCCGCAGCACTGGCATTTGCGTTAGCAGGAATGGTGACGAAATGCACGTTGCCAATCATCCCCTGGTTAAAACCAAAACTGTAACTGCTTGCAGGCAAATCGCCGCTGGCGATTTTTTGCTGGGCATGAGCAGGGTTAAAGGTCAGCGACAGGCGCAATGTGCCGGCTTTCAGCAGAGCATCCATCCGCGCGGGCGAAGGCGGGAAATCCTTTCCTTTGCGCCATAAATAGGGATGTAGCGCGTCAAGATATTGCCACAAGGGCGCAGTGACGCGGGCGAAAGTGGCTTTATCCGGGGCAACTTTTAACGCGGCGGGATCGGGCGTCAGCATAATCAGCAACTGTTCAAGAAACGCCGTGCCGGTAAAGTCCGGTGGGCGCGGATAGGTAACCGTGCCGGGATTGGCTTTAGCAAACTCCAGTAAGGCTTGCGGCGTTTGTGGTGGCTGTGGCGTAACATCGCGGCGGGCGATAAACGTCAGTTGTGCGCCGCCCCAGGGCGATTCAGCCCCTTCTGTAGGCACTGAAAAATCTTCCCGCACCGGCAGCTGTGTGTCGACATAGCGCCAGTTGGGCAGAGTCTCCGCCCAGCCCGTTTGTAATAAATTGGCCTCTTTTAAGGTGCGGAAGTTTTCGCCGTTCACCCAGAGCAGATCCACCGAGCCGCCCGTTTTACGTCCGGCAGCAGCTTCGGTCTGAATGCGCTTCACCGCGTCTGCGGCATCCGCCAGACGAACAATCTTCAGGTTTATAGCGTAATGGGTTTTCATCTCGCCGCTAACCCAGTCGAGATAGCGGTTAATTGCGGTATCGCCGCCCCAGGCGTTAAACCAGACGGTTTGCCCTTTGGCCTCATTTTTAATTTCCTGCCAGTCAATGGCATGTGTTGCCAGAGAAAACAGCGATAACAATCCCAGCAACCACCCACAATGGCGCATCTTCTCTCCTTAAGAACGTTTTTCCGGAATACGGCACAGCCCCTGAGCGGGAATGTCCATGGCAGAATTAAAACGAGCCGACAGGTTTTGCAGGCCGATCAATGCCGTCAGTTCGGTGAGCGCCTGAGCGTCAAAATGCGCAGCCAGTCGGGTGCGCAGGGCATCATCGACCGTTGGCGGCGTTACGCTTGCGGCTTCGGCGTACTCCAGCGCCAGCCGTTCTTCATCGCTGAAGAGCGGGCTTTGCCGCCAGTCAGCCACTGCCAGCAGTTTATCGGTGCTGCCGGTACGCTCGGCGACTTTCATACTGGTGATATCCACGCAAAACTCACACAGGCACATTTGCGCAATGCGCGCGCTGACAAGCGATCGCACTACCGGATCGAGCGGTGAGCGTTTGCGCTCCAGCCACCCAACAAACATTGACACCAAATAAAAGATAAACGGGATCCGCCCCCACCAGCGAATCGGGCTTAGCACCTCGCCGTAATGGCGACGATGCAGCCACGCCTGCGGACGTAAAATGAAAGGAATTTTGCTAAGCGGCGGTAAACCCATCAGGCATTCCTCTTCTGGCGCTCAAGCCATATTTTCTTCGCCATAAAAATCACCACGGTCAGGGCAAACAGAATAAACAGTCCGGTGACAAACCAGAAAGTACCGCCTGTTAACATGCTGCCCGCCCAGGAATAAACAATAGTCGCCGGTAATTGACCAAGCCCGGTGGCGATAAAAAACGAGCGAAAACGTATTGAAGTCAGACCGGCAGCATAGCTGATTGGATCGAAAGGGACAAAAGGCAATAACCGACAGACCAGGATGGTGTGTTTGCCGTAGCGAGTGAAAAAGCCGTCCATACTGTCAAGCACGGTTTTGCCGGTTAATTTTTCCACCACTTCGCGGCCCATCACTCTGGCGATAAAAAAGCACAGCGCCGCGCCGGCCATCGAACTGGTCCACGACAGCAAGCCGCCCCAGAACGCGCCAAACAGCGACGCATTGGCAAAGGTGATCAAAAACGCAGGTAGCGGTGCAGCAATGGCCTGTAAAATCATCAACAAGAACGAGACAACTGCCGCCAGTGCGCCGTAAGACTGAATAAAGCGTTCTATACCCTGTTGGTCCACGGCGGCAAACGCCGCAACGCTGCGATTGATAAACTCATGGACGCCGGGAAGCAGCGCCCATGCGAGCAGCATAGCGAACAACAGGATGATGAGGGTTATACGGTAGTACCAGATTTTACGCGATTGTATCTTCATCATCCTTTATCCTGGCTTTATTCGGTGATTTTAAAGGTAACCGTTGCCAGCGTGTTATCCGCCGGGAGAACTGAGGCATTGCCTTTGAATTTCACTTCGCCGCGTTTTTCCACCGCACCATAAGTGTATGTTGCATTGCTGACGATGCCGACTGGGCAGCTATCCAGACACACCAGGCAACCCGTTTTCTTCTCTTCTGCTGCCGTTAAATTACCGCCAAAGCGCATGTCCAGTTTCTTGCCATTACTGTCAACAATCACTTCATCGAAGGAATACGCTTTTGCCGCCCCTTGCCAGTTGACCGAAATATCCAGTTTGCTGCCTGTGACATGAGTCGTTTCTTTATTATCCATCGTCATGTTTTCGCCCGGCGTACCACCTGCCTCTTTCAGGGCTTCATAAAATGCTTTCGGGGTCGCATAAGCCATAAACAGCGATTTATGTCCGTTGGAGCCATCTTTAAACACAATACCGTGACGAGTGTCGTCGGTGAGGAAACGACCATTAATTTGCACCAGCATGGTTACCGTATGGTTATTGGCATCGACGCGCAGCGGTTGGCTGTTCGAAAGTCCGTCGTATTCCACTTTTGCCGCCGCATTCTCTTTTTGATCGCAGCCGCTAAGCCCGGCAACAGCCAGTAAGCAGAGTGCAGCCAGTCCTTTTTTCCATGACACTGAATAATGTTGCGACATCGTTCTATCCTTCATTTTTTGGGTGAGTAAGTGGGCTGCGGCGCGAAGCAGACAGATCCACATGTTTGTGTCGGGCGTAGAGTTTTGCGAGCTGGACGAGAATAAACAGCGCCAGGCCCGCCAGACAGAGTTGTAAAATAAAGCGCAGCGTAATGCCTTCATTGGCGAGATCGCTTGCCATCACGGTATAAATAACAATACCGGGCAGGGTCGTGAGTGCCGAAATAAGGGTATAAGGCCAGAAGGCGATTGTGGTTAATCCGTAAGCGTAATTTTGAATATTGTAAGGAAACAACGGGATTAAGCGGGTCAGAATAAGAAAATCAATACCGTTACGCGCAATGCCTTTTTCAATGGCCTGAAAGGTATGGCTATGACCAACGTATTTCAGCAGTAAATCACGTCCCAGCCAGCGCGCCAGCAGGAATGAGCACGAGGAGGCGAGCGTGGCGGCAATTAATGAGAGTAGTGTCCCTAAGAGCGGGCCAAAAACTATTCCTCCAGCGATCACCAGTATGCTTCCTGGTAACAGAAAGAGAGTGGCAATAATGAATAACAGAATATAGAGGCTATAACCGAACAATCCGCTCTGGCGGATGAGTGTCTGTAAGTGGGGTAAATCGGTGAGCAGATCGAATAAACCGAAAGTGTGGATAGCGTAAATGACCAGCGCAAAAATAAGACAGGCCAAAAGAAATTTACGCTCAGCGTTCATCGTGGAGTTTCCTATATCAAACTTGATAATAGAGAAGTGGTCAGACAACTAAAAACGCAGTGACGGTATAACAAAGGACGGCAGGCAACAAATCATTACTGACAGTTTGTTGATTTTTCTCAAGGTTAATTCTCCTGACCCAGTTTGAGCCAGGAGAGCTGCTAAATTAGCGGCGGAAGGTCGCCCAGACGGGGGCGTGATCGGACGGTTTTTCCATGCTGCGAATTTCATAGTCGATGCCGGTTTCTACACAACATTCTGCCAGCGGTTGGCTGGCGAGCAGCAGGTCGATGCGCAGACCACGGTTATCGTCAAAACCTTTTGAGCGGTAATCAAACCATGAGAAACGATCTGCTGTTTGTGGATTCGCATGGCGGAAGGTATCGACCAACCCCCAGCTCATCAGCCTGTCCATCCATTCGCGCTCTTCCGGCAGGAAAGAGCATTTACCGGTACGCAGCCAGCGCTTACGGTTTTCTTCGCCAATGCCGATATCCAGATCTGTAGGGCTGATATTCATATCGCCCATAATCAGTACCGGATTATCACGTTTGAGTTCGGTTTCCAGATAGTTTTGCAGATTCTGATAAAACTGCGCCTTTGCCGGGAATTTTATCGGATGGTCGCGGCTTTCACCCTGCGGGAAGTAACCGTTGATCACGGTGACATTGCCCAGCGGCGAGGGGATTTCCGCCATAATAATTCGCCGCTGCGCTTCTTCGTCGTCACCGGGAAAACCGCGACGCACGGCAATCGGCGTCTCTTTGGTCAGCAGCGCCACGCCATAATGGCCTTTCTGCCCGTGATAAAACACGTTGTAGCCGAGCTTCGCCACCTCTTCGAGCGGAAACATATCGTCATGAACTTTTGTCTCCTGCAGGCCAATCACATCCGGTTGGTGCTTTTCGACGATGGCTTCAAGCTGGTGAGGTCTGGCGCGCAGGCCGTTGATATTAAAAGAGACAAATTTCATAGTCGCTGCCATTTATTCAGATAAAGAGTGCGTGGATGGTAGCAGAATTTCGCGTTGCTTACCGCCTGTTGTTAAGTGATTTGATCGATGGTTGTTAATGATGTCAACGATGGCGCAAAAAATGCCCGCTTTTGGTGCGCGCTGCGTCAGAATGGCGCAGTAATTTCCAGTAAATTTCGTCAATGATCACAATTCCAGAATTATATTTTACTTCTGCATAACATTGCGTTTTTTATTCTTTTTATTCACCCACATCGCAAACGTATTCACTTTATATGCACTTTAAATGCATATGGTTTGGTTATAACTCCTTGATTTCCAGTTAGCCTCCGCCGTTTATGCACTTTTATCACTGGCTGGCACGAACCCTGCAATCTACATTTACAGCGCAAACATTACTTATTGTTAACATATAAATAATGAATTATTTACTGTAGAGGTCGCTATGTCTCAGCCAATTACGCGTGAAAACTTTGATGAATGGATGATACCTGTTTACGCTCCGGCACCCTTTATACCGGTACGTGGCGAAGGTTCGCGCTTGTGGGATCAGCAGGGGAAAGAGTATATCGACTTCGCGGGTGGCATTGCGGTGAACGCGCTGGGCCATGCGCATCCAGAACTGCGTGAAGCGCTGAACGAACAGGCGAGTAAGTTCTGGCATACCGGCAACGGTTACACCAACGAGCCGGTACTGCGACTGGCGAAAAAATTGATCGACGCCACGTTTGCCGATCGCGTCTTCTTTTGTAACTCCGGTGCGGAAGCCAACGAAGCGGCGCTAAAACTGGCGCGTAAATTCGCTCACGACCGCTACGGCAGCCATAAGAGCGGCATCGTGGCGTTCAAAAATGCGTTTCATGGTCGCACGCTGTTTACTGTCAGTGCGGGTGGGCAGCCAGCCTATTCACAGGATTTTGCGCCACTGCCGGCGGATATTCGTCATGCTGCATATAACGATATTAACTCTGCCAGCGCGCTGATTGACGACTCTACCTGTGCGGTGATTGTCGAACCCATCCAGGGGGAAGGCGGTGTGGTGCCAGCCAGCAACGCGTTTTTACAAGGTCTGCGTGAATTGTGTAACCGCCACAATGCGCTGTTGATTTTTGATGAAGTACAAACCGGCGTCGGGCGCACCGGGGAACTGTATGCCTATATGCACTACGGCGTGACGCCTGATCTGTTAACTACCGCCAAAGCGCTGGGCGGCGGTTTCCCGGTCGGTGCGTTGTTGGCAACCGAAGAGTGCGCCCGCGTGATGACCGTTGGCACTCATGGCACCACCTATGGCGGTAATCCGCTGGCCTCGGCGGTGGCAGGCAAAGTGCTGGAGCTCATCAACACACCAGAGATGCTTAATGGCGTTAAACAGCGTCACGACTGGTTTGTTGAGCGTCTTAATACTATTAATCACCGCTATGGTTTGTTCAGTGAAGTTCGCGGCTTAGGTTTGCTGATTGGCTGTGTACTGAATGCCGATTACGCCGGGCAAGCGAAACAGATCTCTCAGGAAGCGGCGAAAGCAGGCGTGATGGTACTGATTGCGGGTGGCAACGTGGTGCGTTTTGCGCCTGCGCTCAATGTCAGCGAAGAAGAGGTGACGACCGGACTGGATCGCTTTGCAGCTGCTTGCGAACACTTTGTTAGCCGAGGTTCATCATGATGGTCATCCGTCCCGTTGAGCGATCAGATGTCTCGGCGCTGATGCAGCTTGCCAGCAAAACGGGCGGCGGCCTGACGTCGCTTCCCGCCAATGAAGCCACGCTTTCGGCGCGTATCGAAAGGGCAATCAAAACCTGGCAAGGCGAACTGCCCAAAAGTGAGCAGGGCTATGTGTTCGTGCTGGAAGATAGCGAGACAGGCACCGTGGCGGGGATTTGTGCCATTGAGGTGGCGGTTGGGCTGAACGATCCCTGGTACAACTATCGCGTCGGCACGTTGGTTCACGCCTCAAAAGAGCTGAATGTCTATAACGCATTGCCGACGCTGTTTCTCAGTAACGATCACACCGGCAGCAGCGAGCTGTGCACGCTGTTTCTCGACCCGGACTGGCGCAAAGAGGGCAACGGCTATTTGCTGTCGAAATCGCGCTTTATGTTTATGGCGGCTTTTCGCGACAAGTTTAATGACAAAGTGGTTGCTGAAATGCGCGGGGTGATTGACGAACACGGCTATTCACCGTTCTGGCAAAGCCTCGGTAAACGCTTCTTTTCGATGGATTTTAGCCGCGCCGATTTTCTCTGCGGCACCGGGCAAAAGGCATTTATTGCAGAACTGATGCCGAAACATCCGATCTATACCCACTTTTTATCCCAGGAAGCCCAGGACGTCATCGGTCAGGTACATCCGCAAACCGCGCCTGCCCGCGCGGTGCTGGAGAAAGAAGGTTTTCGTTACCGCAACTATATCGACATCTTCGACGGCGGGCCAACGCTTGAGTGTGACATCGACCGCGTGCGCGCCATTCGTAAAAGTCGGCTGGTGGAAGTGGCAGAAGGGCAGCCTGCGCAGGGCGATTTTCCGGCCTGCCTGGTCGCCAATGAAAATTATCACCATTTCCGCGTGGTGCTGGCGCGTACCGATCCGGCAACCGAGCGTTTGATTTTAACCGCCGCACAACTGGATGCCCTCAAATGCCACGCAGGGGATCGCGTTCGTCTGGTGCGCCTGTGCGCAGAGGAGAAAACAGCATGACTTTATGGATTAACGGTGACTGGATAACGGGCCAGGGCGCATCGCGTGTGAAGCGTAATCCGGTATCGGGCGAGGTGTTATGGCAAGGCAATGATGCCGATGCCGCTCAGGTCGGGCAGGCTTGTCGCGCAGCCCGTGCGGCGTTTCCGCGCTGGGCGCGGCTCTCATTGGCTGAACGTCAGGTCGTTGTCGAACGCTTTGCCGGATTGCTGGAAAGGAATAAAGGCGAATTAACCGCGATTATTGCCAGAGAAACGGGTAAGCCGCGCTGGGAAGCGGCAACCGAAGTGACGGCGATGATCAATAAAATCGCGATATCAATTAAGGCGTATCACGTTCGTACCGGCGAGCAGCGTAGTGAAATGCCGGACGGTGCGGCGAGCCTGCGACATCGCCCGCACGGCGTGCTGGCGGTGTTTGGGCCGTATAATTTCCCTGGTCATTTGCCGAACGGACATATCGTTCCGGCATTGCTGGCAGGTAACACCATTATCTTTAAACCCAGCGAACTGACACCGTGGAGTGGCGAAGCGGTAATGCGTTTATGGCAGCAGGCTGGCTTGCCGCCGGGCGTACTGAACCTGGTGCAGGGCGGGCGTGAAACGGGTCAGGCGCTGAGTGCGCTGGAGGATCTCGACGGTTTGCTGTTTACCGGTAGCGCCAATACCGGCTACCAGCTGCATCGCCAGCTCTCCGGTCAGCCGGAGAAAATTCTCGCCCTTGAGATGGGCGGTAATAATCCGCTAATTATCGATGAGGTGGCGGATATCGACGCGGCTGTCCATCTGACCATTCAGTCGGCGTTTGTCACAGCCGGGCAACGCTGCACCTGCGCCCGCCGTTTATTGCTCAAAAGCGGAGCGCAGGGCGATGCGTTTCTTGCTCGTCTGGTTGCCGTCAGCCAGCGATTAACGCCGGGCAACTGGGATGACGAACCGCAGCCGTTTATTGGCGGGCTGATTTCTGAACAGGCCGCACAGCAGGTGGTTACTGCCTGGCAGCAACTGGAAGCGATGGGCGGACGAACCCTGCTTGCGCCGCGCTTATTACAATCAGAGACATCGTTGCTGACGCCGGGGATCATTGAAATGACAGGCGTTGCTGGCGTACCAGATGAAGAGGTGTTCGGACCGTTATTGCGCGTCTGGCGTTATGATTCTTTCGAGGAAGCGATTCTAATGGCGAATAACACTCGCTTCGGACTCTCTTGCGGTCTGGTTTCCCCCGAGCGGGAAAAATTCGATCAACTGTTGCTGGAGGCGCGGGCGGGGATTGTTAACTGGAACAAACCGCTTACTGGTGCTGCCAGTACCGCGCCATTCGGCGGCATTGGTGCATCCGGTAACCATCGCCCCAGCGCCTGGTATGCCGCAGATTACTGCGCATGGCCTATGGCGAGCCTGGAGTCGGACTCGTTAACTTTGCCCGCAACGCTTAACCCCGGGCTGGATTTTTCCGATGAGGTGGTGCGATGAACGCCTGGGAAGTTAATTTCGACGGGCTGGTAGGGCTGACGCATCATTACGCTGGCCTGTCGTTTGGTAATGAAGCCTCTACCCGTCACCGTTTTCAGGTGTCTAACCCGCGACAGGCGGCAAAACAGGGCTTACTGAAAATGAAAGCCCTTGCCGATGCGGGATTCCCCCAGGCCGTGATCCCGCCGCACGAGCGTCCGTTTATTCCGGTGCTGCGTCAGTTGGGATTCAGTGGTAGCGATGAGCAGGTACTGGAAAAAGTTGCACGCCAGGCACCGCACTGGCTTTCCAGCGTCAGTTCCGCTTCGCCAATGTGGGTAGCCAATGCGGCAACGATCGCGCCATCTGCCGATACGCTGGATGGCAAAGTGCATCTCACCGTTGCCAACCTGAACAATAAATTTCACCGCTCGCTGGAAGCGCACGTCACCGAATCACTTTTAAAAGCGATTTTTAACGACGAAGAGAAATTTAGCGTTCATTCGGCGTTGCCGCAGGTAGCGTTGCTCGGTGATGAGGGGGCGGCAAACCACAATCGTCTCGGCGGTCATTACGGTGAGCCGGGTATGCAACTTTTTGTCTACGGGCGAGAAGAAGGCAATGATACCCGGCCTTCCCGTTATCCGGCGCGACAGACTCGCGAAGCCAGCGAGGCGGTGGCAAGGCTGAATCAGGTGAATCCCCAACAGGTGATTTTCGCCCAGCAAAACCCGGACGTTATCGACCAGGGCGTTTTTCATAATGACGTGATTGCCGTGAGTAACCGCCAGGTGCTGTTTTGCCACCAACAGGCGTTCGCTCGCCAGTCACAGTTACTGGCAAACCTGCGTGCGCGGGTGAACGGTTTTATGGCGATAGAAGTTCCGGCAACTCAGGTTTCCGTGTCGGATGCGGTGTCTACCTATCTGTTTAACAGCCAACTGTTGAGCCGCGATGATGGTTCCATGATGTTGGTGCTGCCTCAGGAGTGTCGGGAACACGCCGGAGTATGGGGTTATCTCAATGAACTCCTTGCCGCTGACAACCCGATTAGCGAACTAAAAGTCTTTGATTTACGTGAAAGCATGGCGAATGGCGGCGGCCCGGCGTGCCTGCGGTTGCGGGTGGTATTGACAGAAGAAGAACGCCGGGCGGTGAATCCGGCGGTGATGATGAACGATACGCTGTTTAATGCGCTCAATGACTGGGTGGATCGTTACTACCGCGATCGCCTTACTGCTGCCGATCTGGCCGACCCGCAATTGCTGCGCGGAGGGCGGGAAGCACTGGATGTATTGAGCCAATTACTGAATCTCGGTTCGGTTTATCCGTTCCAGCGCGAGGGAGGGGGCAATGGATAATTTTCTTGCTCTGACCTTAACGGGTAAAAAACCGGTTATCACCGAGCGAGAAATCAACGGCGTTCGCTGGCGCTGGCTGGGCGATGGTGTGCTGGAACTGACGCCATTAACGCCACCGCAAGGCGCACTGGTGATTTCAGCGGGAATACACGGTAATGAGACGGCACCTGTGGAGATGCTGGACGCGTTGCTTGGCGCGATATCTCACGGCGAGATCCCGTTACGTTGGCGGTTGCTGGTGATCCTCGGGAATCCTCCTGCGCTGAAGCAAGGGAAACGTTATTGCCATAGCGATATGAATCGAATGTTTGGCGGTCGTTGGCAGCTATTTGCTGAAAGCGGAGAAACCTGTCGGGCGCGCGAACTGGAACAGTGCCTGGAAGATTTTTATGACCTGGGCAAAGAATCTGTGCGCTGGCACCTTGATCTACATACCGCAATTCGTGGCTCCTTGCATCCGCAGTTCGGTGTATTACCGCAACGCGACATTCCCTGGGACGAGAAATTTCTGACGTGGCTGGGTGCGGCGGGGCTGGAGGCGCTGGTGTTCCATCAGGAACCTGGTGGTACGTTTACCCATTTCAGCGCCAGACATTTTGGCGCGCTGGCCTGTACGCTGGAACTTGGCAAAGCGTTGCCCTTTGGGCAAAACGATCTTCGCCAGTTTGCAGTAACTGCCAGCGCAATTGCTGCGCTGCTATCTGGTGAGAGTGTCGGTATCGTGAGAACACCGCCGCTCCGTTATCGGGTGGTTTCGCAAATTACTCGCCACTCGCCGTCCTTCGAAATGCATATGGCAAGTGACACGCTGAATTTTATGCCGTTTGAGAAAGGAACATTGCTGGCGCAGGACGGAGAGGAACGTTTTACCGTAACCCATGATGTAGAGTATGTGTTATTCCCTAATCCGTTGGTAGCGTTGGGATTACGCGCGGGATTAATGCTCGAAAAAATAAGCTAATACTTACCCGCAGAAATCATTCTGCGGGTATTAAGTTGCTTTCTTATAAATTAATACAGATTAATCCTGGTTATTTGCTTTATTTATCACCAGTCATCCGGTATAGTTCTTCATAATCTCTGCAAAATCATCGTGTTGTATTATTCTCTCATCACTCTCCATCAAATTTTCTTTTTTTCTCCATAATTGGCGCAAAAGTGTTTTTTACACTTTCATTGTTTTACCGTTGCTCTGATTAATTGACGCTAAAGTCAGTAAAGTTAATCTCGTCAACACGGCACGCTACTTAAGAAAGCCGTAATAAATAACTGAAAGGAAGGATATAGAATATGCGTAAATTAACTGCACTGTTTGTTGCCTCTACCCTGGCTCTTGGCGCGGCTAACCTGGCCCATGCCGCAGACACCACTACCGCAGCACCGGCTGACGCGAAGCCGATGATGCACCACAAAGGCAAGTTCGGTCCGCATCAGGACATGATGTTCAAAGACCTGAACCTGACCGACGCGCAGAAACAGCAGATCCGCGAAATCATGAAAGGCCAGCGTGACCAGATGAAACGTCCGCCGCTGGAAGAACGCCGCGCAATGCATGACATCATTGCCAGCGATACCTTCGATAAAGCAAAAGCTGAAGCGCAGATCGCAAAAATGGAAGAACAGCGCAAAGCTAACATGCTGGCGCACATGGAAACCCAGAACAAAATTTACAACATCCTGACGCCGGAACAGAAAAAGCAATTTAATGCTAATTTTGAGAAGCGTCTGACAGAACGTCCAGCGGCAAAAGGTAAAATGCCTGCAACTGCTGAATAATCTTTCAGCCAAAAAACTTAAGACCGCCGGTCTTGTCCACTACCTTGCAGTAATGCGGTGGACAGGATCGGCGGTTTTCTTTTCTCTTCTCAAACAGTTGTAAAAAAAGCCTGATCACCACTAACGTAAATCACCCGAGTTGCCGATAACCATCCACGGTTACCTGAACGATAACAATGAAAAGAACGGGCCGGGAGCGAGTATGGAATACTTTGATATGCGTAAAATGTCGGTGAATCTGTGGCGAAACGCTGCCGGTGAAACGCGCGAAATTTGCACTTTCCCACCGGCAAAACGTGATTTTTACTGGCGTGCCAGCATTGCATCCATCGCGGCGAATGGGGAGTTTTCTTTGTTTCCCGGCATGGAAAGGATAGTGACGTTGCTGGAAGGCGGCGAGATGTTCCTTGAAAGCGCAGACCGCTTTAACCATACCTTAAAACCGTTACAGCCTTTTGCCTTTGCGGCGGACCAGGTGGTAAAAGCGAAACTGACGGCAGGGCAGATGTCGATGGATTTCAACATCATGACACGCCTGGATGTCTGTAAGGCGAAAGTCAGAATTGCCGAACGTACGTTTACTACCTTTGGCTCACGCGGCGGGGTGGTGTTTGTGATTAACGGGGCGTGGCAACTGGGCGATAAATTGCTCACTACCGACCAGGGCGCGTGCTGGTTCGATGGCAGGCACACCCTGCGGCTTTTACAACCGCAAGGTAAACTGTTGTTCAGTGAAATCAACTGGCTCGCTGGTCATTCGCCGGATCAAGTTCAGTAATTTCATAGTTACCGGAAAGCAGCGGCTTACAAAGAATTTTATAACCGTCGTGATCAAACCCGGCGGGTGTCCGAATTAACGTTGTCGCTTCTTCCAGCGAATTAACCGCCCCCAGCCACAGCCAGTTTTGAATAATATGATATTGAGTCATTTCCGGGTGCTGTTCTTTCAGTGCCACCGCACCTTGCCAAGGCCAACACACCACCCGCAAACGCTCCAGAGACTGGCGCAAGCGTAGCGCATGTTCCTCATGGCTCTCTTTACCGCAGCATGCTCCGGCGCAACGTTTTAGCGCTGAACGAAAACATGCACGACCGCGACTTAACGGTTCCAGTCCCAACAGGCCATAACAAAGTTTTTGTTCATCAGCGATGCTCTGCAATGCTTGCAAAGCTGCGCGCCTATTGGCAAACAGGCCAAACAGGTTGGGGGCTCGTGAAAAATCCACCTCTTTGGCATACACCACATCGACGCGCTTTTCATTTAATTGCAGGGCACAGAGCTGGCGATTGCGGCGCAACCGTTTATTAAACAGCGGCTGTTGTTCTTTGATTAATCGCGCTTCAAGGAGCAGAGCGCCGATTTCGCCTGCGGTGCAGATCCAGCTGATGCGTCGGGATTGCCGTAGCATGGCGGCTTCATCCGGGGTACGTAAATGAGAAAGGACGCGGCTGCGGATGTTAATGCTTTTGCCGATATAGAGCGGCATGGTGTCACTTTCGCCATGAAACAGATACACCCCTGGTCGGGTGGGTAAGTCATTAAGGAATGAACGTAAATGTTCGGGATATTCATAAATTGCCGCAGCTTCAAATTCGAGCCGCGGAGAAGTTAAACGCCGTACCACTGTTGACTCCGAATGCTGGTTATCTATCCAGTGTAACAGGCGGGAAGCGATTAAAAAAGAGGCGGGTCGATGACAAAGGTTACACCGTCTGACGTGCTACGCCTGTCAGGCCTATTCGACTCCTGCAATATATTGAATTTGCATAGTTTTGTAGGTCGAATAAGGCGTTCACGCCGCATCCGGCGTGAACAAATTACTCTTTTTCGCACAAACCATTATGTGCAAATTATTACTTTTTCCAGAAATCATCGAAAACGGTAATTGGCGGACGGCGTTTATGTTCGGTTTTCAGATACCAGTTCTCTATTGTTCTGGCGACCTGTTCAGGTACGTTTTTCCCTTCCAGATAGTCGTCGATATTGTCATAGGTCACGCCGAGTGCCACTTCATCTGGCAGAGAAGGGCGATCATCTTCCAGATCGGCCGTTGGGGCTTTCTTATAAAGGTGTTCCGGGCAACCTAATGCCGTCAGCAACTGTTTACCCTGGCGTTTGTTGAGACGATACAGCGGATTAATATCCGTACCGCCGTCACCATATTTAGTGAAGAATCCGGTAATGGCTTCTGCTGCATGATCGGTGCCCACCACGACACCGCTGGTCATACCCGCAATGCTATATTGTGCTTTCATCCGCTCACGCGCTTTTTCATTGCCACGGACAAAATCGCTCAGTTCAATGCCTGCTTCCCGCAATGCCTGCTCGCTAGCCAATACCGCGCCCTTGATATTAACGGTTAATACGCGATCCGGTTGAATAAAGGCAATGGCATCCTGGCAATCTTGTTCGTCGGCCTGAACACCATAGGGCAGGCGTACGGCAATAAATTGCAGTGATTCGTTGCCGGTTTCCTGGCGCAGCTCATTAATCGCCATCTGGCACAGCTTACCGGCAAGCGTGGAGTCCTGACCGCCGCTGATCCCGAGCACCAGTGATTTAATGAACGGATAAGTTCGCAGGTAGCTTTTCAGAAAATCGACACTACGACGAATTTCCTCTTCGGCATTAATCTGCGGTTTTGCGCCCAGCGCCTTTATTATTTGTTGTTGCAATGTCATTGAACCCCTCCAGACAGAAAAGACAAAACTTCCTTAAAGCTAACCCGTTGCTACTGAAACGACAAGCGACAGCGGGCTGAATGGTGGTTAAAACGTCATACAGGAATCCTCTGAAAGCGGAGCCGTTTCGTTCACGGGCTTGAAAAAGCGCCCAATGTATTCCAGGCTTATCTAACACGCTGATAAACAAGAGGACGGAATATGAACAAGAATATGGCAGGAATTCTGAGTGCAGCGGCGGTATTAACCATGCTGGCGGGTTGTACGGCTTATGATCGTACCAAAGACCAGTTTGTACAGCCTGTGGTGAAAGACGTCAAAAAAGGCATGAGCCGGGCGCAGGTTGCACAAATTGCGGGTAAACCTTCGTCTGAAGTGAGCATGATCCATGCTCGTGGTACTTGCCAGACCTACATTCTGGGTCAACGTGATGGTAAAGCAGAAACCTACTTTGTCGCGTTAGATGATACCGGACATGTCATCAACTCCGGTTATCAGACCTGTGCTGAATACGACACTGATCCACAGGCTGCGAAGTAATCACTTCGTCTGAAAGCTTGAGTAACAACGGAAACCGGCCATTGCGCCGGTTTTTTTTGGCCTGAGTTCTTAATTATCTTCGCGAATTATTTGCCCGAAATGTGAAGAGGGTCATAACCGCAGGTCAAGGAGAGACAATTTACAAGGTCAAAGAAATACTATTGCTCAGGTCTATACCGTATACTCCTTTCAGCCACAAAAAAAGTCATGTTGGTTTCGCAAGTTACCCAGAGCATGGAAGCAGGTTAAGGCTTGCGGAGTGTCTGGCTGACAGATAATCGTCGATGAGGGCAGTTTTATGGAAAAGAAACACATTTATCTGTTTTGTTCTGCGGGCATGTCTACCTCTTTACTGGTATCAAAAATGCGCGCACAGGCAGAAAAATATGAAGTTCCGGTCATTATTGAAGCATTTCCGGAAACACTGGCTGGTGAAAAAGGTCAGAATGCCGATGTCGTGTTATTAGGGCCGCAGATTGCTTATATGTTGCCCGAAATCCAGCGTTTGTTACCCAACAAACCGGTTGAAGTAATTGACTCGCTGCTTTATGGCAAAGTCGATGGTTTAGGCGTGCTTAAGGCTGCGGTTGCAGCGATTAAAAAAGCCGCAGCAAATTAATTTATTTTAAATTTTCCCGTCAAAGAGTTATTTCATAAATCAATACCGCAATATTTAAATTGCGGTTTTTAAGGGTATTTTTCTATGAGTAATGTTATTGCATCGCTTGAAAAGGTACTCCTCCCTTTTGCAGTTAAAATAGGAAAGCAGCCACACGTTAATGCAATCAAAAATGGCTTTATTCGCTTAATGCCGTTAACCCTTGCGGGGGCCATGTTTGTATTAATTAACAACGTTTTTCTAAGCTTTGGGGAGGGGTCGTTTTTTTATTCCTTAGGTATTCGCCTCGACGCCTCAACCATTGAAACACTTAATGGTCTGAAAGGTATTGGCGGCAACGTATATAACGGAACATTAGGGATAATGTCTTTAATGGCACCGTTCTTTATTGGCATGGCGCTGGCAGAAGAGCGTAAAGTCGATGCGCTGGCGGCCGGGTTGTTATCCGTTGCAGCATTTATGACCGTCACCCCATATAGTGTCGGTGAGGCCTATGCGGTTGGCGCAAACTGGTTAGGTGGGGCGAATATCATCTCCGGGATTATTATTGGCCTGGTGGTGGCAGAAATGTTTACCTTTATTGTCCGCCGCAATTGGGTCATTAAACTGCCCGACAGCGTACCTGCTTCAGTATCGCGTTCCTTCTCGGCATTAATTCCCGGCTTTATTATTCTTTCCGTGATGGGGATTATTGCCTGGGCGTTGAATACCTGGGGCACCAACTTCCATCAGATCATTATGGATACCATCTCAACCCCACTGGCATCGTTGGGTAGCGTGGTGGGCTGGGCCTATGTGATCTTTGTTCCACTGCTCTGGTTCTTCGGTATTCATGGCGCGCTGGCGCTGACCGCACTGGACAACGGCATTATGACGCCGTGGGCGCTGGAAAATATCGCGACCTATCAGCAATATGGTTCCGTCGAAGCGGCGCTGGCAGCCGGTAAGACCTTCCATATCTGGGCCAAGCCGATGCTGGACTCCTTTATTTTCCTCGGTGGCAGTGGTGCGACTTTAGGCCTGATCCTGGCTATCTTTATCGCATCTCGCCGTGCTGATTATCGTCAGGTGGCAAAACTGGCGCTGCCGTCCGGCATCTTCCAGATTAACGAACCGATTCTGTTTGGTCTGCCAATTATCATGAACCCGGTGATGTTTATCCCGTTTGTACTGGTACAACCGATTCTGGCGGCAATCACCCTCGCAGCGTACTACATGGGCATTATTCCTCCGGTGACCAATATTGCACCGTGGACCATGCCAACCGGTCTGGGAGCCTTCTTTAACACCAACGGTAGCGTCGCCGCATTGCTGGTCGCACTCTTCAACCTTGGCATCGCAACGTTAATTTATCTGCCCTTTGTTGTGGTGGCTAACAAAGCACAAAATGCGATTGATAAAGAAGAAAGCGAAGAAGATATCGCTAACGCCCTGAAATTTTAATCGATGCCGGTACGGGTAATCGTGCCGGTAAGAAGAGAGAGGAACGATGTATGATGGATCTCGATAATATTCCTGATACGCAAACAGAAGCTGAAGAGCTGGAAGAAGTGGTGATGGGGCTTATCATCAACTCCGGACAAGCGCGCAGCCTGGCGTATGCGGCACTGAAACAGGCGAAGCAGGGCGATTTTGCTGCAGCAAAAGCCATGATGGATCAGTCACGGATGGCATTGAATGAAGCGCATCTGGTACAGACGAAACTGATTGAAGGCGATGCGGGCGAAGGTAAGATTAAAGTGAGTCTGGTGCTGGTCCACGCTCAGGATCATTTAATGACGTCCATGCTTGCGCGTGAACTGATTACTGAATTAATTGAGCTTCATGAAAAACTGAAGGCATAAGGAGTCGATGATGCAGCCAGTGATTAACGCGCCGGAAATTGCCACTGCCCGAGAACAGCAGTTGTTTAATGGCAAAAACTTCCATGTGTTTATCTATAACAAAACTGAGAGTATCAGCGGGCTGCATCAGCACGACTATTATGAATTTACTCTGGTATTAACCGGGCGTTATTTCCAGGAGATTAACGGTAAGCGCGTGTTACTGGAACGGGGCGATTTTGTTTTTATTCCGTTAGGTTCGCACCATCAAAGTTTTTATGAGTTTGGTGCCACGCGTATATTGAACGTTGGGATCAGTAAACGCTTTTTTGAGCAGCATTACCTGCCGTTGTTGCCTTATTGCTTTGTCGCTTCGCAGGTATACCGGACCAATAACGCTTTTCTCACCTATGTGGAAACAGTGATTTCTTCATTGAATTTCCGCGAAACAGGGCTGGAAGAGTTTGTTGAGATGGTTACTTTTTATGTCATTAACCGTTTACGTCATTACCGCGAAGAACAGGTGATTGATGATGTACCGCAGTGGCTGAAAAGTACGGTAGAAAAGATGCATGATAAAGAGCAGTTTAGTGAATCGGCGCTGGAGAATATGGTGACGTTGTCAGCCAAATCACAGGAATATTTGACGCGAGCGACTCAACGATATTATGGCAAAACACCAATGCAGATTATTAATGAGATCCGTATTAATTTTGCCAAAAAACAACTGGAAATGACCAACTATTCCGTGACGGATATTGCGTTTGAGGCCGGTTATAGTAGCCCGAGTTTGTTTATTAAAACGTTTAAGAAATTAACGTCCTTTACGCCTAAGAGCTATCGTAAGAAATTGACTGAATTTAATCAGTAAGTCGTTATACCTGACAATTCACATATCTGTACTGTTGCTGGATTATTTATGTCCGGGGGGGCAGATATGCCAGATATCAGTATTCTGTACTGAAGGGAGAAATTATGAGCCAGAAATTAAAAGTCGTCACTATTGGTGGCGGGAGCAGCTATACCCCGGAGTTACTGGAAGGATTTATTAAGCGTTATCACGAATTGCCGGTCAGCGAATTATGGCTGGTGGATGTCGAAGATGGTAAAGAGAAACTGGATATCATTTTTGAACTCTGCCAACGGATGATTGATAACGCTGGCGTCCCGATGAAGCTTTATAAAACGCTGGATCGCCGCGAAGCATTGAAAGATGCTGATTTCGTTACTACCCAACTGCGCGTAGGCCAATTACCGGCGCGCGAACTGGATGAACGTATTCCATTAAGTCATGGTTATCTTGGTCAGGAAACCAACGGCGCGGGCGGTCTGTTTAAAGGTCTGCGTACCATTCCGGTGATTTTTGACATCGTAAAAGATGTCGAAGAACTTTGTCCGAATGCATGGGTGATTAACTTCACTAACCCGGCGGGAATGGTCACTGAAGCCGTTTATCGTCATACCGGATTTAAACGCTTTATCGGCGTGTGTAATATTCCGATCGGCATGAAGATGTTTATTCGCGATGTTCTGATGCTGAAAGACAGCGATGATTTATCTATCGATCTGTTCGGCCTCAACCATATGGTGTTCATTAAGGATGTGCTGGTAAATGGCAAGTCGCGCTTTGCCGAATTGCTTGATGGTGTGGCGTCAGGGCAGTTAAAAGCGTCCTCTGTAAAAAATATTTTCGATCTGCCATTTAGTGAGGGCTTAATTCGTTCGTTAAATCTGCTGCCATGTTCTTATCTGCTGTATTACTTCAAGCAGAAAGAGATGCTGGCTATTGAAATGGGCGAATACTACAAAGGCGGCGCACGAGCACAGGTAGTACAGAAAGTCGAGAAACAACTTTTTGAGCTGTATAAAAATCCGGAGTTGAAAGTTAAGCCGAAAGAACTGGAACAGCGCGGTGGGGCTTATTACTCTGATGCAGCGTGCGAAGTGATCAACGCTATCTACAACGACAAGCAAGCTGAACATTACGTTAATATCCCGCATCATGGGCATATTGATAATATTCCGGCAGACTGGGCGGTAGAAATGACCTGTAAGCTGGGGCGCGATGGCGCGACGCCACATCCGCGCATTACGCATTTCGATGATAAAGTGATGGGGCTGATTCACACCATTAAAGGCTTCGAGATTGCTGCCAGCAACGCCGCACTTAGCGGAGAATTTAACGATGTGTTACTGGCGCTAAACCTTAGTCCGTTGGTGCATTCCGATCGCGATGCTGAGCTGCTGGCACGCGAGATGATTCTGGCGCACGAGAAATGGCTGCCAAATTTTGCCGACTGCATCGCAGAGCTTAAAAAAGCACATTAACCGAGGCTGATTATGGAACGCTTACTGATTGTTAATGCCGATGATTTTGGCTTAAGCAAAGGTCAGAACTACGGCATTATCGAGGCCTGTCGCAATGGGATTGTCACATCGACGACGGCGCTGGTGAATGGGCAGGCTATTGACCATGCGGTGCAGTTGAGTCGTGATGAACCGAGTCTGGCCATAGGGATGCACTTTGTCCTTACTATGGGCAAGCCACTGACAGCTATGCCGGGGTTAACCCGCGATGGTGTGCTGGGAAAATGGATCTGGCAGTTGGCAGAAGAAGATGCTTTACCGCTGGAAGAAATTACTCAGGAGCTTGCCAGTCAGTATTTGCGTTTCATTGAGCTATTTGGACGCAAACCTACGCATCTTGATAGCCATCATCATGTGCATATGTTCCCGCAGATTTTCCCGATTGTTGTCAGGTTTGCGGCTGAAGAGGGGATTGCGTTGCGCATCGACCGTCAGCCGCTATCTAACGCTGGTGATTTACCGGCTAATCTGCGCAGTTCGCAGGGATTCAGTAGCGCGTTTTATGGTGAAGAGATTAGCGAGGCACTGTTCCTGCAAGTGCTGGATGATTCCAGCCATCGCAGGGAACGCTCGCTGGAAGTCATGTGCCATCCGGCGTTTGTCGATAATTTGATTCGCAAGAGTGCTTACTGTTTCCCACGGTTAACGGAGCTGGAAGTGCTGACATCAGCGTCGTTGAAATATGCAATTGCTGAGCGTGGTTATCGGTTGGGTAGTTATCTTGATGTGTAAGTAAGGTGGTAAGGTCACTCCCCAGGGGACGTGACCTTATCCATATTTACGCCGGAATTTTGTCAATCTTAGGAATGCGTGACCACACGCGGTGTGCTGCCATCAGCGTTAGCAGTTCATCCATAAAACTACCGTCAGCGCTGTCAGCTTCCACAATCCCTTCTTCACCCTGGTCAGCGACCTTGATTGTTGCTTTAAACTTGCGCGCGTCTCCCGCCAGCGCAATCGGTTTAAGGTGTTTGTAGGCTTCCATCAGGTAGTAGTTGGCATCGCCGTTGTCAGCGATATCCGCGATATTGCCGCAAGGGACAATGACCGCATCGACCGTCAGCGAAGGTGCACCGGCAAAGGTAGCGGCTATAGGCAACACCGTACCGTCATCCGCAGTCACTTCACCCATTCGGGAGTAGAGCAGTTTGGCATGAACGCCTTTGGCCTTCAGGGCCTTGAGAATGGCCAGAAGGTCTGCCGATCTCACTTCATCATTAAGTAAAATCGCTACCACGCGACCTTTCACATCACCGTCAGGAATGGCGTACAAACTTAAGGATGGATCCTTTTTCAGACCGTTGACGTCCGGAGGTGGGGTGATATTCAGCTGGTCGTCAGTCAGTTCGATACCGAGATTTTTCGCCACCGCCTGGGCCAGAGTGAGATCAATATGCGCCAGCTGGTCAACAACGCGCTCACGAATATACGGACGAACGACTTTGCTTAACTCAAAACTGAAACCATCGACAATATGGCGCTGCTCGAATGGCGTCTGACTTAGCCAGAACAGATGCGGATGGGAATAATATTCGCCAAACGATGGACTGCGCTCACGAACTTTATTTCCTTCCACGCGTTCCTGATATGATTCAAAACCGCCGCGTTTCGGTCCCGGCGGTGTTTCGCGCGGCCAGTTATCGTTGATCGAGTTCGGTTCGTAATTCGCCGGGTTAGTGTCGATCCCCATACGATGCATGCCATCACGCTGGAAGTTGTGGTAAGGGCAGGTCGGACGGTTAATCGGAATCTCATGGAAATTCGGCCCACCAAGACGACTGATTTGTGTATCGGTATAGGAGAACAAACGTCCCTGCAACAGCGGATCGTTGGTGAAGTCCAGACCAGGAACAATATGACCTGGATGGAATGCTGCTTGTTCGTTTTCGGCAAAGAAGTTATCCGGATTGCGATTGAGCACCATTTTGCCGACACGCTGAACGGGCACCAGTTCTTCCGGGATCAGTTTGGTTGGATCGAGAAGATCGAAGTCGAACTTGAATTCATCTTCTTCAGGAATCAACTGGAAGCCCAGTTCGTATTCCGGAAAATCGCCTGCTTCAATGGCTTCCCACAACTCGCGGCGGTGGAAGTCCGGGTCACGTCCGGTGAGTTTTTGTGCTTCATCCCAAACGAGTGAGGCTTTACCTGCCAGTGGTTTCCAGTGGAAACGTACAAACGTTGCCTTCCCTTCGGCATTAATCAGGCGGAAGGTGTGAATACCGAAGCCTTCCATGGTGCGGTAACTGCGGGGGATGCCGCGATCCGACATCGCCCACATCACGTTGTGCAGAGTTTCAGGTTGCAGAGAAACATAATCCCAGAAAGTATCGTGGGCGCTTTGCCCTTGTGGAATTGCCCAGTGTGGTTCTGGTTTTACCGCATGAACAAAATCGGGGAATTTATGCGCATCCTGGATAAAGAAGATTGGCGTGTTATTGCCAACGAGGTCAAAAATACCCTCTTCAGTATAGAACTTGGTGGCAAAACCACGGATATCACGCACGGTATCGGCAGAGCCAGCGCCACCCTGAACGGTAGAGAACCTAACAAATACTGGGGTGATTTTGTTCGGATCTGAGAGGAAATCCGCTTTGGTGATATCGCTTAAGCTTTTATATGGCTGGAAATAACCGTGAGCTGCTGATCCGCGTGCATGAACAATACGTTCCGGGATGCGCTCATGGTCAAAGTGGGTGATTTTCTCGCGCAGAATAAAATCTTCCAGCAGCGTTGGACCACGGTTACCGGCACGCAGTGAGTTTTGATCATCGGCGATGCGCACGCCCTGATTAGTGGTCAGCGCATAATTTTCACTGCCTTTGCGTACGTCTTCCAGAGAATTAAGTTTTTCGTTACGTGTATCAGGGGCTTTCAGGCTCCCAGGGGCGGTAGGTTGTGCACCTGGCGGTGTTGGTTCAGCCGCTGGACGATGAGATCCGTCCTCAGGTGCCAGTGAGTCCATCCCCGGTTTCGCTTCGCTGGAATCGTGTAGTGGTGACTGGTGCTGATGTGGGTTCTTTTCGTTATGTTGCGACATTGAACTCGTCTCCTTAATTTATTACTGAAAGGGCCGCTGTTTTGGTCAAAAAACTCTCTAACTATAGATCACCAGCCAGATCCCGCTTCGGAGACTATTCTGGAAACGGTGTTATGAAATACACGCAAAGCGGGACGTACAGGGGCTAAATCGGCTAAACTACAGTTTTTCTAATTTTTAATATGCGTTTAGTGAAGCCAGTAATGAAGAAACCGCTCCGCCAGCAAAACCGCCAGATTATTAGCTATGTCCCACGCACGGAACCCGCGCCGCCAGAACATGCGATAAAGATGGATTCGTTTCGTGATGTCTGGATGCTGCGTAGCAAATATGTTGCGTTTGTACTGATGGGAGAGTCATTTCTGCGCTCACCGGCGTTTACTGTGCCTGAATCTGCCCAACGTTGGGCAAATCAGATCCGCCAGGAAGGGGAAGTGACTGAGTAAGGATTACATACCTCCCGGTTTTGCCGGGAGTTACATGACCTGAAATTCTGCATTTCGTTGCTACATTCATTCAAACCACCTGTAACAAAAAGCTGCCTTTGACGAGCTATTGCTATAAATAAGTGATCTTTTTTCTTTAATTGTTTATTTATTTTAAAATGGTTAAGTTTTGCTAATCATGATGAGCTATTTTTGATAGTTCATCCTGTGGCGTCGCTCTTAAACTTATATTGTAAGTGACTTAGATTTAAATGAGATAATAATTTTGTTAACAATATGGGGCGGGAGATGTTTTCTACAAACTTAATACAGAGTAATTATGGTGATTTAAATATTAAAAGCCTGGCTTTCGACTCTTTTAAAGAAAGGCTTGAGTCTACCATGGCGGCACTCACTTTCTTTATATCAACGGGTCAATGTGACTGCGATGAAATAGCAGAGTCGAACTTCAATCGTATGATTGCCTATATGTCTAACATTAACTATGATGCCTCAAAGCCAGGAGCGCCAGCACTTAGTTTTGATACGTATCTGCAGGACAATGTTAAATATAGAGTGATAATTAATAATCTTTATGGCAGTGAGTTTCGGATAAGAGATATTAATGAGAATTTTGTTGGGATGGATTTTACCTGTGAATTCTGACCCGAAAAAATGACGAATTTGATCAATATAAAAAATAGTTTGGTTATTCATTATTTAAGGACTATATACTATGAAAAAAATTATATACATCCTGCCGGGAGCATTTTTGCTGCGATTCAAAAAAAAATGAGAGTCTCCTAAAGTTTCCTTCGATAATATCAATGCTTAATATCAATCTTCTTTTTAATCCACTAAATCTTCCGGGAATGGGAAGTGGTGTGCTTGAAGATATTATGAGTATTCCAGATAGTTCACTTAGAAAACGTCTCGGGTATGAGGTTTTAAGCTTCTCACTACAGGCACATTCATTGAGCCAGGAATGTATTGATAAGTTGGACATTTTTTTCGCTGACGATCTGTTTAAATATGAGTCAGTATGCATCGCCGCGATGGAACATTTAAAAAGTAAAGCAACGGCCCCTATACAAAACGGACCGTTGCCAGCATAAGAATTAACGGTGTGCCAGTTCGGCGTCGTCTTCGCTATCCAGAATGGCTTTATCGGTTTGCTTCAGCCACTGGCTGGTCAGCGTGCCAGCTGTCATCGAGCCACTAACGTTTAGCGCCGTACGGCCCATGTCGATAAGCGGTTCAACGGAGATTAACAGCGCCACCAGGGTTACTGGCAGGCCCATCGCAGGCAGCACAATCAGTGCGGCGAAAGTTGCACCACCACCGACACCGGCAACGCCTGCGGAACTAACGGTAACAATACCGACCAGCGTCGCAATCCACATCGGGTCCAGCGGGTTAATGCCAACCGTAGGCGCAACCATCACCGCCAGCATTGCCGGATACAAACCGGCGCAGCCGTTCTGACCAATGGTTGCACCGAAAGAGGCGGCGAAACTGGCGATGGATTCAGGAACGCCCAGACGACGCGTTTGTGCTTCCACATTCAGTGGGATAGACGCAGCACTGGAACGGCTGGTAAAGGCAAACGTCAGCACAGGCCATACCTTACGGAAGTACTTCAGCGGACTCACGCCATTAATGCCCAGCAGAATGCCATGCACTGCAAACATAATCAGCAGACCGAGGTAGGACGCGACAACGAAACTTCCCAGTTTGATGATGTCTTGCAAGTTAGAACCTGCAACCACTTTGGTCATTAGAGCCAGAACGCCGTAAGGGGTCAACTGCATGACAAGGCGAACCAGTTTCATCACCCAGCTTTGTAGGGTATCGATAGCGGCTAAGACGCGTTCACCTTTCGGCGCATCATCCTTCAGCAGTTTCAATGCAGCTACGCCGAGGAATGTGGCAAAAATTACCACGCTGATAATTGACGTCGGATTGGCTCCGGTAAGATCGGCAAACGGGTTTTTCGGGATAAAGGACAAGACCAGCTGCGGAACGCTCAGATCAGAGACTTTACCAACATAGTTACTTTCAATGGCGTTCAGACGTGCAGTTTCTGCACCACCCTGAACCAGACCTTCAGCCGTCAAACCAAACAGGTTGGTGACCAGCACACCGACCAGCGCCGCAATCAGCGTGGTAAACAAAAGCGTACCGATGGTCAGAAAACTGATTTTGCCTAACTGAGATGCGTTATGCAGACGGGCAACCGCGCTCAGAATAGAGGCGAAGACTAACGGCATAACGATCATTTGCAGCAGTTGAACATAGCCGTTACCAACGATGTTAAACCACTGTACAGAATCTTTAAGTACCTGGCTGTCAGAACCATAAATGGTATGCAGGGCAAGGCCAAAAACCACACCCATCACCAGACCCACCAGCACTTTTTTCGCCAGACTCCACTGTTTATGGCGGGTCTGAGCCAGCGCAAACAGCAGTACAACGAACACCACGATGTTCGCAATTAATGGAAAGTTCATCCCCGTTCTCCTGATCTTATTATTTCTATCACTGCGTAGCAGTCATAGTGTTGGCGCAAGATTAACAGAACTGTGAGCTGGCTCTTATATTCAAATGGAATTGCTTATTCCAGAAAGGTGATTTTTGCCTTTTTAGTATTCAACCTGATGCTTAATAAGCCGATGAAACTGGATCTGCAAGGTATTGATCATTTGCGATGACCAACGAACAGCGCTGTTCTCGGGTAATGAATGGGGCATCCATACCGACCAGACAAATAATGCCATGCAGATAAAACGTTCCAGTTGGTTGCCCTTTTGGGGAACCAGGATAGGCAAGCGGAAACGCCAGCGGCATGGCCAGAGCAGGGGAACACCGGCGGGTGTCAGCATATCGGCAAGTATGTGGCTCAAATAACCCAGCACCATTCCTTGTAGCGCATCAGCCGGAATGAACCAGCCTTCCGGAACCTTAAGGTAAAAGGTTGCCAGCAGCGCAAATACCGCCAGCAGACTGTGGGTAAAACCACGATGCCCAAAAGCGCGGGCGATCGGTTTTGATATCCATTTTAATCGCTGCCCAAGAAACGACTTTGGGTGATCGATGTCCGGTAACAAACACGTCAGGATTGCGGAAGGGACAATATGCCACCAGTCACCCTGTGCCAGCACGGGCGTCAGCTCGGCATTTTTGGCAAATACCGCACAAGCAATAGAAAAGAGAAGGTGACCTTCCGCCGTCATGATAAAACTCACTAAACTGTCGATACGTACAGTATAGGATTTTTATACAGTGCACGGAAGTGGTGACGGTGTAACTCTTTCTCTTAAATTGACGATTAATCCGTCAGTTGAATGCAAATTCAGATAAAGAACCAGGGGCAGCGTGATCACTGCCCCTGGTCATTAACCGAGAAGGTCTTTTGCGGTGAGTTCTGTCAGCGATGAGAGTTTGACGTTTGCTAATACAAAACGTGGATCATTTTGCGCTTCTGGCGCAGGAACGACGATGGAACGCATGCGGGCTGCTTTAGAAGCGATCATGCCATTTACCGAGTCTTCCAGCGCCACGCAGGTCAGTGGGTCAACGCCCAGTTTTGCTGCGCAGTCGAGATATACTTGCGGATGCGGCTTGCTGTAAGGCAGTTTTTCAGCCGAGGCGAGGGCATCGAAACTGTCGCGTAAGTCAAACATGGTCAACACTTTTTCCAGCATATGTAGTGGTGACGCGGAGGCCAGTCCCACCAATAAACCTTGTTCTTTGCATAACGCAACAGCTTCGCGCACGCCTGGTAATAATGGACGTGTCTCTTCAACCAGTGAAATGGCACGGGCAATAACCCGTTCTACTACTTCCTGACGGCTTGGCCCATTCCACGGTTGCCGGGCGTACCAAAGATCGACCACCATATCGATGCGTAAACCTAAGGTGTCCGGCAGCTCGTTACGACGGGAGATATCCACCCCCAGGCTTGCCATCACATCCAGTTCGGCTCGATCCCATAAAGGTTCTGAGTCGATAAGTAATCCATCCATATCAAAAATTGCAGCAAGAATCTGACGCGGGGTTGACATTACAACCTCTCCTTTAGAGCATTATGTGTAAGGTATTAAGCCGTGCTTATGATTAAGCGCCTATCATATCGCCTTTAAAGAATGGGCGAAAACAGATATCTACAGGTAAACTAAGTGAAACGACGCGTCTTAATCAAGGAGAACTCATGACGTATCAACAAGCTGGACGCATTGCTGTTTTGAAAAGGATTTTGGGTTGGGTGATTTTTATACCTGCATTGATCTCTACATTGATTTCTTTGCTGAAATTTATGAATACCCGGCAGGAAAACCAGGAAGGCATTAATGCGGTCATGCTCGACTTTACTCATGTCATGATCGATATGATGCAGGCGAATACGCCTTTTTTGAATCTGTTCTGGTATAACTCCCCGACCCCTAATTTTAATGGTGGCGTGAACGTTATGTTCTGGGTGATTTTCATCCTGATTTTTGTCGGACTGGCGTTGCAGGATTCCGGTGCCCGGATGAGTCGCCAGGCGCGCTTCTTGCGGGAAGGTGTTGAAGATCAACTCATTCTGGAAAAAGCCAAAGGGGAAGAGGGGCTAACGCGTGAACAAATTGAGTCCCGTATTGTTGTTCCGCACCATACTATTTTCCTGCAGTTTTTCTCACTATATATCCTGCCGGTTATTTGTATTGCTGCAGGTTATGTGTTCTTTTCTCTACTTGGGTTTATTTAATCAAAAGGCCGCACGGAGCGGCCATTATCCTCAACCCATATCATGCTGCTAATAATCTATCCAATGACTGCTGAGCAATAACCAAATGCTGACCGCCAAATAATCTTGCACGATTTAACAGCGTGTAGAGTTGGTAAACCGGTTGACGTTCAAGGAAATCGGCAGGTAGCGGGGATACTGACTGATAGCCGTCATAGATTTGTGGCGGCTGTTCAGTATGCAGCGGTAACATCGCCAGGTCGCACTCTCGGTCACCCCAGTAGCAGGCAGGGTCGAAAATGTACGGGCCATCCGGACCCAGCGCACAGTTGCCGGACCATAAATCGCCGTGCAACAGAGAAGGCTGCGGTTGATGCGAGGCCAGACGCTGCTGAATATGCTCGACGATGGCGTCGATATTGCCGAAAGCGATCCCTTTCTCTGCTGCCAGTTCCAACTGCCAGCCAATCCGTTGTTCAGCAAAAAACGTTGACCAGCGACGTTGCCAGGTGTTGGGCTGTGGAGTTGTGGAGAGCGAGTTATCAAAATCGAGGCCAAATTGTGGTTGGTCACTCCATTGATGTAAACGCGCAATTTGCTGACCAAGAATAAATGCGCTATGCGCATCCAGCGGACGAGGTGGGAGATAATCCATCACCAGAAAACTGTAGTCACGGTCAGCGCCTACTGCCCAAACCTTAGGCACGGTGACGGTTTTACTACGCGACAGTAACTCCAGTTGGTCGGCTTCGGCGGTAAAACCGGGAAGCAGTTCCCTTTCATCACATTTGACGAAAAAGTCATGTCCTGCATAGCGCAAATGCCATGCGGCATGGACTTCTCCGCCAGGCAGTTCATTACGCAGTTCGATTTCGCCTTCACCTAACTGCTCGCTCAAAAGACGACTGATTGCCTGCCACATGATGTCTCTCCCATGTTGTCTGCCAGATCATAAGGTTAGCGCAAGAATGCGGTGTAAAAACACGAGCTAACGCACACCACAGACTGATTATTGCCCAAAAACCATTTATTTTCTGTTGCTATTCCATTCCTCCCAGGTCGGGATGGTGATTTCAGGATCTTTGCCGGTTGCACTTTGGGTAAGCCCCGAAACCAGTTCTCTAATTTCTTCTTCACTTTGGGTACTGATAAGTCCAAAAGTGTTAGTCCCCAGCTCATGGATATTTCCCTCATCATCCGTCATGGTGAGCAAAAAACCGTCGCGAGTCAGGTAATTATTCAACTCGTTAATTTCAGTCAATGTATCCTCATGCAACATGACGGTTATGACATAACGGACAAGATCGCCACTGGCCATAGTTCACCCCTTTGTTATCACATGACTTTTGAGCATAGTCGGAGAAACGCGTTGCCGACAGGTTGGTGGTGATTCCCCCAATGCTGGGGGAATGTTTTTGTTAGCGGGAAAGGTAAGCGTAAATTTTTTGCGTATCGTCATGGGAGCACAGACGTGTTCCCTGATTGAGTGTGGCTGCACTCCCCGCAGCTACGCCAAAACGGACCATCTCTTCAAGAGAGGCATTTTCTGCCAGTTTCAGTGTCATCGCGCCGACCATGCTGTCACCAGCGCCAACGGTACTCTGGCTTTTCACCGGTGGTGGCACCACCTGAATGCAGTTTTCACTATCAACACCCAGCGCTCCTTGTGGACCAAGGGAAACGACAACCCGTTTGGCCTTGCCGCTATTAACGATTTCCTGCGCGGCTTTGCGGACATCGTCTGGCTGGGTGAGTTCGCGATTCACCAGCGCACTGAGTTCTTTTTGGTTAGGCTTAACCAACTCGATGTTACCAATCGCCAGTGCTGCACTTAACGCTTCGCCAGAACTGTCGATGATGCAGCGGATCCCTTGGTTTTGCGCAGCGGAAATCAGTTGGGTTAATTTTTCCAGCTTCACACCTGGCGGCAGGCTTCCGCTTATGACCAGGATGGCCCCGGATTCAATTTCCAGAACTTGCTCTTCAAGCTGGCGAAACTCATCTTCATTTAATGCCGCGCCTGGCATAACAAAACGATACTGCTCACCGCTTGCTTCCACATGTACGTGTAAATTCTGCCGGGTCCAGTCTTTGGCTTCTACAGTAGCGACGGGGACATTTTCATCCGCCAACAGAGAAACCAGGTGTTCGCCGGTCGCGCCACCCGCCGGGAAGATCGCTGTGGCACTGCCTCCAAGATGGGCAATGGCGCGGGCGACGTTGATGCCGCCGCCCCCGGGTTCGAACACCGGTGCGGTACAGCGCAGTTTTCCTTCGGGATAAATTTGCGGGGTAATTGTTGCGCTATCGAGAGAGGGCGCAAGTGTCAACGTATAGATACGTACCATCATTTCCTCCTATAGGCTGATTTCAGTCTGGCACCGAATCAGCCGAAAGTGAAGAAATTAACAATATGATTTATTAGAGCTTTATTTAAAATTTTGCAGATAAATATATATAAATAAAAATCTGTTTTCGCCACATGCTTATTCAAAAAATGAAATAAGAATACATTGCTAAGTTATTCGCGCCTTTTTATAATTCGTTACCTTTCCAGGGACGCTAATCTTTGATCCTTAAGAAAGTTTCCGGGACCGCGATGGTCTCTTTTTTTGTTGTACGGACTCTTGATAAATGAAGCTTTTGAAGACAGTTCCTGCCATCGTTATGTTGGCGGGGGGCATGTTTGCGTCACTGAATGCAGCTGCCGATGATTCCGTTTTTACTGTCATGGACGATCCTGCCAGCGCTAAAAAACCTTTCGAAGGTAATCTGAACGCAGGATATCTTGCACAATCAGGCAATACGAAAAGCTCCTCACTTACGGCTGACACCACCATGACCTGGTATGGACAAACCACTGCCTGGTCGCTGTGGGGGAACGCCAGTAATACTTCTTCTAATGATGAGCGTTCTTCAGAAAAATATGCGGCGGGCGGGCGTAGCCGTTTTAATTTAACTGATTATGACTATTTATTTGGTCAGGCAAGCTGGCTGACAGACCGTTATAACGGCTATCGAGAGCGCGATGTGTTGACCGCGGGTTATGGTCGTCAGTTTTTGAATGGCCCGGTACACAGTTTCCGCTTTGAATTCGGTCCAGGTGTGCGTTACGACAAATATACCGACAATGCCAGTGAAACTCAGCCGCTGGGCTATGCCTCCGGTGCTTATGCATGGCAGTTGACTGACAACGCTAAATTTACGCAGGGTGTTTCCGTCTTTGGCGCGGAAGACACAACGCTGAACTCCGAAAGCGCATTAAATGTTGCTATTAATGAACATTTTGGACTGAAAGTGGCTTACAACGTCACATGGAACTCTGAACCTCCAGAGTCTGCACCGGAACATACCGATCGTCGGACAACCTTATCGCTGGGCTACAGCATGTAAAATTATCTGCCGGACCGTGTTATGCGGTCTGGCTGTCTTCGTTTGTCACTGCTCAGCCCCAAATCATTGCTGCCCAACGTAGCAACAACATAGCGCCACAGATTGCCAGTAGCACCACCACCATCTTCCAGTGTTTTTTATCAAAGCGTTTAGTCGGCATACCAGTGTCCTGCATATCTCTTGTGCGTGATAACGGAGTGTAACAAAAGGGACAGGCATCAAGGGATTTTTTGTTATTACAGCCGTCGGGTGGCGTTGTACACCTGATCACTGTTTCTGCGTTTTATGAAAAAAATAAAATTATGTATCGATATACAAATATCATAAATAGCTGGTTATAAATACGTTTTTAGTTCATCAGCACTAAAACTCAGGCTTTGGCTGATTGCATTAATAGCAGCATAATATGTTTCTACAGTTTTATAATGATTATGATGAATGGCTATATGAACAGCTGACATGTTTTCATGATTTTTAGCGGCCAACAGTGTGAATAATTGACGTTGACTAAAAGAATATTTTTTTGCAAAAGTACTCAGTGTTGATATATAAGATAACACGACGTCTTTATTACCCTTGCTCATGGCGATGTATAAAGCAGGGGTTCCATGTGCTGTCGCGCCTTTTAATAAGTCCATGATGTTGATTTTGCTGAGTTTATATTTAACGGCGATCCCATAAACTTTAGAGAGGAACCGTGTGAAACACAAAGGGTGATTATTTTCCATTGCAGCAAATAACCCTGGTTCACCATCACGTGTTTTCATGGCTAAAATATCCATCACCATTTTTTTTGTTTAAAAGTTCTTGTGCTATTGGAGTGGTTAATGCATTCAGAAAGATATCGATTATTTCATCGAATCCATACAACATGGAGATATAGAGTCCAGGTGTTTCGTTAGCACTTTTAGTTTGAAGTAATTTAACCAGATTATCTTCATGAATGATATGATTGTATACCAGTGACTGGATTTCTTGCATAAATATTTTTACGTTGTCAGTTTGTCCGTTCATCATAGCCAGAAATAAAGCAGGTGTACCAACGCTATTCTGCGCAGTTATTATTTCAATGATTTCTTTTTCAGGGAGTATGGGCAACTGTTTGAATAGTGTAATAAGCTATTGAGTCTGGCCTGTGGCCATTATTAACAACATTGCCGATGGATGTATAGGGGCAAATGGCATTCGTGTCGTGATACCCGCTAAAATAGCAACTGGAACTCCCTCAGGTAATAGAGGAAGAATAGCAATTGCACAGTTGCGAACATACCTATCAGCCCAGGTCTGAGCATCGGGAGCTGAACTGATGAACTTATCAAGCGAGAGAAAGCGCCGTGCTGTCCTGTGGGTGCCTCTGACGGCAACGTTGGTATCGTTCGGGTCGTAAAAAGACACAACATAATTTAATTGTCCATACACTGACTGCTTTATTCGTAGCCTTACTGACAAAGTATGATTGTCTATATATAAAATCGCGGACATATGACTGACATTGTTTGCCATCATTCGACAAAAGAAAATATCTAAAGCGAAGCCAAAATCCTTACTCGCGATAACGCGACTCCCTGCAGGAGGATGGCGAAGTAATGCTCTGAACTCCGCATCCCGGACTAAGGGGATATGCTGCTGTATGGATTCAACGGAGGAGTAATGTTTAATCAGGTTGACTTTGCCTTTTCCATTTCTCAATGAATCAAGGGCGTATTGCAATGACAGATGGCGACAAAAAATAGCGTCAGAAGGAGATTGCAAAAAACATGCACTACCATTGAGATTTACTGTTGGGTGTATAGTTTTTTCTCTATGGATTTTTTTAGACAGTTTCATACAATGGTTACGATCTTCAGCAGTTAACTGTTCCTGTTCAATATAATCCAGTATGCTTCGAAAATGGTTAGCTTTAATAGGCGTGGTTTCCAGTAATAAGGAAATGAAATCTTTTTTATAGTGTAATGTAATGAGTATATTTTCTGCATGGATGGGTGAAGTGGCAAAGTTAATGGTAAAAAGGGCAGTGGAATAACAATTTTGTGATATTTTTCGACAGTTTGCGATAAATTCCTGAATAACACAGTATGACAGCATCGAACTTAAGTCAGAGGTATCAAGTAGGGTGATGAGCTGGCGCGCAAATTTATTAATAGGCTCTGATGAAGGTGTTGGTATGTCGCTATCGATGTGCAATCTATGAGGAGACTTATAATGAGTTCTGATAATGATATCGTTTTGACTCATAATCTATTCGCCTTATATATATCTGGAGGTTTTGAGGATGATGATTAATTATTATCGCCAGAACGAAATGTGCACGAAAAATTGTTATAAGAATTGTGTCACTTTTATCATTGTGATATGACCACTTCGTCATTAATCTCATGAGCGTTTAAAATACTACCGCCAAATCACGCAACGAACTTTGCTGGATTCAGTTTATGCTGCTGTAAATCCGCTCGCAGTAAACCTTTCAGACGCACCGTGATGTTATCAGTGGTTCTTTAAGCGTTTTGCTGGTGTACTCACTACAAACGAATTGCGAATCGAATCAATGTGAAACGGAAAGGTACAATCTCCCTTTTTTTAGTGTTAACATCGCTCAACCGGGTGGAAGGTGAGAGGTTAATGTCTTTCATTTGTGTACCTGATTGCGAACCAATTTAGCATTTGTTGGCTAGATGGTTTCGCAATGAACTGTTAATAAACAAATTTTTCTTTGTATGTGATCTTTCGTGTGGGTCACCACTGCAAATAAGGATATAAAATGCCTGTTATAACTCTTCCTGATGGCAGCCAACGCCATTACGACCACGCTGTAAGCCCCATGGATGTTGCGCTGGACATTGGTCCAGGTCTGGCGAAAGCCTGTATCGCAGGGCGCGTTAATGGCGAACTGGTTGATGCTTGCGATCTGATTGAAAACGACGCACAACTGTCCATCATTACCGCCAAAGACGAAGACGGTCTGGAGATCATTCGTCACTCCTGTGCGCACCTGTTAGGGCACGCGATTAAACAACTTTGGCCGCATACCAAAATGGCAATCGGCCCGGTTATTGACAACGGTTTTTATTACGACGTTGATCTTGACCGCACGTTAACCCAGGAAGATGTCGAAGCACTCGAGAAGCGGATGCATGAGCTTGCTGAGAAAAACTACGACGTCATTAAGAAGAAAGTCAGCTGGCACGAAGCGCGTGAAACATTCGCCAACCGTGGGGAGAGCTACAAAGTCTCCATTCTTGACGAAAACATCGCCCATGATGACAAGCCAGGTCTGTACTTCCATGAAGAATATGTCGATATGTGCCGCGGTCCGCACGTACCGAACATGCGTTTCTGCCATCATTTCAAACTAATGAAAACGGCAGGGGCTTACTGGCGTGGCGACAGCAACAACAAAATGTTGCAACGTATTTACGGTACGGCGTGGGCAGACAAAAAAGCGCTTAACGCTTACCTGCAGCGCCTGGAAGAAGCCGCGAAACGCGACCACCGTAAAATCGGTAAACAGCTCGACCTGTACCATATGCAGGAAGAAGCGCCGGGTATGGTATTCTGGCACAACGACGGCTGGACCATCTTCCGTGAACTGGAAGTGTTTGTTCGTTCTAAACTGAAAGAGTACCAGTATCAGGAAGTTAAAGGTCCGTTCATGATGGACCGTGTCCTGTGGGAAAAAACCGGTCACTGGGACAACTACAAAGATGCAATGTTCACCACGTCTTCTGAGAACCGTGAATACTGCATTAAGCCGATGAACTGCCCGGGTCACGTACAAATTTTCAACCAGGGGCTGAAGTCTTATCGCGATCTGCCGCTGCGTATGGCCGAGTTTGGTAGCTGCCACCGTAATGAGCCGTCAGGTTCGCTGCATGGCCTGATGCGCGTGCGTGGATTTACCCAGGATGACGCGCATATCTTCTGTACTGAAGAACAAATTCGCGATGAAGTTAACGGATGTATCCGTTTAGTCTATGATATGTACAGCACTTTTGGCTTCGAGAAGATCGTCGTCAAACTCTCCACTCGTCCTGAAAAACGTATTGGCAGCGACGAAATGTGGGATCGTGCTGAGGCGGACCTGGCGGTTGCGCTGGAAGAAAACAACATCCCGTTTGAATATCAACTGGGTGAAGGCGCTTTCTACGGTCCGAAAATTGAATTTACCCTGTATGACTGCCTCGATCGTGCATGGCAGTGCGGTACAGTACAGCTGGACTTCTCTTTGCCTTCTCGTCTGAGCGCTTCTTATGTAGGCGAAGACAATGAACGTAAAGTACCGGTAATGATTCACCGCGCAATTTTGGGGTCGATGGAACGTTTCATCGGTATCCTGACCGAAGAATTCGCTGGTTTCTTCCCGACCTGGCTTGCGCCAGTTCAGGTTGTTATCATGAATATTACCGATTCACAGTCTGAATACGTTAACGAATTGACGCAAAAACTATCAAATGCGGGCATTCGTGTTAAAGCAGACTTGAGAAATGAGAAGATTGGCTTTAAAATCCGCGAGCACACTTTGCGTCGCGTCCCATATATGCTGGTCTGTGGTGATAAAGAGGTGGAATCAGGCAAAGTTGCCGTTCGCACCCGCCGTGGTAAAGACCTGGGAAGCATGGACGTAAATGAAGTGATCGAGAAGCTGCAACAAGAGATTCGCAGCCGCAGTCTTAAACAATTGGAGGAATAAGGTATTAAAGGCGGAAAACGAGTTCAAACGGCGCGCCCTAACCGTATCAATGGCGAAATTCGCGCCCAGGAAGTTCGCTTAACAGGTCTGGAAGGCGAGCAGCTTGGTATTGTGAGTCTGAGAGAAGCTCTGGAGAAAGCAGAAGAAGCCGGAGTAGACTTAGTCGAGATCAGCCCTAACGCCGAGCCGCCGGTTTGTCGTATAATGGATTACGGCAAATTCCTCTATGAAAAGAGCAAGTCTTCTAAGGAACAGAAGAAAAAGCAAAAAGTTATCCAGGTTAAGGAAATTAAATTCCGTCCTGGTACAGATGAAGGCGACTATCAGGTAAAACTCCGCAGCCTGATTCGCTTTCTCGAAGAGGGTGATAAAGCCAAAATCACGCTGCGTTTCCGCGGTCGTGAGATGGCGCACCAGCAAATCGGTATGGAAGTGCTTAATCGCGTGAAAGACGATTTGCAAGAACTGGCAGTGGTCGAATCCTTCCCAACGAAGATCGAAGGCCGCCAGATGATCATGGTGCTCGCTCCTAAGAAGAAACAGTAAGGCCTTCAAGTAGCACTGTCTGTGGAGCCTTCGGGCTTCACAGGCTTTGTTCGCCTTTGTTTCGTTTATTAACAATGCGAAGTGGAAGTTATTAAAATGCCAAAAATTAAGACCGTACGCGGTGCTGCTAAGCGCTTCAAAAAAACCGGTAAAGGTGGTTTTAAGCACAAGCACGCTAACCTGCGTCACATTCTGACCAAAAAAGCGACCAAACGTAAACGTCACCTGCGTCCGAAAGCCATGGTTTCCAAAGGCGATCTGGGCCTGGTAATCGCGTGCCTGCCGTACGCATAAGCCGTTAACGTTTTTAACTTTTTAATTAGAATATAGATACAGGAGAGCACATATGGCTCGCGTAAAACGTGGTGTTATTGCACGCGCACGTCACAAGAAAATTTTGAAACAAGCTAAAGGCTACTACGGTGCGCGTTCTCGCGTATACCGCGTTGCCTTCCAGGCTGTTATCAAAGCTGGTCAGTATGCTTACCGTGACCGTCGTCAACGTAAGCGTCAGTTCCGTCAACTGTGGATTGCGCGTATCAACGCAGCAGCACGTCAGAACGGTATTTCTTACAGCAAATTCATCAATGGCCTGAAAAAAGCCTCTGTTGAAATCGACCGTAAGATCCTGGCTGATATCGCAGTATTCGACAAAGTAGCGTTCACCGCTCTGGTTGAAAAAGCGAAAGCAGCTCTGGCATAAGCCAGTTGAAAGAGGGAGCTAGTCTCCCTCTTTTCGTTTCAACGCCATCAAAACATTGACTTTTATCGCCGTAGCCTTTTCAATAAAGGTCTTTTGAAGAGTACCAAAAGGTAACGCAAGCAATGAATGCTGCTATTTTCCGCTTCTTTTTTTACTTTAGCACCTGAATCCAGGAGGCTAGCGCGTGAGAAGAGAAACGGAAAACAGCGCCTGAAAGCCTCCCAGTGGAGGCTTTTTTTGTATGCGCGTTTTGAAAAATAAAAAGCCTGTCTCATCAGGTGTAATTGTCGCAGCCAGTCTGGACACGGCCAGCGCGGAGAAACCGGAGCGTATTTAAGTACGTGAGAATTTCGAGCACTGCCCGGGACCAAAATGGCAAGTAAAATAGCCTGATGGGATAGGCTCTAAGTCCAACGAACCAGTGTCACCACTGACACAATGAGGAAAACCATGTCACATCTCGCAGAACTGGTTGCCAGTGCGAAGGCGGCCATTAGCCAGGCGTCAGATGTTGCCGCGTTAGATAATGTGCGCGTCGAATATTTGGGTAAAAAAGGGCACTTAACCCTTCAGATGACGACCCTGCGTGAGCTGCCGCCAGAAGAGCGTCCGGCAGCTGGTGCGGTTATCAACGAAGCGAAAGAGCAGGTTCAGCAGGCGCTGAATGCGCGTAAAGCGGAACTGGAAAGCGCAGCGCTGAATGCGCGTCTGGCGGCGGAAACGATTGATGTCTCCCTGCCAGGTCGTCGCATTGAAAACGGCGGTCTGCATCCGGTTACCCGTACCATCGACCGTATCGAAAGTTTCTTCGGTGAGCTTGGCTTTACCGTGGCAACCGGGCCGGAAATCGAAGACGATTATCATAACTTCGATGCTCTGAACATTCCTGGTCACCACCCGGCGCGCGCTGACCACGACACTTTCTGGTTTGACACTACCCGCCTGCTGCGTACCCAGACCTCTGGCGTACAGATCCGCACCATGAAAGCCCAGCAGCCACCGATTCGTATCATCGCGCCTGGCCGCGTTTATCGTAACGACTACGACCAGACTCACACGCCGATGTTCCATCAGATGGAAGGTCTGATTGTTGATACCAACATCAGCTTTACCAACCTGAAAGGCACTCTGCACGATTTCCTGCGTAACTTCTTTGAGGAAGATTTGCAGATTCGCTTCCGTCCTTCCTACTTCCCGTTCACCGAGCCTTCTGCAGAAGTTGACGTCATGGGTAAAAACGGTAAATGGCTGGAAGTGCTGGGTTGCGGGATGGTGCATCCGAACGTGCTGCGTAACGTTGGCATCGACCCGGAAGTTTACTCTGGTTTCGCCTTCGGGATGGGGATGGAGCGTCTGACTATGTTGCGTTACGGCGTCACCGACCTGCGTTCATTCTTCGAAAATGATCTGCGTTTCCTCAAACAGTTTAAATAAGGCAGGAATAGATTATGAAATTCAGTGAACTGTGGTTACGCGAATGGGTGAACCCGGCGATTGATAGCGATGCGCTGGCGAATCAAATCACTATGGCGGGCCTGGAAGTTGACGGTGTAGAACCGGTTGCCGGTAGCTTCCACGGCGTGGTCGTTGGTGAAGTGGTTGAGTGTGCGCAGCATCCGAACGCTGACAAACTGCGTGTGACAAAAGTGAATGTTGGCGGCGATCGCCTGCTGGACATCGTCTGCGGTGCGCCAAACTGCCGTCAGGGCCTGCGTGTGGCGGTAGCTACCATTGGTGCTGTTCTGCCGGGTGATTTCAAAATTAAAGCGGCGAAACTGCGTGGTGAACCGTCTGAAGGGATGCTGTGCTCCTTTTCTGAGCTGGGAATTTCTGACGATCATAGCGGCATTATCGAGCTGCCTGCGGATGCGCCGATTGGCACCGACATCCGTGAATACCTGAAACTTGATGACAACACCATCGAAATCAGCGTGACGCCAAACCGTGCCGACTGTTTAGGTATCATTGGTGTTGCGCGTGACGTTGCCGTGCTGAATCAGCTGCCGCTGGTTGAACCGGAAATCGTTCCGGTTGGTGCGACCATCGACGACACGCTGCCGATTACAGTCGAAGCGCCGGAAGCCTGCCCGCGTTATCTTGGCCGTGTGGTAAAAGGCATTAACGTTAAAGCGCCAACTCCGCTGTGGATGAAAGAAAAACTGCGTCGTTGCGGGATCCGTTCTATCGATGCAGTTGTTGACGTCACCAACTATGTACTGCTCGAACTGGGCCAGCCGATGCACGCTTTCGATAAAGATCGCATTGAAGGCGGCATTGTGGTGCGGATGGCGAAAGAGGGCGAAACGTTGGTACTGCTTGATGGCACTGAAGCGAAGCTGAATGCTGACACTCTGGTCATCGCCGACCACAACAAGGCGCTGGCGATGGGCGGCATCTTTGGTGGCGAACACTCTGGCGTGAATGACGAAACGCAAAACGTCTTGCTGGAATGCGCTTTCTTCAGCCCGCTGTCTATCACCGGTCGTGCTCGTCGTCATGGCCTGCATACTGATGCGTCTCACCGTTATGAGCGTGGCGTTGATCCGGCACTGCAGCACAAAGCGATGGAACGTGCGACCCGTCTGCTGATCGACATCTGCGGTGGTGAGGCTGGTCCGGTAATTGATATCACCAACGAAGCAACGCTGCCGAAGCGTGCAACCATCACTTTACGTCGTAGCAAACTGGATCGCCTGATCGGCCATCATATTGCGGATGAGCAGGTAACTGACATTCTGCGTCGTCTCGGCTGCGAAGTGACCGAAGGCAAAGACGAGTGGCAGGCAGTTGCGCCGAGCTGGCGTTTCGATATGGAGATTGAAGAAGATCTGGTCGAAGAAGTCGCGCGTGTTTACGGCTACAACAACATCCCGGATGAGCCGGTACAGGCAAGCCTGATTATGGGTACTCACCGTGAAGCTGACCTGTCGCTCAAGCGCGTGAAAACGCTGCTCAACGACAAAGGCTATCAGGAAGTGATCACCTACAGCTTCGTTGATCCGAAAGTGCAGCAGATGATCCATCCAGGCGTTGAAGCCTTACTGCTGCCAAGCCCGATCTCTGTTGAAATGTCAGCAATGCGTCTTTCTCTGTGGACCGGCCTGCTGGCAACCGTGGTGTACAACCAGAACCGTCAGCAGAACCGTGTGCGCATTTTCGAAAGCGGTCTGCGTTTCGTACCAGATACTCAGGCACCGTTGGGCATTCGTCAGGATCTGATGTTAGCCGGTGTGATTTGCGGTAACCGTTACGAAGAGCACTGGAACCTGGCAAAAGAGACCGTTGATTTCTATGATTTGAAAGGCGATCTTGAATCCGTTCTCGACCTGACCGGTAAACTGAATGAGGTTGAGTTCCGTGCAGAAGCGAATCCGGCACTGCATCCGGGGCAATCCGCAGCGATTTATCTGAAAGGTGAACGTATTGGTTTTGTTGGGGTTGTTCATCCTGAACTGGAACGTAAACTGGATCTTAACGGTCGCACTCTGGTGTTCGAACTGGAGTGGAACAAGCTCGCAGACCGCGTGGTGCCTCAGGCGCGCGAGATTTCTCGCTTCCCGGCGAACCGTCGTGACATCGCGGTGGTGGTCGCAGAAAACGTTCCCGCAGCGGATATTTTATCCGAATGTAAGAAAGTTGGCGTAAATCAGGTAGTTGGCGTAAACTTATTTGACGTGTACCGCGGTAAGGGTGTTGCGGAGGGGTATAAGAGCCTCGCCATAAGCCTGATCCTGCAAGATACCAGCCGTACACTCGAAGAAGAGGAGATTGCCGCTACCGTCGCCAAATGTGTAGAGGCATTAAAAGAGCGATTCCAGGCATCATTGAGGGATTGAACCTATGGCGCTTACAAAAGCTGAAATGTCAGAATATCTGTTTGATAAGCTTGGGCTTAGCAAGCGGGATGCCAAAGAACTGGTTGAACTGTTTTTCGAAGAGATCCGTCGCGCTCTGGAAAACGGCGAACAGGTGAAACTCTCTGGTTTTGGTAACTTCGATCTGCGTGATAAGAATCAACGCCCGGGACGTAACCCGAAAACGGGCGAGGATATTCCCATTACAGCACGGCGCGTGGTGACCTTCAGACCCGGGCAGAAGTTAAAAAGCCGGGTCGAAAACGCTTCGCCCAAAGACGAGTAATCTGATCTAACTAAAAAGGCCGCTCTGCGGCCTTTTTTCTTTTCACTGTCGAAGAGTCACCGTAAAATCAACGCCATGACACTTCAGCAGAACGGATACCATGCTGACACTTGCCCGCCAACAACAGCGACAAAATATTCGCTGGTTATTATGCCTGTCAGTTTTGATGCTGCTGGCGCTTCTCTTAAGCCTTTGCGCCGGTGAACAATGGATCTCGCCAGGTGACTGGTTTTCTCCTCGTGGCGAACTGTTCGTCTGGCAGATTCGCCTGCCACGTACGCTGGCTGTATTGCTGGTTGGTGCGGCGCTGGCTATATCCGGCGCAGTAATGCAGGCGTTGTTTGAAAATCCTCTGGCAGAACCTGGACTACTTGGCGTCTCTAACGGCGCAGGCGTAGGGCTTATCGCCGCGGTATTGCTTGGGCAAGGGCAACTCCCAAACTGGGCACTAGGGCTGTGTGCGATTGCTGGCGCGCTTATCATCACTTTAATACTCTTACGTTTCGCCCGTCGTCATCTTTCGACCAGTCGGTTATTGCTGGCTGGCGTTGCATTAGGGATTATCTGTAGCGCACTAATGACGTGGGCTATCTACTTTTCCACCTCTGTTGATTTACGTCAGCTGATGTACTGGATGATGGGCGGTTTTGGCGGCGTAGACTGGCGGCAAAGCTGGCTGATGCTGGCATTGATCCCCGTGTTGTTGTGGATCTGTTGTCAGTCCAGGCCGATGAATATGTTAGCACTTGGCGAGATCTCGGCGCGGCAACTGGGTTTACCCCTGTGGTTCTGGCGCAATGTGCTGGTGGCAGCGACCGGCTGGATGGTTGGCGTCAGTGTGGCGCTGGCGGGTGCTATCGGCTTTATTGGTCTGGTGATCCCACATATTCTTCGGTTGTGTGGTTTAACCGATCATCGCGTATTACTTCCCGGCTGCGCGCTGGCAGGGGCGAGCGCATTGCTGCTGGCCGATGTTGTAGCGCGCTTGGCATTAGCTGCCGCAGAGCTGCCTATTGGCGTGGTCACCGCAACGTTGGGTGCGCCGGTGTTTATCTGGTTATTGTTAAAAGCAGGACGTTAGCCGCAAAAAGACGGTCTATGATTAAAAGCTAAGATTTTTACTGACCACACCCAGGAGAAACGATGCAAGATTCCATTCTGACGACCGTAGTGAAAGATATCGACGGTGAAGTGACCACGCTGGAGAAGTACGCCGGTAATGTGCTGTTGATTGTCAATGTCGCCTCAAAGTGTGGCTTAACGCCGCAATATGAGCAGTTGGAGAATATTCAGAAAGCCTGGGCCGATCGAGGTTTTGTGGTGCTGGGATTCCCGTGCAACCAGTTTCTGGAACAAGAACCGGGCAGCGATGAAGAGATTAAAACTTACTGTACCACCACATGGGGGGTGACGTTCCCGATGTTCAGTAAGATTGAAGTTAATGGCGAAGGACGCCATCCGCTGTATCAAAAATTGATTGCCGCAGCGCCGACCGCAGTCGCGCCGGAAGAGAGCGGATTCTATGCCCGTATGGTCAGCAAAGGTCGTGCACCGCTGTACCCTGATGATATTTTATGGAATTTTGAGAAATTTTTAGTTGGCAGGGACGGATTGGTCATCCAGCGTTTTTCCCCGGATATGACGCCGGAAGACCCCATTGTGATGGAAAGCATTAAACTGGCGTTGGCAAAATAATGTCTATTGTGATGCAGTTACAGGATGTTGCGGAATCTACCCGCCTGGGGCCACTTTCTGGCGAGGTTCGGGCTGGGGAGATCCTGCATCTGGTGGGGCCGAATGGCGCGGGTAAGAGTACCTTGCTTGCACGAATGGCCGGAATGACCAGCGGTAAGGGAAGCATTCAGTTCGCGGGGCAACCCCTGGAAGCATGGTCCGCAACAAAACTCGCGCTGCATCGCGCCTATCTTTCACAACAGCAGACGCCGCCGTTTGCAATGCCGGTCTGGCACTACCTGACACTGCATCAGCACGATAAAACGCGTACCGAACTACTGAATGATGTCGCAGGGGCGCTGGCTCTTGATGACAAACTCGGACGTAGCACCAATCAACTTTCCGGCGGTGAATGGCAACGCGTACGTCTTGCTGCGGTGGTGCTGCAAATCACACCACAAGCCAATCCCGCAGGTCAATTGCTGCTTCTTGATGAGCCGATGAACAGTCTTGATGTTGCGCAACAAAGTGCGTTAGACAAAATTCTGAGCGCTCTGTGTCAGCAAGGACTGGCGATTGTGATGAGCAGTCACGATCTCAACCACACATTGCGTCATGCGCATCGGGCGTGGTTGCTAAAAGGTGGAAAAATGCTGGCCAGTGGACGCAGAGAAGAGGTGCTCACGCCGCCAAATCTGGCGCAGGCCTATGGGATGAATTTTCGCCGTCTGGATATCGAAGGTCACAGAATGCTGATTTCGACCATCTGATTTCATTAGTATCTTGAAAATCGGGTAATTACGACGCTAAATTAATGCAAGAATAAAAAACAGAGGAACCGTACGGAATGCGTTTCTGCCTTATTTTGATCACAGCACTGTTTCTGGCCGGGTGTAGCCACCATAAAGCACCGCCGCCAAATGCCAGACTTTCTGATTCGATTACCGTTATTGCCGGTTTGAACGACCAGCTACAAAGCTGGCATGGCACGCCGTATCGTTATGGTGGCATGACGCGGCGCGGTGTGGACTGTTCGGGATTTGTGGTTGTAACGATGCGCGATCGTTTCGATTTGCAGCTGCCCCGAGAAACCAAAGAACAAGCCTCTATCGGCACGCAAATTGATAAAGACGAGTTGCTGCCTGGTGACCTGGTCTTTTTCAAAACGGGGTCCGGACAAAATGGTTTGCATGTAGGTATTTACGATACCAACAACCAATTTATCCACGCCTCTACCAGCAAGGGAGTGATGCGTTCCTCACTTGATAATGTCTATTGGCAGAAAAATTTCTGGCAGGCGAGACGAATCTAGTATGTCGAAAAATGGACGGCGATGATACATCGCCGTCCATTTACTCCTGAATACAGTAGTATTTTGCAGACAAAAATTCCGTAAATGGATTATTCGTTTATAATCAGGATAATCTAAAAAAAGGACCCCTGAAAAAGTGGTTAACATGGAACAAATGAAAGTTACTCCTTCTGTAATTGTTATGTCTTATGGCCTCATCCCTTTTAGCCGGATACTGAAAAACATCCTTCGAGAGGGACGGTTACCATGAAGATTTTTTTGGAGAATCTTTATCATTCTGATTGCTATTTCCTGCCGATAAGAGATAACCAGCAACTCCTTGTCGGCGTTGAGTTAATTACCCATTTCTCCAGTGAAGATGGCACGGTGCGTATCCCGACGAGTCGGGTTATAGCGCAACTTACCGAGGAGCAACATTGGCAATTATTTTCAGAGCAGTTGGAATTACTAAAATCATGCCAACATTTTTTTATTCAACATAAACTCTTTGCCTGGCTTAATTTAACGCCACAAGTGGCTACATTATTATTAGAGAGGGATAATTACGCAGGCGAACTATTAAAATATCCGTTTATTGAACTGTTGATTAATGAGAATTACCCGCATCTCAATGAAGGAAAAGATAATCGCGATCTTTTATCCTTATCGCAAATGTATCCCCTTGTGTTAGGCAATTTGGGAGCAGGTAATAGCACAATGAAAGCGGTTTTTGATGGTCTTTTCACCCGCGTCATGCTGGATAAAAGTTTTATTCAGCAACAAATCACGCATCGCTCCTTCGAACCGTTTATTCGTGCGATCCAGGCGCAAATTTCCCCTTGTTGCAATTGCATCATCGCGGGGGGCATTGATACGACAGAAATATTGGCACAGATTACCCCCTTCGATTTCCATGCTCTCCAGGGATGCCTGTGGCCTGCCGTTCCTATAAATCAGATAACGACGTTGGTTCAGCGATAACCCTCCTGTTTGCTGGTGTTTAAGACGAGAGTAACCGTCTACACTATCAAACAGGAGGATCTATGACCCTGTCTTTTATTACCCGCTGGCGCGATGAATTGCCAGAAACCTATACAGCACTTTCCCCTACGCCTTTAAATAATGCCCGGCTGATTTGGCATAATACCGAACTCGCTAACACGCTGAGTATTCCATCGTCGCTGTTTAAAAATGCTGCAGGTGTCTGGGGCGGCGAAACCCTACTGCCTGGTATGTCACCACTGGCGCAGGTTTACAGTGGTCATCAGTTCGGCGTCTGGGCGGGCCAACTGGGTGATGGGCGCGGCATTTTACTTGGCGAACAACTGCTTGCTGATGGCACTACAATGGACTGGCATCTGAAAGGTGCTGGCCTGACGCCTTATTCGCGAATGGGTGATGGACGGGCGGTTTTACGTTCGACGATACGAGAAAGTCTCGCCAGTGAGGCGATGCATTATCTGGGCATTCCGACGACCCGCGCGTTAAGTATCGTCACCAGCGATTCGCCAGTGTATCGGGAAACGGTGGAGCCAGGCGCGATGCTGATACGTGTGGCACCAAGTCATCTGCGCTTTGGTCATTTCGAACATTTTTACTATCGCCGCGAGCCGGAAAAGGTTCGTCAGTTAGCTGACTTTGCCATTCGTCATTACTGGTCACATCTTGCAGATGATGAGGACAAATACCGTCTCTGGTTTACCGATGTTGTCGCACGTACCGCATCGTTAATTGCCCAATGGCAGACGGTCGGCTTTGCTCATGGGGTGATGAATACCGACAACATGTCGCTGCTGGGGCTGACGCTTGATTACGGGCCGTTTGGTTTTCTTGATGATTACGAACCCGGTTTTATTTGTAATCACTCGGATCATCAAGGGCGTTATAGCTTTGATAATCAACCTGCTGTCGCGTTGTGGAATTTACAGCGTCTGGCGCAGACATTGTCACCATTTGTTGCCGTAGATGCCCTGAATGAGGCCCTGGACAGCTATCAGCAGGTTTTGTTGACGCATTATGGACAACGGATGCGGCAGAAACTGGGCTTCATGACGGAGCAAAAAGAGGATAACGCGCTACTGAATGAATTATTCAGTCTGATGGCGCGAGAGCGCAGCGATTATACCCGCACATTCCGCATGCTGAGTCTGACCGAGCAGCACAGCGCGGCGTCACCGCTACGTGATGAGTTTATTGATCGTGCGGCATTTGATGACTGGTTTGCCCGTTATCGGAGGCGTTTGCAACAAGACGAGGTTAGCGATATTGAGCGTCAGCAACTGATGCAAAGCGTTAACCCAGCTCTGGTGTTGCGCAACTGGTTGGCGCAACGGGCGATTGAAGCGGCAGAAAAGGGTGATATGACGGAATTGCACCGCCTGCATGAGGCGTTGCGAAATCCTTTCAGCGACAGAGATGATGACTATGTCAGTCGTCCACCTGACTGGGGTAAACGGCTGGAAGTCAGCTGCTCGAGTTAAAGGCTACTTAGTTAACAGCAGCTTGCCAGCCTGAGTTTTACGGAGCAGATATTCTTGCCCGTCATGATCGATAATCAGTTTGCCATCCGGACCTAACAGTGTCTGGCTGGAAATTCGCCGAATAGGCTGCGGGGAAGCGGTCTTGTGATTGGCATCCGTTTCAGGCGTGAGTTTTCTGCTATCCGTATAACGCATAAAAATTAATAATAATTGATATAACAATGATTCTTATTATCAATATTATGGCTAACCAGAGCAAGCAGTAATGTGCTGAGAAGACAACAAGTTGCGCAGAAATGCCCATCCCATCAGGAATGGGCACGCATTCAGAAGCGGGTATCTACCGCAGAGGCGAGTTTTTCGACCAGGCGTTCGGTATCTTCCCAGCCCAGACACGGGTCGGTAATGGATTGACCGTAAGTGAGCGGCTGACTGCCGACGATTTTTTGCGTTCCTTCGCGCAGGAAACTTTCCGCCATAATTCCAGCAATCGCCGTAGAGCCATTGCGGATTTGCTGACAAATATCCTCACAAACTTCTAACTGGCGACGGTGCTGCTTCTGGCAGTTACCGTGGCTGAAATCCACCACCAGATGTTCAGGTAAATCAAACTCGTGCAGCGTATCGCAGGCTGCGGCGATATCATCGGCATGATAATTCGGTTTTTTGCCGCCACGCATAATAATGTGGCCATACGGGTTGCCGCTGGTCTGATAGATGGTCATCTGACCATTTTTGTCTGGCGAGAGGAACATATGGCTGGCGCGGGCTGCGCGGATAGCATCCACGGCAATCCGCGTGTTGCCATCGGTACCATTTTTAAAACCTACCGGACAGGAGAGTGCCGAAGCCATTTCACGGTGGATCTGACTTTCGGTAGTACGTGCGCCAATCGCGCCCCAACTGATTAAATCAGCAATAAACTGACCGGTCACCATATCGAGGAACTCAGTCGCGGTAGGGACACCCAGCTCATTTACCTGTAAAAGTAATTTGCGCGCCAGCTCCAGACCGTGATTTACCCGATAGCTGCCGTTTAAATCCGGATCGGAGATTAGCCCTTTCCAGCCGACAACAGTTCGTGGTTTTTCAAAATAGGTGCGCATTACGATTTCCAGCCGTGACTGGTACTGGTTGCGCAGCGACTGCAGACGGGTGGCGTACTCCATTGCAGCGGTGAGATCGTGGATCGAGCAGGGGCCAATAATAACCAACAGTCGCTTATCTTCACCATTCAGTATTTTTTCAATTCTGCGGCGGGAGTCGGTGACATGGGCGGCGACGCCAGGCGTTACGGGATACCGTAGCGCGAGTTCGGCGGGCGTTACCAGGCTCTCAATACGCGCAGTACGGAGTTCGTCAGTTCTGTTCATTACAAGTCTCAGAAATTTGTTGCTTCTACGGCAGGACTGCCGGGAAGTGATGCGCATCACGATAAACCAATCGCTGCTGATTTCAAGTGCGAGGTGTGTCACACCTCGCCGGGTGGTTAGCATGATAACAAAAAAATAAGCTAATGCACTAGTTCTCTAGTACATTCGGCGACTAAGGCCCATGATATCGAGGATCTTGGTGGCAATCTCTTCTACCGAATAATTGGTACTGTTAATCCACGGGATCTGATTTTTACGGTACAACGCTTCCACTTCCGCGACTTCCATCCTGCACTGACGAAGCGAGGCATAGCGACTGTTCTCCCGACGTTCCTCGCGAATCGCCGCCAGACGTTCCGGGTCGATAGTCAGGCCGAACAATTTGTGCTGAAGCGGTTTGAGCGACGCGGGTAGCACCAGATTATCCATATCGTCGGCAATAAAGGGGTAGTTTGCCGCGCGGATACCAAATTGCATTGCCAGATACAGACTGGTGGGGGTTTTACCACAGCGAGAAACGCCGAGCAGGATCACCTGAGCCTGGTCCAGATTGCGCAACGAAATACCGTCATCGTGGGCAAGGGTGTAATCAATCGCCGCAATGCGCGCATCATATTTATTGAGATTATTAGGGTTAAGGCCATGGGTACGATGAGCAATCGGCGTTGGATCCAGTTTCATCTCTTGTTGTAGCGGGGCAACCAACGCCTGAACGATATCCTGGCAAAAGCCTTCACTTTGCAAGATGATGGCGCGAATCTCCGGCAACACGATGGAGTAGAAGACCAGCGGGCGCACACCTGTCTGGTGATAAATTGCGTCAATCTGATCCTTCACTGCCCGTGCACGGCTCTCATTTTCGACAAACGGCAGCGTAATGCTGCTGATAGTGACGGGAAATTGTGACATTACTGCGTGTCCTAATACCTCCGCAGTTATTGCCGTACCATCAGAAATATAAAAAACGTGGCGATCAACAGCATTATCCATTTTGTTCTTCCCGTGATGCAGACATAATTCTATGAAAGCATAAATTAAAAACGCACAGAAGCGTAGGACGTAATGTCTGGTTTATAAAATGAACCTTCAATTTTATTTTTTATGAAAACAGCATTTCATTTTTATGGTTTCGTTTATACCGATGGTTTATGTGGAAATTGTCGAATAGAGCAGGTTTGCGCAACGCTGGGATCAGTCTTAAAAAGTAAAAAAATATATTTGCTTGAACGATTCACCGTTTTTTTCATCCGGTTAAATATGCAAAGATAAATGCGCAGAAATGTGTTTCTCAAACCGTTCATTTATCACAAAAGGATTGTTCGATGTCCAACAATGGCTCGTCACCGCTGGTGCTTTGGTATAACCAACTCGGCATGAATGATGTAGACAGGGTTGGGGGCAAAAATGCCTCCCTGGGTGAAATGATTACTAACCTTTCCGGAATGGGTGTTTCCGTTCCGAATGGTTTCGCCACAACCGCCGACGCGTTTAACCAGTTTCTGGACCAAAGCGGCGTAAACCAGCGCATTTATGAACTGCTGGATAAAACGGATATTGACGATGTTACCCAGCTTGCGAAAGCGGGCGCGCAAATCCGCCAGTGGATTATCGACACTCCCTTCCAGCCTGAGCTGGAAAATGCCATCCGCGAAGCTTATGCACAGCTTTCCGCCGATGACGAAAACGCCTCTTTTGCGGTGCGCTCCTCCGCTACTGCAGAAGATATGCCGGACGCTTCCTTTGCCGGTCAGCAGGAAACCTTCCTCAACGTTCAGGGTTTTGACGCCGTTCTCGTGGCAGTGAAACATGTATTTGCTTCTCTGTTTAACGATCGCGCCATCTCTTATCGTGTGCACCAGGGTTACGATCACCGTGGCGTGGCGCTCTCCGCCGGTGTTCAACGGATGGTGCGCTCTGACCTCGCATCTTCTGGCGTGATGTTCTCCATTGATACCGAATCCGGCTTTGACCAGGTGGTGTTTATCACTTCCGCATGGGGCCTTGGTGAAATGGTCGTGCAGGGCGCGGTTAACCCGGATGAGTTTTACGTCCATAAACCGACACTTGCAGCGAATCGCCCGGCTATCGTGCGTCGCACCATGGGGTCGAAAAAAATCCGCATGGTTTACGCGCCGACCCAGGAGCACGGCAAGCAGGTTAAAATCGAAGACGTACCGCAGGAACAGCGTGACATCTTCTCGCTGACCAACGAAGAAGTGCAGGAACTGGCAAAACAGGCCGTACAAATTGAGAAACACTACGGTCGCCCGATGGATATTGAGTGGGCGAAAGATGGCCACACCGGCAAACTGTTCATTGTGCAGGCGCGTCCGGAAACCGTGCGCTCACGCGGTCAGGTCATGGAGCGTTATACGCTGCATTCACAGGGTAAGATTATCGCCGAAGGCCGTGCTATCGGTCATCGCATCGGCGCGGGTCCGGTGAAAGTCATCCATGACATCAGCGAAATGAACCGCATCGAACCTGGCGACGTGCTGGTCACTGACATGACCGACCCGGACTGGGAACCGATCATGAAGAAAGCATCTGCCATCGTCACCAACCGTGGCGGTCGTACCTGTCACGCGGCGATCATCGCTCGTGAACTGGGCATTCCGGCGGTAGTGGGCTGTGGTGATGCAACAGAACGGATGAAAGACGGTGAGAACGTCACTGTTTCTTGTGCCGAAGGTGATACCGGTTACGTCTATGCGGAGTTGCTGGAATTTAGCGTGAAAAGCTCCAGCGTAGAAACGATGCCGGATCTGCCGTTGAAAGTGATGATGAACGTCGGTAACCCGGACCGTGCTTTCGACTTCGCCTGCCTGCCGAACGAAGGCGTGGGCCTTGCGCGTCTGGAATTTATCATCAACCGTATGATTGGCGTCCACCCACGCGCACTGCTTGAGTTTGACGATCAGGAACCGCAGTTGCAAAACGAAATCCGCGAGATGATGAAAGGTTTTGATTCTCCGCGTGAATTTTACGTTGGTCGTCTGACTGAAGGGATCGCGACGCTGGGTGCCGCGTTTTATCCGAAGCGCGTCATTGTCCGTCTCTCTGATTTTAAATCGAACGAATATGCCAACCTGGTCGGTGGTGAGCGTTACGAGCCAGATGAAGAGAACCCGATGCTCGGCTTCCGTGGCGCGGGCCGCTATGTTTCCGACAGCTTCCGCGACTGCTTCGCGCTGGAGTGTGAAGCAGTGAAACGAGTGCGCAACGACATGGGGCTGACCAACGTTGAGATCATGATCCCGTTCGTGCGTACCGTAGATCAGGCGAAAGCGGTGGTTGAAGAACTGGCGCGTCAGGGGCTGAAACGTGGCGAGAACGGGCTGAAAATCATCATGATGTGTGAAATTCCGTCCAACGCCTTGCTGGCAGAGCAGTTCCTCGAATATTTCGACGGCTTCTCAATTGGCTCAAACGATATGACACAGCTGGCGCTCGGTCTGGATCGTGACTCCGGCGTGGTGTCTGAATTGTTCGATGAGCGCAACGATGCGGTGAAAGCATTGCTGTCGATGGCTATCCGTGCCGCGAAGAAACAGGGCAAATATGTCGGGATTTGCGGTCAGGGTCCGTCCGACCATGAAGACTTTGCCGCATGGTTGATGGAAGAGGGGATCGATAGCCTGTCTCTGAACCCGGACACCGTGGTGCAAACCTGGTTAAGCCTGGCTGAACTGAAGAAATAAAATAAATCCCGGCGGCGTTCAGTCGCCGGGTTTATGTGATCCCCGAAGATAAAACTTATTCAATCTCTTCACAGACATCCTGCGTTAATCGCCGCATAATATCTTTTCTTAACAAAAACTTTTGTATTTTACCTGAGGCAGTGCGCGGTAGTTTTTCGATTACCACGATATGTTCAGGATATTTATATTTTGCAACCCGTTTACGGCTAAAAAAAGCCACCACCTCTTCCAGCGATAATGAATGATGCGGCGCTTTCAGCACGACATAAGCGCATGATCGTTCACCTAAACGTTCATCGGGCATTGCAACCACACAGGCATCGTGAATTTTAGGATGCTGCAATAAAATATCTTCCACTTCACGGCTGCTAATATTTTCGCCGCCGCGGACAATAATATCTTTTTTGCGTCCGGTAATTTTTATATAGCCAGCCTCATCCATACGGCAGAGATCGCCGCTGTAATACCAGCCTTCTTCATCCAGCGCACGGGCGGTTAATTCAGGTTCATCAAAATATCCCATAAACACATTGGGGCCACGCGAGGCTTCTTCACCTTCGCAACCTGGCGGTAAGGTCTTGCGTGCGTCATCGACCACTTTAATCTCTACACCTGCGGCAGCGTAACCATCGGTGTGCATAAAGCGCGACAAAGGATCATCGAGATTCACCACCGCATGCGGCGAACTTTCTGTGGAACCATAAACACTTAATAATTTAATGCCGAGCTGCTGGCATTCACGCGCCACTTTTTTGGGGATTGTGGTTCCGCCGCAAAGAAAGAAACGCAGCGCTGACAGGTCCGCGGGTTGTTTCTCTAGTACATTCAAAAGATCATAGACAAACGGCGTTGCGCCTAGCATACAGGTGCAACGCTGCTGCTCAAGCAGCGCGAGACACGCATCAGGAGTGAAAATATCTAACAACACGCTGCGAGCGCCAATTAAGAATGGTGCCGTTACGCCATGCAGAAAGCCCGTTGCGTGGCCGAGTGGCGCAGGCATCATAAAGACATCCTGCCAGGTCAGATTCAGCCGCGCGCAATAAGCCCGCTCACTGGCGAGAATATTGTTATGCGTTAGCATCACGCCCTTTGGCAGACCCTCGGTTCCGGAGGTAAACAGCACCGCAGCTAATTCATCGCCGTGGGTCGTTATCGCCGTGGTCAGTGGGGTATTGTCGGCGATAATCTGACTTAATGAGAGGGAAGAGGTGGCGGGAGCCAGTTTGTCCACGCCGACAATTTGTTGTAGTTGTGGAAGCTGATTTTGCAGCGGCAGGATTAAATCTACCGGGCGCGTTTGTTTAAACAACGTCGGTGCAAAGAACATTTTTGCCTGACACTTATTGAGCACCCACACCAGTTCTGCTTCCCGCCAGGAAGGCAACAGCGGCACGGAAACCGCACCGATTTTCAGGCAGGCAAGATAGATAACGGTAAATTCACACCAGCCAGGCAGTTGAAATGCGATGCGATCGCCTGATTCAATACCCTTCGCTAACATCCAGTTTGCCAGACAGCTCGCGGCGTGATCGAGCGCGCTATAGGTGTACGATGCACCATGATTATCGACCACGGCAATTTTGTCTGGCATCGCACGAGCGGTCTGCTGCCAGTAATCGGCCAGCGAAGCATCGCCCCATAGCCCTTGCTGACGATACGCCGCACGACGTTGTTCGTTGAACGTTAATGTCACTTTCATGTTGGACTCTCGAAACAGAACATCAGGCCCGAGATGCGGGCCTGTGGGATGCATGATTAGCCGTAGCGAAAATCAATACCGAAGGTGCCTGCGGGATATTGCCACTGTTCGAGAATAGTGTTACCGCACAGCACCCGACAGGTGCCGCACTCCAGACAACCGGCAGAATCAAAATGAATGTTGCCGGCGTCATCCTGCTTATAAAGTCCGGCAGGGCAGGCTTTCATTAATTTACGGAATTCATTGATATCGGGATTTGCCGCCAGAATGATATGCGGGTGGCCCTCATCAACATGGAATTTATTGACGCCTAATTTGATGTCGACGTTAACCGTAGCGTTCTGGCTCATAGCGCGGTTGCTCCCTTAATGCCATCTTTCAGCAAGTTGATCAGCCCAATTTTCTTCGCATGTCCCATGATCATTTTGCGTACCGGCTGGTTTGGTTTGCCGTCAATGGTGAACATCTCGTTCATGATGTCGGCGACCATTCGTGGGTATTGGCTAAACAGGCGCGGGTTTTCCATCAGCGCCGGGATCTTGCGGAAATGCTGCATATCGCGCATGACGCAGCTTTGTTCCAGCTCACGTTTGTATTGCGCCAGACTGCTGGCGGAGAAATCCTCGCGTTCTTTGGCGGCGATCACCGTTGTGGCGGCAGCCTGAGCCGATGCAATGGCTAAATCCATGCCACGAACTGTAAAACCCAAATTCAGGCAGAAGCCTGCGGCGTCACCAACGATCATCACGCCATCGTTAACCATCTGCGGCACCATTGCCAGACCGCCTTCTGGCACCATATGCGCGGAATATTCAAGCAGTTTGCCGCCGCTAATTAGTGGGCGAATGGCGGGGTGTTGTTTAAAATCTTCCAGCATTTGCGGCACGCTTTTTTGCGTATGGGCGATATCACCCAATCCACAAACCAGCCCCAAGGATATGGAATCCTTGTTGGTATAGAGAAATCCCCCGCCCATCAGGCCGTCAGAAGGGGAACCGGCAAACAGCCAGGCGGCACCTTCCTCGCCCGTAATATTAAAGCGATCGTTGATCTGTTCTGGTGTGAGGCCAATAACCTCTTTAACACCAACAGCGTAATGATGCGGATCGGAAGCGGGAACCATTCCCAGCGAGCGGCCAAGCATCGAGTTAACGCCATCAGCCAGAATCACCACATTCGCTTCGAGAATATCATCCCCAGCCTGCACGCCAGTGACCTTGTTTCCTTCACGAACCAGCGCATCGACGCGAACGCCTGGGATAAACTGCGCGCCCGCCTGCTCGGCTTGTTCCATCAACCACGGGTCCAGACGATTACGCAATACGGTATAAGATGCGTGTTGCGGAACATCTGGTTGCTCGCGGTGAAAATCGAGGGTAACGGCGCTTTCTTCGGTTAAGAAGGAGATTTTCTCGCGTGTGACCTTGCGTTCTACCGGCGCTGATACTGCAAAGCCTGGAATGATTGCTTCAAGTGTGTGGGCATAAAGACGCCCGCCGGTCATGTTTTTACATCCGGCACTGTCGCCGCGTTCTATCACCAGGACATCCAGCCCGGCTCGCGCCATGACCAGTGCGGCAACGCTACCAGCAACGCCCGCACCGACCACAATGGCATCAAATTTGTCTTCCGACATGCGTTATGCTCCCTTCCCGCTGCGTTTACAGCGGGAGATGTGGTTGAAAGGGGAATTAGCGGCTCAACTGGCTAATCAGGGCAGGGACGACTTTGTAGATATCGCCCACCAGACCGTAGTCGGCATAATTGAAGATTGGCGCATTTTTATCTTTATTGATGGCGACAATCACTTTTGCGCCGTTGCCGCCAACCATATGCTGGATCTGCCCGGAGATCCCCAGCGTCAGGTAGAGATCGGATTTCAGCAACACGCCGGAGACACCGATATAACGTTCACGCTCCATCCAGTTCTCGCCTTCGGCAATTGGACGTGAACAGCCGACTTCAGCATTCAGCACCGCCGCCAGTTCGTGGACCATTTTCAGGTCATCCTGCGCCGCCAGACCACGACCGACGCCAACCACACGTTTTGCTTTGCTCAGGTCCACGCTGCTTGCGGCTTTCGCACGGCGTTCGCGACAGAGAATTTCATGACGCGGAGCAACATAAGGTACCGTTTCTGTCGGGCACTGATGAGAGGTATCACTGGTGCACGGTTCCTGAACACCGGGTGCAAGGGTAATGATCGCCAGCGGGCTGTTGATCTTTTCCTGAGCGAACGCTAACCCGCCATACATCCGGTGTTCGGCGCAAATGTGACCATCGATAATATCCACCGCCGTGGCATCGTTCACCAGCGCCGCATTCAGTTGCACACTTAACCGTGCTGCCAGAGCTTTACCACGTTTCGTCGCGGCCAACAGCAACATAGCGGGGTGTTTATCTTTCAGCAGGGCAGCAATGCTTTCGGCGTAATTTTCAGTGCGTTGCAGCGCGTCGTTTTGCTCAAGAACATAAATACATTTTGGACCATAAGGCATAACTGCCTGCGCCTGGTCGGTATTTTGTACAATGGCATACACCTGTTGGCCCCATTGCTGAGCGCCGCCAAACAGTTCAGCATAACGTTCAGGATTATCGCTAAAGACCCAGACGCTGTTTAATTGACTCATCGTTTCTTCTCCGTAGGCTTCAGTTCAGGGCTTTCTTCAGATGTTCCGCCAGCTCGGCAATGGCCTCCGGCGAATCGTTATCGATAATGATGTGCTTACGTTCTGTTTGCGGCGGTACGCGAATGCCGACCAGTTCAGCAAGTGGCGCGCTCTGGCTCCAGTCAATATCACTTGCCTGCCACTGATTTACCGGTTTTTTACCCGCGCCGAGAATGGCTTTCATCGAAGGAATGCGTGGCACGTTAATATCGGAGGTGACGCAGAGCACGGCTGGAACAGAGAGTTCAATAACTTCAACATCATCTTCAAGCGTGCGTTCAATCACCAGTGTATTGCCCTGACGCTGAATAGCACTCACTGCATTAATCACCGGAAGTTGCAGAATTTCTCCGACCAGCAAGCCAGCCTGCTGGGCATAAAGGTCGCCGGAACCTTCACCAAAGATCAGTAAATCGAAGCCGATCTTTTCAACTGCTGCCGCCAGCGCTTTTGCGGTATCGAGAGGCAGTGCATGTTCAAGTTGCGCATCCTGCACCAAATACAGGCTGTGCGGCCCGCGGGATAGCACGTCTTTGCGCACTTTCGAGTTCTGCAACAATGAGCCGCCAACGGTCAGCGCGGCTATCTCATCGTCATCTGTTGCGAGCTGGCTTGCAGCTTCAATGGCATTGAGATCGAACTGGCTGATTTTGGCGTCGGCATTGTCGAAATTCAGGGTGTATTCTGGAGTGACAACAATGTCCTGTTCTTCAGGCACCAGCTTAAAGCAGGTTATTATTTTCATGATTTCTCCTGTGAGTCGCATACGGAACCATCTCCGATGGAAGGTAAAAATGGCCTGAAAATAGTGTGCGATAGCGGTGCGGGGTTTTCGACGGAGCAAGCTGTTTTCCTTGCCAACAATCTTGCAAAAAAAATGCGATCGCTAAAACAAAAGTGCAATTTGCGGCAATATAGTTATTCCATGACCGTACAATCTTGCATTCAGTGTAAATAATCTTGTTTAGCTCTCGCTAAACGCGGTTGTATAACCGCAATACACGCCGTATTTTATCCGGCATATATTGTTTTTGCTTGCTCATGGAATAGGGAGGTTGTCATGTATCAACGCTGTTTTGATAATGCCAGTGAAACGCTGTTTGTCGCCGGTAAAACGCCACGGCTTTCACGTTTTGCAATTAGCGATGATCCAAAATGGGAGTCTGGACATCACGTTCATGACAATGAAACCGAGCTGATTTACGTCAAGAAAGGGGTAGCAAGGTTTACCATCGATTCATCGTTATATGTCGCACATGCCGATGATATAGTGGTGATAGAACGCGGCAGGCTGCATGCGGTGGCCTCTGACGTTAACGATCCGGCAACGACGTGTACCTGTGCGCTGTACGGCTTTCAGTTTCAGGGGGCTGAGGAAAATCAGCTACTGCAACCGCATTCTTGTCCGGTAATTGCCGCGGGGCAGGGAAAAGAAGTCATAAAAACCTTATTTAATGAGCTAAGTGTGATTTTGCCGCAAAGTAAAAATAGCCAAACATCTTCGTTATGGGATGCATTTGCCTATACGTTAGCCATTCTTTACTACGAAAATTTTAAAAATGCTTATCGTTCGGAGCAGGGGTATATTAAAAAAGATGTTCTGATAAAAGATATTCTTTTCTATCTGAATAATAATTATCGCGAAAAAATCACTTTAGAACAGTTATCGAAAAAATTTCGTGCCAGCGTCAGTTATATTTGCCATGAATTTACCAAAGAGTATCGTATTTCCCCTATTAACTATGTTATTCAACGGCGTATGACGGAAGCAAAATGGTCACTCACTAATACTGAATTATCACAGGCAGAGATCTCCTGGCGTGTGGGTTATGAAAATGTCGATCACTTTGCCAAACTGTTTTTGCGCCATGTCGGTTGTTCGCCCAGCGATTACCGTAGACAATTTAAAAACTGTTTTGCGGAACAAGAAATCCTATCTGAATTTCCTCAACCGGTAAGTCTTGTTGGATAAATCTGGCGGCGCAGTTTGTTAAGAAGCTGCGCCGCCTGCAGATTATTTGTTCTGATAGTCTTTCAGGATCTGCCGACCTGCTACGTAAATCATAATTTCGTCTGTACCGCCGCCGATACGTTCACAACGGACATCACGCCAGAAGCGGGAGACGCGCGCTTCATCGGTATAGCCCAGACCGCCCATGATTTGAATCGCATCATCAATGACTTCCATTGCGGTACGTGCGCAATACAGTTTTGCCAGCGCCGCGCTGGTGCGCAGTGACTGATGCTGATCGGCTTGCCATGCCACTTTCAGCACCATGTTGCGCATGTTGTCGATCTTAATCGCCATCAGCGCCAGTTTTTCCTGGATCATCTGGTTATGACCAATGGGCTTACCAAAAGCGATACGTTGGTTGGCATAGCGGGCGGCATCTTCAAAGGCGCATTCGGCAAAGCCGGTGCTGCGCGCGGCGTTGATCAGGCGCTCCATCTCAAAGTTGTACATCACATTGAGGAAACCCATTCCTTCTTCGCCCACCATGTCGCTCTCTTCAACCTCCACGTTGTCGAGATAGACTTCGCAGGTGCTGAGCATATGCCAGCCGATTTTATGCAGCGGGTTAATCTTAATGCCGGGCTTACTGGAGTCGACCCACCACAGGGTGAAGGCTTTTTTGGGATCTTTCGGTTGCGGATCGCGCGCCAACACCAGCATATACGGGTACTCTTTCGCACCGGTAATAAAGGTTTTTTGTCCGTTGATGTAGACCTTGCCGTTTTTACGCGTGTAAGTGGTAGTGGCACTGTTGTTATCTGAGCCAGCACCTGGTTCCGTCAACGCCAGGGCATAGGCGGGATCACCCGTTTCCAGGGTGCTTTCTGCCGTTTTACGTAGCTGCTCTGCAGAACCGAAACGGCGCATACTGTGAATACATTGACCGTTGGTGATCAAAAATGCCGGAGCACCGCATTTTGACACTTCCATCAGCGCCAGCATTTGGGTGACGTAATCCGCAGGGATACCACCAAATTCTTCCGGCACGCCAAGCATGGAAATACCGTTATCCGCCAGCGCCCGCATAAACTCACGCGGATATGTCCCGTTTTGATCGCAGGTGCGGAAATACTCTTCCGGAAAGTTAGTCGTAATCAGTTCGCGAATACTGGCCAGCAGCAGTTCTTGTTCTTCAGTTAAAGAAAAATCCATCATTATACTCCTGTTAATGAGCCGCTTCAGGCAGGACAAAACCCATCGCCGCATCGATAAATAATCTTTCGTCCATCAGTTTGAGTTCTGGCGAAATCACTGGGGTGAAGTCCATTTTGTCGAGAATATCTTTTTGTAAATCGACGCCAGGGGCGATTTCGATTAAATGCAGGCCGTCTTCTTTCAGCGTGAATACAGCACGTTCGGTGATGTAACGAACATCCAGTCCCCGTTCGAGCGCGATTTTTCCGCTAAAAGTAATTTCCGGTAGTTCCCGAATAAATTTATTTACCCGTCCTTCCTGGACGATATGCAATTTGCCATCGGCAATTTCTGTTTTTAAACTGCCCGCAGTTAACGTGCCGCAGAAAATAATTTTCTTCGAGGTGGCACTGATATCAATAAATCCACCGGTACCCATGATTTTGCCATTGAATTTATGCACGCCGACGTTACCGTGCTGGTCGACTTCAGCAAAACTCAAATAACAAACATCCAGACCACCACCGTGATAAAAATCAAACTGGGACGTCATATCCAGAATGGCGCGGGTATTCACGTTCGCGCCAAAGGCGATACCCTGTGAAGTAATTCCGCCAATCGGACCTGTTTCTACCGTCAGAATAAAGTCATCAGCACAACCTTCTTCCCGGGCGACCAGGCCAATACCGTCAGCAATACCGACGCCGACATTCCCCACCGCGCCTTTACGCATTTCGAATAATGCACGCCGCGCAACTAATTTACGTTGGTTTAGGGGCAGGCTAAGTTTGGTGCTGTCATCAAGGGTGAAGTCACCAGAAATAAAACGGTTAACCGGCGCACCGCCATACAGTTGGCTTTGATCCGGATCGACCACCACAATATCCACCAGATAACCCGGAATACGGACAGATTTAGGATGCAGCGTGGCTTTCTTAACCATTTTCTGCACCTGCATCATCACAATACCGCCGTTATTGTGCACCGCCTGGGCAATAACCAATGCGTCGAGATACATCACCTCATCTTCAAAAGTGGCGTAGCCTTCACTGTCGCAGGTGGTAGCGCGAATGAAGGCGATATCTGGCGCAATCGCTTTGTAATAGAGATATTCTTTGTTATCAAACTCGACCAGTTTAATCAGGTCTTCTTTCGTGACTTCATTCAGTTTGCCGCCTTGCTGGCGTGGATCGACAAATGTCCCGATGCCAATATCACTAATAATACCAGGCTGGTGGGCTGCGGCGGCGCGTAAGGTTTGTGTAAGTACACCTTGTGGATAGTTATAAGCAATAATTTTATTTTGTTCTGCGAGTTCAGAAATACGCGGCGATTGTCCCCAGTGACCACATAATGCCCATTTCACCAGACCTTCTTGCGCCAGAGGACTAATACCGCGGTCGGCGCGATCGCCAAGCCCTGTTGGACTAATAATCGATAAATTACGTGGCGTTTGAGTCTGTTTATATTTATCAGCAAGAGCAGTAATTAACGTGGTGGCTTCCAGAATACCGCCGCCAGCGCCTAACACACAAAGTGTTGCTTCGTCGGGAATATAATTCACCGCTTCCTGTGCCGACAGGACCGGCACTCGTCCATTAATACGAGGTGGTTTTACAGGTTTCATTGTTAATTCCTGATTCAGATGTGATTTTCCCTACGCCAGATGGAGAATTAGCGCACAGAGACTCACGAAATATTTTTATTAAATACGGTTAAATATATTTTTTAAGTTCGGCGGGGAGGGTGTTCCCGCCGAAATATTATTGCTTATGCCTGGTGTAAAATAGTTAATACCGTGCGTAAATCATTTACCGAGATTTGCCCTGGTGCAGAGGCTTTTTTTACCGCACCAAAAGTTGCCGCCGAGCCAAATACTTCACCAGCCAGACGAGAAATTACGCCAGTTTTTGCCATCGACATCGTGATGATTGGACGATCGGCATACTGCTCCTGCATCTCCAGGGTCGCGGTAAGCAACGTCAGCACATCGCTGGTACTTTGCGGCATCAGCGCAATCTTAGGAATATCGGCGTCGAAGGACTGCATTTTGCGCAGACGGGCAATGATTTCTTCGGCTTCCGGCGTTTTATGGAAGTCATGGTTGGACATGACAACTTTCACATCATGCGCGTGGGCGTAGGCGACGGTTTCTTTAACCTGATCATCGCCGGTAAATAACTCCAGATCGATCATATCAACCAGGCCGCTGTCGATGGCTGCACGATTGAGAGCAATATAAGCCTCGGTGGAAATCGCCTGCTCGCCGCCTTCTTTGGCACTGCGGAAGGTAAACAGCAGCGGTTTTTCTGGCATGGTTTCACGGAGAATTTTTGCCGCCGCCATGACAGACTCCACATTGGAGAGGTCGGCAAAGTGGTCCACACGCCATTCCAGAATATCAAAGTCCGCTTCACGATAGGCGAGAGCTTCGGATTTCACGCGGGCGATATCTTTCGCCATCAGCGAGACGATGATTTTAGGTGCGCCCGTACCAATGACGAGATCTTTTACAGTTACGGTTTTCATTTTTTACCCTTTCTGCACGCGGTCAGCCTGTCAGGCACCGAACCCCATGACCTGTTTAACATATTCCAGAGGGAAATCTTTGCCAGTCCATAACGTGAACTGTTCAGCCCCTTGCCACAACAACATGCCGTATCCATCAATCGTTTTGCAACCAGCTTGTTGCGCCTGCTGCAATAACTTCGTCATATGCGGGTTATACACGCATTCAGTGACCAGCAGTCCCGGATGTAACAGACTGATATCATTAACTAATGATTCATTCTCAAGGGGTTTCATACCCACTTTTGTGCCATTGGTTAAAATGTCGGCGGAAGCCAGGGCTTCAGCAAAGGCTTGCTGATCGGCGAGATCGGTAACCGTGACGACACAATCGGTGTTTTCGTTAACCCGCTGCGCGAAGGCGAGGGCTTTATCGAAGAACTCATCCCGACGGTTAAAGAGTTTAATTTCTTTTAAACCTTCAATTGCCCCCTGCGCGCCAATCGCCGTTGAGGCACCTCCGGCCCCTAACAGCACCATTGTTTTGCCTTTGATATCAAAACCGCTCTCTTTAATGGCTCGAATATGGCCCGTGCCGTCGGTGTTATAGCCGCGCAGGTAACCATCATCATTAACGATGGTGTTGATGGCACCCACCAGTTTGGCTGCTGGCGTTAATTCATCAACATATTCACACGCCAGTTGTTTGTTCGGCATTGATATACCAGTTCCGCGCATTTTGAGGGCTTTTAATCCTTCAATTGCTCCGGGAAAACTATCGTTATCCACTTCAAAGGCCATATAGGTAAATGGCAATCCCGCTTTTTCTAAGGCTTTATTCTGCATTTCAGGCGATAAACTGTGGCGGATAGGATAGGCCATCAGCCCAATCAATTCGTATTTTGCGGTAACATCCATAATTAACTCCTTTAACCTCTATGCTTAATTGTGTTTAATCGGGTGCTAAATTTGCGCTCGCCAAACCGCACATCATTCTCAGGAATAATAAAAACGCGGTAATAGCGGATAAAAACAATAATTGCGGTAATCAGGGCCAGCAGCGCGAAAGTAAAATCGAGAACAATGATATATTGCAGGCCGATGTTCGACAGATAACCGGTAATCAGCGGAATAACAAAGTTAGCCAGTCCACCCATCATCATATAAATACTGGTGACTTTGGCTTTGCTTTTTGGAAAAAACTCTGACATGACCGAAACACCGAGCTGTAAAATGCCGCCAGCTGCTGAGAAACCGATAACAAAGGCGCCGGCATTACACACCAGTGGAGAAGGGTACAGGTAGATAATGGCTGCTGTTATTGTTGCCAGTGTAGAGTTAAATACATTAGCCCAGATGGGCCGGACCATTTTTTTCAGTAGTGCGGCAAAAATAAAGACACAGACCAACGAGCCCATACTGTAATAAGAGATGGTTTTTAATGCCTCAGCTTCTGACATACCAGCAAAAGCCATCGCATATTTGGGCATCCACACCACAATCACATAAAAGGTCGAGAATGCGGCTACACCGAACAGTACCGATGAAACACCTTCCAGCCAGACTAACGGTTTGCTGTTCATTTGCGGTAATTCATTAGCTACGCTGGCGTCCACCAACTGGCTGGGGAATTTGCTTTTCAACAGCATCAGCGTGATCAGTACAAATAGGATGCCTGGAATAATCAGCCCATAGCCGTACCAGATGTTATTGAGCAACATATAGCTCACCAGCATTGGGTAGAACATTTGTCCGAATGACACCATCGCTTTAACCAGTATGACCGCCGAACCAGAGGCTTTCGGAAAGCATTCCATGAGCGCGGGGTAGCCACCCGTATCCAGCGCTGAGTTAGCGATACCTACGCACACTGCCAGACCGTAGGCGAGAGTTAAATTCGGGCAAGCGGGAATACCAAAGAAGAATAGCAGATACATTATTACTGCCATTAATATCACCGCCCGACGACCAAACTTATCGGAGATCACACCGAAGAATAAAATACTGATCAATCGCCCCAAACCGATACCGGAAATTAAATAGGCAATGCCCGCGTTGTCAGTGGAAAACTTTTCCGCCAGAGATGACATGTTTTGGGCAAGCGTAATAACACTAATGCCGTGCAGGAAGTAGCTGAAGTAAATACAAAGAACAGCCAGGATAAATGGCGTGCTGAAAGCCTTATTTTGAGACATTTTCACAGCTCCTTGCTGAAAGATAATTTCGTTACCGTACGTATTGTTCTCCGACGGTTTACATAATTACTATACTGAAGATGATTTTCCCTGGGTACATGGCATAAAGTTTATGTTTCCAGGAATATTGCATGTCATAGTTTGTTTTTGATCGCGATTTTCCTTAGTTAGCGCAGAAAGAGTTATTTATCCGTAAGATCTTGCATGACCTGAAAAGAATATTGCATTACCCACCCGGAGCGACATTTTCCTTTAGCGACTGATGCCGCGTTTTTTTGCGGCTGCGTAAGCCGATAAACAGTGCCAGTAAAAAACCGATGGCAGCGATGGTGGTATCGAACCACATAATATCGGCAATACTTCTTTGGGACAGATGAGCCGTAATCAACGGAATAGTAAAGGTCGCAATACTGCCCGCACTGTAATAGATCCCTGTAGCTTTACCTTTAGCGTAAGGGAAACGTTCAGCCATTAACGTCAGGCCAATTTGCACAACACCTCCAGCAGAGGTAAAACCAATGACAAAAGCAAATATTATCACCACATAAAATGTGGGATGCAGGCAGACGGTAAACAGAGCAATAAATGAGATAAAGGTGTACAGCATCAGTAATGTTGTTGGGCGAACGGTATTACGAATGAGTGGAGCGGTAATAAATACACAAAGCAGCGAACCCACGGTGTAGATACTGAGTAGTTTAATCGACATAGTGTATGACATGCCTGCAACAAATTGTCCGTACTGTGCCAGCCACTGGCTAACCAGATAAAACGTTGCCATTGAGATATAGCCATATAAGGTATAACTGGCTAAATCGATAATTGAACAGCGATGTTCCGTAGAGCTGGTGGTTTTCTTTATGACAGGTAAGCGATGACCCGGATGGGGTGGGAACGTACAACGGTATAAAAACAGAGCGTTAATAAACATAATGCCTGCAGCAATCATAAAGGACCAACCGAACCACAGTTCAGCCCACACTAACAGGCTAATGATTAGCGGTAATAAAAATTGTCCGCTGGAAACAAATGCTTTAATTAAAATATTGGCTGTCCCAGGTGAGCGTGGAAAAGCTTCCATCAAACTGGGATAAGTGCCTGCATCGAGAAAACTGTTTGCCATTCCTGCCAGAAAGCCAAAAACATAAGCGATAATGATGTTATTGGTGTGCAGGATGCCAAAAAAGAAGGCCATATAGCAGCACATCCCGAGCATGATAAAAGGGCGGCGACCAAAGCGATCGGATAATAATCCTGCAAAAAGCAAGACACTTAATCGACCAATGCCCAGCGATGAGATAACTATCGAGACACCCGCGGCATTAGTCTGCCAAAGTGTCTCCAGCGAGGCCATATTCAGGCTCATCAAAATGACGCCCATACCATGCACCAGGTAATTAAAATACAACCCAAGTGCGGTAGGGTAATAGGGATTTTTCATAGGTTCTACTTAGCAAAGGTGCTTTAAAAAGTGTAGCGATGTTGTGTCAGTATCCGTTCATTATTGTTGTAACAACGACAATTCCTTTTTGTGGAGAAATTAACAAAGCCGCTCCAGATCGTGTGCATATAATTCAGCGGCTACCGATTGATAGATCTTCCAGTCAATAAAATTGCCATCAGGGTAGACTTGTTGAAACGCGGTTAAGTCGGGGAAAAAACGCATGGTGTTGTTGCCGATGCGGTTATTTATTTTCTCTATGATGGCATGAAGATGTTTTTTTCGTTGCTGACGCATAGCCAACAGTTGCTCGACTACACGATCAGGAATGGCGCATTTGCCATTTTCCCACTGACGCCAGCTTTCACTGTCACCGGTCTGGGCAATCCAGGTCGCGCATTCATCAATAGTCATGGCAAAAATATGGCGAAGTGCCTGGAGTTCATAAGCGTTCATCGTGTAATGGCTGCATGAAATAAACAATAAAATATAAATAACATTATCAGCCTGCTGACGGCTTGAAGAGAGTCACAGTATCTTGTGCAACATTATTGGAAAGAGTGAGGGGCGAGGTAGCGAAGCGGAAAAATGTTAAAAAAAAGCCCATCGTGGGAGATGGGCAAAGACTACACACAGCAATTCGTTGTTTCACTCAGGGGATTTCCATGCTTATAAATCAATATGTTGATTTATAACCGTAAGCTAATAGTAGGCATACGGACTTTTTGCGTCGATCAGATTCGTCTCATTAGTTTAAAAACTGTAAAGAATTTGCGACAGGTACTACCAGCTGAATGGCGGTAAGCAGGAAAATATGGGGAAGAGCAATCAAATATCAATTAGCGGGGGTTAACAATCAGGCGGCAGAGCCGCCTGATGAGAAATTACTTATTCGGTTTCTCGATTTCGCCAAGTTCTTCGAGAATTTCTTCCGGTTGGTCCGTCGGCGGCGGGACTTCTTCCACCCACGCGGCAAACAGACGCCAGGAAACGGCTAACAGAACCGGACCAATAAACAGACCGATCATCCCGAAAGCAATCAAACCACCAATAACACCAGAGAGGATCAGGATCAGCGGTAAATCGGCACCCATGCGAATTAACATTGGGCGGATGACGTTATCCAGCGTGCCAACCACACCGCTCCACACTAACAATACCGTTCCCCAGGTGGTATCGCCAGTCCAGTAGAGCCAGATAATCGCCGGAATCAGTACCGGCAACGGGCCAAGCTGGACAAGGCAGGAGAGGATCATTAACACCGTTAGCAACGTTGCATAAGGTACGCCGGATACGGCGAGGCCGATACCGCCAAGCACTGCCTGTACTAACGCCGTCACCACCACACCCAGCGCCACCGCGCGGATAGCCTGTGCCGCCAGCAGTACGGCGGCATCTCCGCGAACGCCTGCCAGACGGGTTGCAAAATGGCGAATGCCTTGTGCCACCTGTTCACCGCGCCAGTACAGCAGGGCACTGAAGAGAAGCATCAGCGCACAATGCACCATAAAGCGCCCGATATGCGCCGCCTGCCCAACGAACCAGGTGGTGGTGGTGCCAATATAAGGGCGGACTTTCGCCATGATCGCCGTCCCCCCCATATCCAGCAAGTTGTGCCAGCCTGCATACAGCTTCGCGCCAATCACCGGAATGGTATTAAGCCACGCCAGATCGGGTAACGTCATGTCGCCGCTGGAAATGGCTTTAATTAGCGGGCCGCTGCCGTCGACGATACTGTTAACCAGCAAAGCAATAGGGATGATAAACACCATCACTAATAACAGCGTCATCACCAGAACGGCGAGAGAGCGGCGGCCAAACATGATCTTTTGCAAACGTAACAATACCGGCCAGGTGGCGATAACCACCGTACCGGCCCATGCAAAGCCGAGAATAAAGGGTTGAACAATCCACAGACATGCCACAATCATGATGGCTAAAAACAGCACCGAAAGCAGAATTTGTGCGACATCCCTGGGCTGACGAACATTTACCATAACTACTTTTCACCTTTTTTGTGCGTCAAATCGTCGACGCGACGTGAACACGCGAAACTCACCTGCATAATGATGAGCAATTTCAGCGGTTTTTAACAGGCCGATTCTGCCCTTAATTCTGATGGGCGTGTTAGAAAAAAATGTGGTACAACAACTCAGGCAACACGCAAACGATTTACTCGTCGTATTTCAAGTTGCATGTGCTGCGGCTACGTTCGTTCACCCCAGTCACTTACTATTGTAAGCTCCTGGAGTTCACTCGCTTGCCGCCTTCCTGCAACTCGAAATCCATAGAGTAAATAAACATCACCTTTCAGTACGCTATTGCAGCCGCCTGAAAGAATAGTGTATCGACCTACATCACAGACCGCAGGAAAGGGTCAATATAATGATTCCACAGATTTCCCAGGCACCCGGCGTCGTTCAACTGGTGCTTAATTTTTTGCAAGAGCTGGAGCAACAAGGTTTTACCGGCGATACGGCGACAAGTTATGCCGATCGTCTGACAATGTCGACCGACAACAGTATTTACCAACTTCTCCCCGATGCGGTGGTATTTCCGCGTTCAACCGCAGATGTGGCGCTGATCGCCCGTCTTGCCGCGCAGGAACGCTATTCATCGCTGATCTTTACCCCCCGCGGCGGCGGCACCGGCACTAACGGTCAGGCGCTCAACCAGGGGATTATTGTTGATATGTCCCGCCATATGAACCGCATCATCGAAATTAACCCTGAAGAGGGCTGGGTGCGCGTTGAGGCCGGGGTGATAAAAGATCAACTCAATCAGTACCTGAAACCGTTCGGCTACTTTTTTGCGCCGGAACTTTCGACCAGCAACCGGGCAACGCTCGGTGGGATGATCAATACCGATGCATCCGGTCAGGGATCGCTGGTCTATGGCAAAACGTCAGATCACGTACTTGGCGTACGCGCGGTGTTGTTGGGGGGCGATATTCTCGATACGCAACCTTTACCCGTCGAATTGGCGGAAACGCTGGGTAAATCCAATACCACAATCGGGCGAATTTATAACACGGTTTATCAACGTTGCCGTCAGCAACGCCAGTTAATCATCGACAACTTCCCCAAACTTAACCGCTTTCTTACCGGTTACGATCTGCGTCATGTCTTTAACGATGAGATGACCGAGTTCGACCTGACGCGCATTCTGACGGGTTCAGAAGGGACGCTGGCCTTTATTACCGAAGCGCGGCTGGATATTACGCCCTTGCCTAAAGTGCGCCGTCTGGTGAACGTCAAATATGACTCTTTTGACTCCGCGCTGCGTAACGCGCCGTTTATGGTTGAGGCGCGGGCGCTTTCGGTAGAGACGGTGGACTCAAAAGTGCTGAATCTGGCGCGGGAAGATATTGTCTGGCATTCCGTCAGCGAGTTGATTACCGATGTGCCTGACAAAGAGATGCTCGGGCTGAACATTGTGGAGTTTGCTGGTGATGATGAGGCGCTGATTGATGAGCGGGTAAATGCACTCTGTGCGCGGTTGGATGAGCTGATCGCCAGTCATCAAGCAGGTGTCATCGGCTGGCAGGTGTGCCGTGAGCTGGCGGGGGTTGAACGTATCTATGCAATGCGCAAAAAAGCCGTTGGTCTGCTTGGCAATGCCAAAGGTGCCGCTAAGCCAATTCCGTTTGCTGAGGATACCTGCGTACCGCCGGAACATCTGGCCGATTATATTGCTGAATTTCGCGCGCTGCTCGACAGCCACGGCTTAAGCTACGGTATGTTCGGTCACGTCGACGCAGGTGTCTTGCACGTCCGTCCGGCACTGGATATGTGCGATCCTCAACAAGAGATTTTGATGAAGCAAATTTCTGATGACGTGGTGGCGCTGACTGCGAAATACGGTGGTTTGTTGTGGGGCGAGCACGGCAAAGGTTTTCGCGCTGAATACAGCCCGGCGTTTTTCGGTGAGGAACTTTATGCAGAACTGCGCAAAGTGAAAGCGGCATTTGACCCGCATAACCGACTCAACCCAGGGAAGATTTGCCCGCCAGAAGGTCTCGATGCGCCGATGATGAAAGTGGACGCGGTGAAGCGCGGTACATTCGATCGGCAGATCCCCATTGCGGTACGCCAGCAGTGGCGCGGTGCGATGGAGTGTAACGGCAACGGTTTATGCTTCAACTTTGATGCCCGTAGTCCGATGTGTCCGTCGATGAAGATCACCCAGAACCGGATTCATTCACCGAAAGGGCGCGCAACGCTGGTGCGTGAATGGCTGCGTTTGTTGGCGGATCGCGGCGTTGATCCACTCAAACTGGAACAAGAACTGCCTGAATCCGGCGTCAGTTTGCGGACGTTAATTGCCCGCACGCGCAATAGCTGGCATGCGAATAAAGGCGAATATGACTTCTCACACGAAGTCAAAGAGGCGATGTCGGGCTGTCTGGCCTGTAAAGCTTGTTCGACCCAGTGCCCCATCAAAATTGATGTGCCGGAGTTTCGCTCTCGTTTCCTGCAGCTCTATCATACCCGTTATTTACGTCCGCTGCGCGACCACCTCGTCGCTACGGTCGAGAGCTACGCGCCGCTGATGGCACGCGCGCCGAAAACCTTTAACTTCTTCATTAACCAGCCGCTGGTGCGCAAACTCTCGGAAAAACATATCGGCATGGTTGATTTGCCACTGCTGTCGGTCCCCTCGCTACAACAACAAATGGTGGGGCATCGCTCGGCAAACATGACGCTGGAACAGCTTGAAGCTCTCAATGCAGAGCAGAAAGCGCGCACGGTGTTGGTGGTGCAGGACCCCTTTACCAGCTATTACGATGCGCAAGTGGTGGCGGATTTTGTCCGTCTGGTTGAAAAATTAGGTTTCCAGCCGGTGTTACTGCCATTTTCGCCAAATGGCAAAGCCCAGCATATTAAAGGTTTTCTTAATCGTTTTGCGAAGACGGCGAAAAAGACGGCGGATTTCCTCAACCGTATGGCGAAGCTGGGGATGCCAATGGTGGGCGTCGATCCGGCGCTGGTACTTTGTTATCGCGATGAATATAAACTGGCGCTGGGCGAGGAACGTGGCGAGTTTAACGTCTTACTGGCGAATGAATGGCTGGCAAGCGCACTTGAGTCACAGCCAGTGGCTACAGTCAGCGGTGAATCATGGTATTTCTTTGGTCACTGTACCGAGGTTACCGCCTTGCCGGGCGCGCCAGCACAATGGGCCGCGATATTTGCCCGTTTTGGCGCGAAACTGGAAAATGTCAGCGTGGGTTGCTGCGGCATGGCAGGGACTTACGGACATGAAGAGAAAAACCATAAAAATTCGCTCGGGATCTATGAGTTATCCTGGCATCAGGCTATGCAGCGACTGCCGCGTAACCGCTGTCTGGCGACCGGATATTCCTGCCGTAGCCAGGTCAAACGGGTTGAAGGCACGGGGGTACGCCATCCTGTGCAGGCTTTACTGGAGATTATTAAATGATATGGAAACGAAAAATCACCCTGGAAGCACTGAATGCTATGGGTGAAGGAAACATGGTGGGGTTGCTGGATATTCGCTTTGAACATATTGGTGATGACACCCTTGAAGCGACAATGCCAGTAGACTCGCGGACAAAGCAGCCTTTCGGGTTGCTGCATGGAGGCGCATCCGTGGTGCTGGCCGAAAGTATCGGTTCCGTTGCCGGTTATTTATGTACTGAAGGTGAGCAAAAAGTGGTTGGCCTGGAAATCAATGCTAACCACGTCCGCTCGGCACGAGAAGGGCGGGTGCGCGGCGTATGCAAACCGTTGCATCTCGGTTCGCGTCACCAGGTCTGGCAGATTGAAATCTTCGATGAGAAAGGGCGTTTGTGCTGTTCGTCACGATTGACGACCGCCATTTTGTGACGTTGTCACCAGAAAAGTGTGACGCATATTGCTTTTGGTCATTATCTGCACAGTAAACGGTGGTATACTGTGCAGGTCTTGTCTAAAAGCGAGGATGCTATGTCTACTCAACTTGATCCCACCCAGCTGGCCATTGAATTTTTACGCCGTGACCAGAGCAATCTTTCACCTGCCCAATATCTCAAACGTCTGAAACAACTAGAACTTGAATTTGCTGACCTGCTTACTCTCTCTTCTGCTGAATTAAAAGAAGAAATCTACTTTGCCTGGCGTCTGGGCGTGCATTGATCCTGACTTAATGCCGCAAGTTCGCCAAATCGACCTGGATTAACCTCCGTCCAGGTTCGATGACCTTCTTAATACTGCTTATCTACCCGCCTGATATTGTTCAAAAATAATACTAATCGCAGTTTGTGTTAAAACGGCGGGTTAGCTTTATGAGATTATTCTTATCGCCCCTTCAAGAGCTAAGCCACTGAGAGTGCCGGAGATAAGCGCCGGATGGGGTAGAAACCCTTAAGCCTGTGTCGCACAGACTTAAGGGTTTTCTTATTTCTGAACGCTGCACTTTTTTACCTATCTCTTAAATAGTCATTTTCAATACAACTTTTTCTTTTTCATCACAGCCTTAATGCTCCTTAGATAATAACCATTATCTAACAATGAGATACCTAATTCTTAGCGTGCCTGTTAACCCACACATCAGGGTCTATGCTTATTAAAAGCAGGCAAAAAGCATGTTTTACGGTAAAGCCCCTGCGTTTGCTGGGTTGAACTGATAATCATTATCACTAACATGTTGTTATACGCTGAAAGCGATGAAGTGAGGTAAATCGATGGACATGCATTCAGGAACCTTTAACCCACAAGATTTCGCCTGGCAAGGCTTAACGCTGACACCCGCAGCGGCGATACACATCCGTGAGCTGGTGGCAAAGCAGCCGGGTATGGTCGGCGTGCGCTTAGGCGTGAAGCAAACGGGCTGCGCGGGCTTTGGCTATGTGCTCGACAGTGTTAGCGAGCCGGACAAAGACGATCTGCTGTTTGAACACGACGGCGCGAAGCTGTTTGTCCCGCTGCAAGCGATGCCGTTTATTGATGGCACGGAAGTCGATTTCGTTCGTGAAGGACTTAATCAGATATTCAAATTTCACAACCCTAAAGCCCAGAATGAATGTGGCTGTGGCGAAAGCTTTGGGGTATAGGCGGTACTATGTCTCGTAATACTGAAGCAACTGACGATGTCAAAACATGGACCGGCGGCCCGCTGAATTATAAAGAAGGATTCTTCACCCAGTTAGCCACCGATGAGCTGGCAAAGGGGATAAACGAAGAGGTGGTGCGCGCAATTTCGGCGAAGCGTAATGAGCCGGAGTGGATGCTGGAGTTTCGTCTAAACGCCTATCGCGCATGGCTGGAGATGGAAGAACCGCACTGGTTGAAAGCGCACTACGACAAGCTGAATTATCAGGATTACAGCTACTACTCAGCACCATCGTGCGGTAATTGTGACGACACTTGCGCGTCTGAACCTGGCGCGGTGCAGCAAACTGGCGCGAACGCCTTTTTAAGTAAAGAGGTGGAGGCGGCGTTTGAGCAGTTGGGCGTTCCCGTGCGGGAAGGCAAAGAGGTGGCGGTGGATGCCATTTTCGACTCTGTTTCGGTTGCCACTACTTATCGCGAAAAACTGGCGGAGCAGGGAATTATTTTCTGTTCCTTTGGTGAGGCGATCCACGATCACCCGGAACTGGTGCGTAAATATCTCGGCACCGTGGTGCCGGGGAATGACAACTTCTTTGCCGCGCTTAATGCGGCGGTAGCCTCTGACGGTACGTTTATTTATGTGCCTAAAGGCGTGCGCTGCCCGATGGAACTTTCCACCTATTTTCGCATTAACGCGGAAAAAACTGGGCAGTTTGAGCGCACCATTCTGGTGGCCGACGAAGACAGCTACGTCAGCTACATTGAAGGCTGTTCCGCTCCGGTGCGTGACAGCTATCAGTTACACGCGGCAGTGGTGGAAGTCATCATCCATAAAAACGCCGAGGTGAAATATTCCACGGTACAAAACTGGTTCCCTGGCGATAACAACACCGGCGGTATTCTCAACTTCGTCACCAAGCGTGCTTTGTGCGAAGGCGAAAACAGCAAAATGTCATGGACGCAATCAGAAACCGGGTCAGCGATTACGTGGAAATATCCCAGCTGCATTTTGCGCGGCGATAACTCCATTGGTGAGTTTTACTCAGTGGCGCTGACCAGCGGTCATCAGCAAGCGGATACCGGCACCAAGATGATCCACATCGGTAAAAACACCAAATCGACCATTATCTCGAAAGGGATCTCTGCCGGACATAGTCAGAACAGTTATCGCGGCTTAGTGAAAATCATGCCGACGGCAACCAATGCGCGCAATTTCACTCAGTGCGACTCAATGCTGATTGGCGCTAATTGTGGGGCGCATACCTTCCCGTATGTCGAATGTCGCAATAACAGCGCACAACTGGAGCACGAGGCAACGACATCACGTATTGGTGAAGATCAACTGTTTTACTGCCTGCAACGCGGGATCAGCGAAGAAGACGCCATCTCGATGATTGTTAACGGTTTCTGCAAAGACGTGTTCTCAGAACTGCCGCTGGAATTTGCCGTTGAAGCACAAAAACTCCTCGCCATCAGTCTTGAACACAGCGTCGGATAAGGAATAAACATGTTAAGTATTAAAGATTTACACGTCAGCGTGGAAGATAAAGCTATCCTGCGTGGATTAAGCCTCGACGTTCGTCCCGGCGAAGTTCACGCCATTATGGGGCCAAACGGTTCGGGCAAAAGTACCTTATCGGCAACGCTTGCCGGGCGAGAAGATTATGAAGTGACGGGCGGCACGGTTGAGTTCAAAGGCAAAGATTTGCTTGCGCTGTCGCCGGAAGATCGTGCAGGCGAAGGCATCTTTATGGCCTTCCAGTATCCGGTGGAGATTCCCGGCGTCAGTAACCAGTTTTTCCTGCAAACGGCACTTAATGCGGTGCGCAGCTATCGCGGCCAGGAAACGCTCGACCGCTTTGATTTTCAGGATTTGATGGAAGAGAAAATCGCTCTCCTGAAGATGCCGGAAGATTTATTAACCCGTTCGGTAAACGTTGGTTTTTCCGGCGGCGAGAAAAAGCGCAACGATATTTTGCAAATGGCGGTGCTGGAACCGGAGTTATGCATTCTTGATGAGTCGGACTCCGGGCTGGATATTGACGCATTAAAAGTGGTCGCCGATGGCGTGAACTCGCTGCGTGATGGCAAGCGCTCATTCATCATTGTTACGCACTACCAACGCATTCTCGACTACATCAAGCCTGATTACGTTCATGTGCTATATCAGGGACGAATTGTGAAATCCGGCGATTTCACGTTGGTCAAACAACTGGAGGAGCAGGGTTATGGCTGGCTTACCGAACAGCAGTAATGCGCTGCAACAGTGGCATCACTTGTTTGAAGCTGAAGGGACAAAACGCTCACCGCAAGCACAGCAGCATTTACAACAATTGCTGCGTACCGGACTGCCGACACGTAAACATGAAAACTGGAAATATACGCCGCTGGAAGGGCTGACCAATAGCCAGTTTGTCAGCATTGCGGGAGAGATATCCCCACAGCAGCGAGATGCCTTAGCGTTAACGTTAGACGCTGTGCGGCTGGTATTTGTCGATGGACGTTACGTGTCAGCACTGAGCGATGCGACTGAAGGCAGCGGGTATGAAGTGAGCATTAACGACGACCGTCAGGGGGTACCCGACGCTATTCAGGCGGAAGTGTTTCTGCATTTGACGGAAAGCCTGGCACAAAGCGTGACGCATATCGCCGTGAAGCGCGGTCAACGGCCGGCAAAGCCATTGCTGTTAATGCATATTACCCAGGGCGTGGCAGGTGAAGAGGTCAACACTGCCCATTACCGACATCATCTGGATCTGGCGGAAGGTGCCGAAGCAACGGTGATCGAACATTTTGTCAGCCTTAATGATGCTCGTCACTTCACCGGCGCACGGTTCACTATCAATGTCGCAGCGAACGCCCACTTGCAGCATATCAAGCTGGCGTTTGAAAACCCGGTCAGTCACCACTTTGCCCATAACGATTTGTTGCTGGCTGACGATGCCACCGCATTTAGCCATAGTTTCCTGCTGGGTGGCGCAGTGTTACGACACAACACCAGTACGCAACTCAATGGCGAAAACAGCACGCTGCGGATCAATAGCCTGGCGATGCCGGTGAAAAACGAGGTGTGTGATACCCGTACCTGGCTGGAACACAATAAAGGTTTTTGTAACAGCCGACAGTTGCACAAAACTATCGTCAGCGACAAAGGCCGCGCGGTATTTAACGGTTTGATCAACGTCGCGCAGCACGCCATCAAAACGGATGGTCAGATGACCAACAATAATCTGCTGATGGGCAAACTGGCGGAAGTGGATACAAAACCGCAGCTGGAAATCTATGCAGATGATGTGAAATGCAGCCACGGCGCGACGGTGGGGCGTATTGATGATGAACAGATGTTCTATCTGCGCTCGCGCGGGATCAATCAGCAGGATGCCCAGCAGATGATCATTTACGCCTTTGCTGCCGAACTGACGGAAGCACTGCGTGATGAGGGGCTTAAACAGCAGGTGCTGGCCCGAATCGGTCAACGGCTGCCAGGAGGTGCAAGATGACTTTTTCCGTCGACAAAGTGCGGGCCGACTTTCCGGTGCTTTCGCGTGAGGTAAACGGTTTGCCGCTGGCTTATCTCGACAGCGCCGCCAGTGCACAGAAACCGAGCCAGGTGATTGACGCCGAGGCCGAGTTTTATCGTCATGGCTACGCGGCGGTGCATCGCGGTATTCATACCTTAAGCGCTCAGGCGACCGAGAAAATGGAGAACGTGCGCAAGCGGGCATCGCTGTTTATTAATGCCCGTTCGGCGGAAGAGCTGGTGTTCGTCCGCGGCACGACGGAAGGGATCAATCTGGTCGCCAATAGCTGGGGCAACAGCAATGTGCGGGCGGGCGATAACATCATCATCAGTCAGATGGAGCACCACGCTAACATTGTCCCCTGGCAGATGCTTTGCGCACGCGTTGGCGCAGAGCTGCGTGTGATCCCTCTCAACCCCGACGGTACGCTGCAACTGGAGACGCTGCCTACGCTGTTTGATGAGAAAACTCGCCTGCTGGCAATTACTCATGTCTCCAACGTGCTGGGAACAGAAAATCCGCTGGCGGAAATAATCACGCTTGCGCACCAGCATGGCGCAAAAGTGCTGGTGGATGGCGCTCAGGCGGTGATGCATCATCCGGTGGATGTTCAGGCGCTGGATTGCGACTTTTACGTGTTCTCCGGGCATAAACTGTATGGCCCCACCGGAATTGGCATTCTTTATGTGAAAGAAGCCTTGTTGCAGGAGATGCCGCCGTGGGAAGGGGGCGGTTCTATGATCGCCACCGTCAGCCTGAGTGAAGGCACTACCTGGACCAAAGCACCATGGCGGTTTGAAGCCGGTACACCCAATACCGGGGGCATCATTGGTCTTGGCGCGGCGCTGGAGTATGTTTCGGCGCTGGGGCTTAATAGCATAGCCGAGTATGAACAGAATCTGATGCATTATGCGCTATCACAGCTGGAATCTGTACCGGATCTCACTCTCTATGGCCCACAAAACAGGCTTGGCGTTATTGCTTTTAATCTCGGTAAACACCACGCCTATGATGTTGGCAGTTTTCTCGATAATTACGGCATTGCTGTGCGTACCGGACATCACTGCGCTATGCCATTAATGGCCTATTACAACGTCCCTGCGATGTGTCGGGCGTCGCTGGCCATGTATAACACCCATGAAGAAGTGGATCGTCTGGTGACCGGACTGCAACGTATTCACCGTCTGCTGGGATAACAGGGAGGCACTATGGCTTTATTGCCGGATAAAGAAAAATTGCTGCGTAATTTTTTACGCTGCGCCAATTGGGAAGAGAAATATCTCTACATTATTGAGCTGGGCCAGCGTCTGCCAGAATTACGCGACGAAGACCGAAGCCCACAAAATAGCATTCAGGGCTGCCAGAGTCAGGTGTGGATTGTCATGCGCCAGAATGCGCAGGGAATTATTGAATTGCAGGGCGACAGCGATGCGGCGATTGTGAAAGGGCTTATTGCGGTCGTATTTATTCTCTACGATCAGATGACGCCGCAGGATATTGTCAATTTCGATGTGCGTCCGTGGTTTGAAAAAATGGCGCTCACCCAACATCTCACCCCATCTCGTTCACAAGGTCTGGAAGCGATGATTCGCGCAATTCGCGCCAAAGCCGCTGCACTTAGCTAAACTAAAGGGACAGCTTTCATCCGGTTGGCTCACATTGCCGGATGGTCAATGTTTACACTGACCTGCACAGGAGTGTTTTGGTTTCAGGTGAACATAAGCGCCATCCGACGTTTCAGCGTGAGTCTCCGGCAAATACAGGAGGTTTACAATGAAACGCGCGTCTTTGCTTACACTCACGCTTATCGGCGCTTTTAGCGCCATCCAGGCTGCCTGGGCGGTTGATTATCCGCTACCACCAACCGGAAGCCGACTGGTTGGGCAAAATCAAACGTATACGGTGCAAGAAGGGGATAAAAACCTTCAGGCTATTGCCCGACGTTTTGATACTGCGGCAATGTTGATCCTTGAAGCCAATAACACTATCGCCCCGGTGCCAAAACCTGGTACGACGATAACTATTCCTTCACAACTGTTATTACCTGATGCACCGCGTCAGGGGATTATCGTTAACCTTGCAGAGCTGCGCCTTTATTATTATCCGCCGGGAGAAAATATTGTGCAGGTTTATCCAATAGGTATTGGATTGCAGGGGCTGGAAACGCCGGTGATGGAAACGCGTGTTGGGCAGAAAATCCCTAACCCAACCTGGACGCCTACGGCAGGCATTCGTCAACGTTCGCTGGAGCGTGGCATTAAATTACCGCCAGTCGTTCCTGCCGGACCAAATAACCCGCTAGGACGTTACGCACTGCGCCTCGCGCATGGTAATGGCGAATACCTCATTCATGGTACCAGTGCGCCGGACAGCGTCGGTTTGCGCGTCAGTTCAGGGTGTATTCGCATGAATGCACCGGATATTAAAGCCTTGTTCTCCAGCGTGCGGACGGGAACGCCGGTGAAAGTGATCAACGAACCGGTGAAATATTCCGTGGAACCTAACGGGATGCGTTATGTTGAAGTACATCGACCACTATCAGCAGAAGAACAGCAAAACGTTCAGACAATGCCATACACACTGCCAGCAGGCTTTACGCAATTTAAAGACAATAAGGCTGTAGATCAGAAGTTAGTCGATAAAGCGTTGTATCGTCGGGCAGGGTATCCGGTTTCGGTGAGCAGTGGAGCAACTCCCGCAGCCAGCAATGCGCCTTCAGTAGAGTCAGCGCAGAATGGTGAACCAGAGCAAGGGAATATGTTACGCGCGACGCAGTAGCGGTAAACGGCAGACAAAAAAAATGGCGCACAATGTGCGCCATTTTTCACTTCACAGGTACTATTACTTGCGGTATTTAGTAGCCATGTTGTCCAGACGCTGGTTAGCACGAGCTGCGTCATCTTTAGCAGCCTGAACGTCGGAACGCATTGCGTTCACGTCGTTGCTCAGCTGGTCAACTTTAGCGTTCAGAGTCTGAACGTCAGAAGACAGCTGATCGATTTTAGCGTTGCTGGAGCAACCTGCCAGCAGAGTAGAACCCAGGATTACCGCGCCCAGTACCAGTTTAGTAGCTTTCATTATTAATACCCTCTAGATTGAGTTAATCTCCATGTAGCGTTACAAGTATTACACAAAGTTTTTTATGTTGAGAATATTTTTTTGATGGGAAGGCACTTATTTTTGATCGTTCGCTCAAAGAAGCATCGAACGCTGGGTTTTAGATAAAAAAATTGAGAGAAAACAGGATGCTTCCATCGGATTCATCTTAGATAAAGTGAGATTATATAGTGAAATCCGATTTGATTTTTTATTGCTTCTGGTTATCGATTAAATAAAAAAAGCGCCCATCAGGGCGCTTCGATATACAAATTAATTCACAAAAGCAATATTACAGGACGTGAACAGATGCGGTGTTAGTAGTGCCGCTCGGTACCAGTGCACCAGAAACCATAACTACAACGTCACCTTTGTGTGCCAGACCGCTCTGCAGAGCCAGTTCTTTACCCAGACGGTAGAAATCATCAGTAGAAGTGATCTCTTTAACCAGCTGCGGCACAACGCCTTTGCTCAGTACCAACTGATGAGCCGTTTTTTCGTTGGTGGTCAGTGCCAGGATGGTGGCATCCGGGAAGTATTTACGTACTGCGCGAGCAGATTTACCGCCCTGAGTAGCAACCACGATCAGCGGAGCATCCAGTTTTTCAGCAGTTTCAACGGCACCACGGCATACCGCTTCGGTAATGCGCAGTTTACGGTTGTCATTGTTGAACTCGAGACGGCTGTTCATCACGCGGTCGGTACGTTCGCAAATGGTCGCCATGATAGAAACCGCTTCCAGCGGGTATTTACCTTTTGCGGATTCACCAGACAGCATCACTGCATCAGTACCGTCGAGGATGGCGTTTGCAACGTCACCGGCTTCTGCGCGAGTCGGGCGTGGGTTTTTGATCATGGAATCCAGCATCTGGGTCGCAGTGATAACGACTTTACGTGCACGGATACATTTTTCGATCATCATCTTCTGGGCGAAGATAACTTCTTCTACCGGGATTTCTACACCCAGGTCGCCACGCGCAACCATGATGCCGTCAGAGGCTTCGAGGATTTCGTCGAAGTTGTTGAGGCCTTCCTGGTTTTCGATTTTGGAGATGATGTGGATGTTTTCGCCGCCGTGCGCTTTCAGGTGCTCACGGATTTCGATAACGTCAGAACGCTTACGGATAAAGGAAGCAGCAACAAAGTCTACGCCTTGTTCGCAACCAAAGATCAGGTCCTGTTTGTCTTTTTCAGCCAGTGCTGGCAGAGCAATGGAAACGCCAGGCAGGTTCACACCTTTGTTTTCGCCCAGGTCACCGTTGTTCAGCACTTTACAGATAACTTTGTTACCTTCAATGGCGGTAACTTCCATACCGATCAGACCATCGTCAACCAGTACGGTGTTGCCAACTGACAGGTCAGTAGTGAAACCTTCATACGTTACCGCAACCATTTCGCTGTTGCCGATAACAGATTTATCAGTGGTGAAAGTAAAGGTCTGACCAGCTTTCAGAGAAACGTCGTTACCGCCTTCCAGTTTCATGGTGCGGATTTCCGGACCTTTGGTATCAAGCAGGATAGCGGCGGTTTTACCAGTTTTGCTCATCACGTTGCGCAGATTCTGAATGCGCTGACCGTGTTCTGCATAGTCACCATGAGAGAAGTTCAGACGCATAACGTTCATGCCAGCGTCCAGCATTTTAGCTAACATCTCTTCAGATTCGGTTTTCGGTCCGATGGTGCAAACAATTTTGGTCTTTTTCATGACAGTCTTAGTCTTTAAGTTGAGAAGGATGGGAGAAACTTGCTTTCTGGGCGCACTGCCGGAAAGCGAATCCGGTATTACGAAAGTGGTGGTGCCTCGCTCTAAGGATAGGTGACATCGAAAAAGCGTGCAGAGGAATGTGTGCTTGTGTCTCAGCCCAACGTGAGTGCCTGTTTTTGAGTCGTTGAGTTCTACAGTCCAAAGTGCTGAAACCATTCAAGAGTCAATTGGCGCGCATTATACGCTGAAATTAATCCAAAAGGAAAACAAAAACAGCGTTTCAAAAAATATACAACTTGTTAGACAATAAATTGTTATCAAAGATTTAACGTTCCAGGGAAAAGGTTACGCAAAAACTTCACTGTTTGCGCAACGTCTGGTGCCGAAGTTGTCAGTGTGAGGATAAGTGAAAGTTCATCCGGTGTATAAATATATCATCGCTCAATTGCTACAGTTAAAATAATTTATCGCGTTATTTGTCTGATTTTGTTTGATTTTTGTTTAATTGGTTAGATTGATATATGCTGATAGTTGGCATGATAAATAGGTATAAAGAATGGGAAATCGGACAAAAGAGGATGAACTGTACCGAGAAATGTGCAGAGTTGTCGGTAAAGTTGTGCTGGAAATGCGCGATCTGGGGCAGGAACCAAAGCATATTGTTATCGCAGGCGTATTACGTACAGCATTAGCCAATAAACGCATTCAGCGCAGTGAGCTGGAAAAGCAGGCGATGGAAACCGTCATTAACGCACTGGTAAAATGACCATTCAGGATGAGGCGGTAAGCTTCATCCTGATATTCTTGCTTCAGTTGCGGTCCAGTTAATCATTCTAAATAACAACTGCTGAAATTATACGAATTGCGGTATGTATTTTAATTTATAGCGATAATGTTATTTTTATTTTCTGCAATGAACGTCACAAATAATTGTCGCTTAAGTTAAATTTATTTCAAATGATAATAAATATCAGTTCACTTATAATTTCTTGCTTTGTAATTTTAATTGATAACGATCAATGTTAAGGGCTCAGAATAATCACATTATTTTTTCTCCTAACCATAAAGGATTAGTTTATCGGCGTTAAATCTTTTCTCATACACTATCGGGTTAGGGAAAATATCTGGTGTTGGGGACAGAGTCAGCAGCGTATTAGTTGAATGCTTAATATCAGGCTGCTGAATTGTCAGCACTGTGTTTGCGAAGAGGATGCGAAATAAATGAACCCGGTTGATCGTCCACTATTAGATATTGGCTTAACGCGATTAGAATTCTTGCGTATATCAGGAAAAGGCCTTGCTGGTCTAACAATTGCCCCTGCGTTACTGTCACTTTTGGGTTGCAAACAGGAAGATATTGATAGCGGCACAGTAGGGTTGATAAATACACCCAAAGGGGTGCTGGTGACCCAGCGAGCGCGATGCACGGGTTGCCACCGCTGTGAAATCTCTTGTACCAACTTCAACGATGGCTCAGTAGGGACATTCTTCTCCCGTATCAAAATCCATCGTAATTATTTCTTTGGCGACAACGGGGTTGGCTCTGGCGGCGGCCTGTATGGCGATCTCAACTATACCGCGGACACCTGCCGTCAATGCAAAGAGCCGCAATGCATGAACGTCTGCCCGATTGGTGCGATTACCTGGCAGCAGAAAGAAGGCTGTATTACCGTCGATCATAAACGCTGTATTGGCTGTAGCGCCTGTACTACGGCATGCCCGTGGATGATGGCCACCGTAAATACCGAAAGTAAAAAATCCTCGAAATGTGTGTTATGCGGTGAATGCGCAAACGCCTGCCCAACAGGGGCGTTAAAAATTATCGAGTGGAAAGATATTACTGTGTGAATCTTGCAAAGGAAAAAATCATGGCTAACGGTTGGACAGGTAATATATTAAGAGTCAATCTCACGACAGGAAATATTACCCTCGAAGATTCCAGTAAGTTTAAAAGTTTTGTCGGTGGCATGGGCTTCGGCTACAAAATTATGTATGACGAAGTACCGCCAGGCACGAAACCTTTCGATGAAGCGAATAAATTAGTCTTTGCTACCGGCCCATTAACTGGATCTGGTGCCCCCTGTAGTTCTCGCGTAAATATCACCTCACTTTCTACTTTTACCAAAGGAAATTTAGTTGTCGATGCCCATATGGGTGGCTTTTTTGCAGCGCAAATGAAATTCGCTGGATACGACGTCATTATTATCGAAGGGAAGGCGAAATCACCGGTATGGCTGAAGATTAAAGATGACAAAGTTAGCCTGGAAAAAGCCGATTTCTTATGGGGAAAAGGGACGCGCGCAACGACGGAAGAAATTTGTCGATTGACCAGTCCGGAAACCTGTGTGGCGGCTATTGGTCAGGCTGGGGAAAACCTTGTTCCTCTCTCTGGCATGTTGAATAGCCGTAACCACAGCGGCGGTGCGGGAACTGGCGCAATTATGGGTTCGAAAAACCTGAAAGCGATTGCGGTTGAAGGGACGAAAGGGGTCAACATTGCCGATCGTCAGGAGATGAAGCGTCTCAACGATTACATGATGACTGAACTTATTGGTGCGAATAACAACCATGTCGTGCCAAGTACGCCGCAATCGTGGGCAGAGTATTCAGATCCCAAGTCACGTTGGACAGCACGTAAAGGGCTGTTTTGGGGCGCGGCTGAAGGTGGTCCGATTGAAACGGGGGAAATTCCGCCAGGCAATCAGAACACGGTCGGCTTTCGTACCTATAAATCCGTTTTTGACTTAGGTCCGGCGGCAGAGAAATACACAGTAAAAATGAGTGGCTGCCACTCTTGCCCGATCCGTTGTATGACCCAAATGAATATTCCTCGGGTGAAAGAGTTTGGCGTGCCCAGCACAGGTGGTAACACTTGTGTAGCCAACTTTGTCCATACCACCATCTTCCCGAACGGGCCGAAAGATTTTGAAGATAAAGACGATGGTCGTGTGATTGGTAACCTGGTGGGTCTGAATTTGTTCGATGACTACGGCCTATGGTGTAACTACGGGCAGTTGCATCGCGACTTTACCTATTGTTACAGCAAAGGGGTGTTCAAGCGTGTTCTGCCTGCTGAAGAGTATGCGGAAATTCGCTGGGATCAACTGGAAGCGGGTGACGTTAACTTCATTAAAGATTTTTACTACCGTCTGGCGCATCGTGTGGGTGAGCTGAGTCACCTGGCTGATGGTTCATATGCCATCGCAGAACGCTGGAATTTGGGTGAAGAGTACTGGGGCTACGCGAAAAATAAACTCTGGTCGCCGTTTGGCTATCCGGTTCACCATGCCAATGAAGCGTCAGCGCAGGTCGGTTCCATTGTTAACTGTATGTTCAACCGTGACTGCATGACGCATACCCATATCAATTTTATTGGTTCGGGTTTGCCATTGAAACTGCAGCGTGAAGTGGCGAAAGAGCTTTTTGGTTCTGAAGATGCCTACGATGAAACCAAAAACTACACGCCAATCAATGACGCAAAAATTAAATATGCAAAGTGGTCGCTGTTGCGGGTCTGTTTGCATAACGCCGTCACCCTGTGCAACTGGGTCTGGCCAATGACCGTTTCGCCGCTGAAAAGCCGTAATTACCGGGGCGATCTGGCGCTTGAAGCCAAATTCTTCAAAGCGATCACCGGCGAAGAGATGACTCAGGAAAAATTAGATTTAGCTGCAGAGCGTATCTTTACGTTGCATCGTGCCTACACGGTAAAACTGATGCAAACCAAAGATATGCGTAATGAACACGATCTTATCTGTTCCTGGGTATTCGACAAGGATCCGCAGATCCCGGTCTTTACTGAAGGTACTGACAAAATGGATCGTGACGATATGCATGCTTCGCTCACGATGTTCTACAAAGAAATGGGCTGGGACCCACAGCTTGGTTGTCCGACCCGCGAAACATTGCAGCGTCTGGGGCTGGAAGATATTGCCGCCGATCTGGCAGCACACAATCTACTGCCTGTGTAAGGAATGGGTGAGATGAACCATCGGGATGAATTGCCGTTAGCGAAAGTCAGCGAAGTTGACGAGGCGAAGCGGCAATGGTTACAGGGGATGCGTCACCCCGTTGATACGGTAACCGAACCAGAACCGGCTGAAATCCTGGCAGAGTTCATTCGCCAGCATTCTGCGGCTGGGCAGCTGGTGGCGCGCGCCGTGTTTCTCTCGCCACCCTATTCGGTTGCAGAAGAGGAGCTGTCAGTTTTGCTGGAAAGCATTAAGCAGAACGGAGACTACGCGGATATCGCTTGTATGACGGGAAGTCAGGATGATTACTATTACTCAACGCAGGCCATGAGTGAAAACTACGCGGCGATGTCTTTGCAAGTTGTGGAGCAGGACATTTGTCGCGCCATTGCACACGCCGTTCGTTTTGAGTGCCAGACATATCCTCGTCCTTACAAAGTCGCCATGCTGATGCAAGCGCCATATTACTTCCAGGAAGCGCAGATTGAAGCCGCGATCGCCGCGATGGATGTTGCACCTGAATATGCCGATATACGGCAGGTGGAGTCATCGACGGCGGTGTTGTACTTGTTTAGCGAGCGATTTATGACCTATGGCAAGGCTTATGGCTTATGCGAATGGTTCGAGGTAGAGCAGTTTCAGAACCCCTGAAATTTCAGGGAGATGTCATGGATAGGGTGGACAGTTGCAGCCACTGCATTAGGGGATAATCAGATGTCCTTCACTCGACGCAAATTTGTTCTGGGGATGGGAACAGTAATCTTTTTTACTGGTTCTGCGTCTTCTCTGTTAGCGAACACGAGGCAAGAAAAGGAAGTTCGGTATGCCATGATTCATGACGAGTCACGGTGCAATGGCTGTAATATTTGCGCCCGCGCATGCCGTAAAACTAACCACGTCCCCGCTCAGGGAAGCCGTTTATCGATAGCACACATTCCAGTCACCGATAACGATAACGAAACGCAGTATCACTTTTTTCGCCAGTCATGTCAGCACTGCGAAGATGCTCCGTGCATCGACGTATGCCCGACAGGGGCGTCGTGGCGTGATGAGCAGGGGATCGTGCGGGTAGAAAAATCGCAGTGCATCGGCTGCAGTTATTGCATTGGCGCTTGTCCGTACCAGGTTCGCTACCTTAACCCTGTCACTAAAGTGGCAGATAAATGTGATTTCTGCGCTGAGTCCCGACTGGCAAAAGGCTTTCCGCCCATTTGCGTCAGCGCCTGCCCGGAACACGCATTGATCTTTGGTCGCGAAGATAGCCCAGAAATTCAGGCGTGGTTGCAGCAAAATAAATACTATCAATATCAGCTACCTGGTGCCGGGAAACCGCATCTGTATCGCCGGTTCGGTCAACATTTGATTAAAAAGGAAAATGTATGAACCCGTCGCAACATGCTGAACAGTTTCAGAGCCAGTTAGCGAACTATGTGCCACAGTTCACTCCCGAATTTTGGCCGGTGTGGTTGATCATTGCCGGAGTATTGCTGGTTGGGATGTGGTTGGTGCTGGGGCTGCATGCCTTGCTTCGTGCTCGTGGCGTGAAGAAATCAGTCACCGATTATGGTGAGAAGATTTATCTTTACTGCAAAGCGGTCAGATTATGGCACTGGTCGAATGCGTTACTCTTTGTATTGTTGCTGGCAAGTGGGCTGATAAATCACTTTGCGCTGGTGGGCGCAACTGCGGTTAAAAGTCTGGTTGCGGTGCATGAAGTTTGCGGATTTTTGTTACTCGCATGCTGGCTCGGCTTTGTGCTGATCAATGCCGTTGGGGGTAATGGTCACCACTATCGCATTCGTCGTCAGGGGTGGCTGGAGCGAGCGGCAAAACAAACGCGATTTTATTTGTTTGGCATTATGCAGGGGGAAGAACATCCTTTCCCGGCAACAACCCAGTCTAAATTTAATCCCTTACAGCAGGTCGCCTATGTTGGTGTTATGTATGGATTGCTGCCGTTGTTACTATTGACGGGGCTGCTGTGTCTCTATCCGCAAGCCGTGGGAGATGTGTTTCCTGGCGTAAGATACTGGTTATTGCAGGCGCATTTTGCTCTGGCATTTATAAGCCTCTTTTTTATCTTCGGTCATCTTTATCTTTGCACCACGGGGCGTACGCCACACGAAACCTTTAAAAGCATGGTCGATGGCTATCACCGGCACTAACGAATGATCATTACACGAGCAGACCTGCGAGAATGGCGTATCGGAGCGGTGATGTATCGCTGGTTCCTGCGCCATTTCCCACGCGGCGGTAGTTATGCCGATATTCATCATGCACTGATTGAGGAAGGATATACGGACTGGGCGGAGAGTCTGGTTGAGTATGCGTGGAAAAAATGGCTGGCGGATGAAAACTTCGCGCATCAGGAAGTTTCCTCTATGCAAAAACTGGCCACAGACCCCGGAGAGATACCATTTTGCAGTCAGTTTGCCCGCAGCGACGATCATGCTCGCATCGGCTGTTGTGAGGATAACGCCCGAATCGCAACCGCTGGGTATGCCGCGCAAATTGCCAGTATGGGTTATAGCGTGCGGATTGGAAGTGTCGGCTTTAACAGTCACATTGGCAGCTCCGGTGAACGCGCACGGGTTGCTGTAACCGGTAATTCTTCGCGGATAAGCAGCGCTGGAGATAGTAGTCGGATTGCGAATACCGGAATGCGAGTACGCGTTTGTACATTGGGTGAACGGTGTCATGTCGCCAGTAATGGTGACCTGGTGCAAATCGCCAGCTTTGGCGCAAACGCCAGAATTGCCAACAGCGGCGACAATGTACACATCATTGCCAGCGGTGAAAATTCAACGGTAGTGAGCACGGGCGTGGTCGACTCAATTATTCTCGGGCCAGGGGGAAGCGCCGCACTGGCATATCATGACGGCGAAAGAGTTCGCTTCGCCGTCGCCATTGAAGGTGAAAACAATATTCGAACCGGAGTCCGCTATCGTCTTAATGAACAGCATCAGTTTGTTGAGTGCTGATAGCTTTACCTTTAATCAAACGAAAGACGCCGACGAGCACGGGATGCAGGCTTTACGACCGCCCGAGCCATCGCCTCACCAATTTCTGCACATGCCGTAAGTCCCTGAACGAAAGGCTGGTCGTGCATCAACCAGGGCAACGCGCCGAACGCTACGCGTCCACGAATATCTTCGGGTTGCTGTAACGTATAATCTTCGCCAACATCAGGGATTTCATCCCCTGTTTTCTGTAATTGCTCGCGTAGCCCAGGGAAAGGAATATCTTTCACTTTAAGCGGACGCTGTCCGCGGGCATCAATAAAAACGTCAAACGAGTAGCTGTTGTCTTCCGTTTTCAGGACGGTGCGCGACTCATTAATTTCCATTTTGTAGTCTTCACCGAGGGCGAGAATATGAATGATTCCCGCTTCACGTAAGGCAAGTAGGCGACGAATAGACTCTGAAGGGATTGCCGCATAATTATCGATGAAAACCCTGGCAAGGCCTTTACTGAACCGTTTATGGTCGTGTTCATTCAGATGAGGAACAATTTCCTGTACGGCTTCATGCAGGCGCAGAATGACATAACGCCAGGGAACAGTATGTTTTTCTCGTTTATTGCGTTCGACTTCCTGGAGATTTTTTTCTGCCCAGTCAAATGGGTCGCGTTGTTTGCGCTCGGCAAACCAGGCTTGAGCAAAGGAATCGACATTCAGGCTCTCTAAGGCTATGCGTTGGCTCCAGTCTGGATCAGCAAACTTGATTTCCTCTACTATCAATCTAAATACCCGATCCAAAAGGCCCTCTTCACCTTTTTGAATCTCAGCATTTAATGCCTGATCGGTGACGATGTGTAAGGGCTCGTAGGGAATAGGGCAATAGAAATCGGCTTCGGGTAAAATACCCGTGCGCGACATCAACGTAATATTTAGCTTTTCACTTGCGTTATCGCGGTTAAAAACGACGTGTTGTTTATCATCTTCAATGAACGAACCATGCTGAATAGCCACTGCCATTGCCGCATCCAGTCCGCTCAAGGATGTTCCCATAATACCCACGTTACACGCATCGACCTTTGCTTCCATCAGGCCTGACCACGGACTGGGAAAATACGTTCTGGTTGCTTCTTCTTCATCAGGCCAGACGTGACCCGTGGCAATCACCGCTAAATCAAACGTCTCGCTGGGTAAATCCTGATTTGTAGCGAGCATGACGCCAGCATTTGTAATTTGCAGATCGGTAACCTGGCATGATTCATAAACAGCCACTGCAAATTTTTGCTGTCGTGCCTGGTCTACTAATCGTAAAAATTGATCGCGGAAATATTCGCCCAGCAGAATTCGCGGTAAAAACTGACGATCGTGCAAGGTTTCTTTTTTAACGCCATAACGCTGGAGATGGCTGGCTTCTTGCTTTTGTAGCCATTCGAGATACGTACAATTAATCGGCGGTATTTCAATACTGGCAATATTTGCCAGCATCATTTTTGAGTTTTCCTCATCACTGTATGGCATCCCGACACCGGCCTCGTCAGCCTGCTCGAAGATAGAAATAGAAAGTGGAGTTTGTTGCTGTAGAAGCGAGAATAAGGTGTAGATCCCCGTAGGCCCGGCACCCACAATAGCAATTTTTTTCATTGTTACTTACCTGTACGCATTCTTTCGAATTTAGTGTTATCAGATAAGTTTGGTTGAGATTTTTAGAATTTGAGAAATTTCAGACAGGGATGAAAAGGGCGCTAACCGCCCTTGATTAAATTCTGTCAGGCGAGTTTTGCCTGATTGATTTGACTCAGTGGCTCATTGACATCGAAAACTTTGGCGACAACTTCCTCAACGCCGAGATTTTTAAGTCGGGCAGTATGTTTTTCCAGATAGGCAAGGGCGCTTTTTTCATCAGTAAAAAGATAGATCCCACCGGCTTCGTGGTTCTTTTCACTTTCTGTCCATACCTTCCACAGAAAACCAGGTTCCTGATTAATCGACTCAGCAAGCGGTTTAAGCTGCTCAGCCATTGCGTCGCCAAATGGGCCATTAAAAGCAAAATGAAGTTGTAACAAAGTTGCCATAGCGATTCTCCTTCTGATAACGCATACGAAGACAGTGTAAATCTTTTAACGTATTGGATACAGAGAAGAAACAGAGGGAAAAAGGAGAAGACCAGATTAAGAAAATCTGGTGCGTCCGAGTGGACTCGAACCACCGACCCCCACCATGTCAAGGTGGTGCTCTAACCAACTGAGCTACGGACGCAGGATGGTGCGTTCAATTGGACTCGAACCAACGACCCCCACCATGTCAAGGTGGTGCTCTAACCAACTGAGCTATGAACGCAACGTTGTAGGTGACAACGGGGACGAATATTAGCGGCAGAGTGGGAAGGTGGCAAGAGGCAAAACGTAATTTTCTGCGCTATTTCGACCGTTTGCAGAGCTTTTAAGCAAATTGGCTATATTTTGTTGATTTGCAAGGGCGATTTTTATTCAGGATCGCATTTACATCTGATACAACCCAATAATTCGTGTATCAGAGTTTAAACAGAGTTGTTTGCCACCATCTCAAATCTGTCGTGGATAAATCCTCCGTAGCCTTTACACTTAGGTAGCAATAAAGGCACACAGATGCAGCAAAGGAATAAATCATGGGATCTGATGCGAAAAACTTGATGAGCGACGGGAATGTGCAAATTGTTAAGACCGGCGAGGTCATTGGCGCGACGCAACTTACTGAAGGCGAGTTGATTGTTGAAGCTGGCGGAAGAGCCGAAAATACCGTGGTCACGGGGGCTGGCTGGTTGAAAGTGGCAACCGGTGGGATCGCCAAATGCACACAGTACGGTAACAATGGCACGCTATCGGTCAGCGACGGTGCCATTGCCACAGATATTGTTCAGTCCGAGGGAGGCGCAATTAGTCTCTCTACGCTCGCTACGGTTAATGGCCGCCATCCCGAAGGTGAATTCAGCGTTGATCAGGGTTATGCCTGCGGTTTGTTGCTGGAAAATGGCGGTAACCTGCGTGTACTGGAAGGACATCGCGCGGAAAAAATCATTCTCGATCAAGAGGGCGGCCTGTTGGTTAATGGGACAACCTCAGCGGTCGTGGTAGATGAAGGTGGTGAATTGTTGGTGTATCCAGGTGGGGAAGCCAGCAATTGTGAGATTAATCAGGGCGGCGTTTTTATGCTGGCCGGGAAAGCCAGTGATACGTTGCTTGCTGGTGGCACCATGAATAATCTCGGTGGTGAAGACTCTGACACTATTGTTGAGAATGGATCCATTTATCGTCTGGGGACGGATGGCCTTCAGCTCTACAGTTCCGGTAAGACGCAAAACCTGTCCGTGAATGTGGGTGGTCGGGCTGAAGTGCATGCCGGTACGCTGGAAAATGCGGTAATACAAGGTGGAACAGTGATCCTGTTGTCACCCACCAGCGCGGACGAAAATTTTGTCGTAGAGGAAGATCGTGCACCGGTTGAACTGACCGGGAGTGTTGCATTACTGGACGGCGCTTCAATGATTATTGGCTATGGCGCAGATCTGCAACAATCAACGATTACTGTACAGCAGGGCGGTGTGTTGATTCTCGACGGCAGTACGGTAAAAGGTGACGGTGTCACTTTTATTGTTGGTAACATCAATCTGAATGGCGGAAAACTGTGGCTGATCACTGGTGCGGCAACGCATGTGCAACTGAAAGTGAAACGCCTGCGCGGAGAGGGAGCGATTTTCCTGCAAACCAGTGCGAAAGAAATCTCACCTGACTTCATCAATGTGAAAGGGGAAGTTACCGGGGATATACACGTTGAGATAACAGATGCCAGTCGGCAAACTCTGTGCAACGCTCTGAAATTACAGCCAGACGAAGACGGGATTGGCGCAACGCTCCAGCCTGCGTAAAAACACAGGCGCAACCCGTGAAGGTTGCGCCTTGTCTTTATTAGCGGGATGCTCGTTGCAGAATGATAACTGACGGCAGACGTTGCAGGAACCGCATACGCAGCATCATCATAATGGCTGCCGACGTCAGGCCAATAATAAAGCCTATCCAGAAGCCTGCTGGCCCCATAGGTTCAACGACCAGATCGGTCAGTGCCAGAATATAGCCGCTTGGCAAGCCCAGCACCCAGTAAGCCGTAAAGGTGATATAGAAAATGGAACGCGTATCTTTATAACCACGCAAAATCCCACTGCCAATCACCTGGATTGAGTCAGAAATCTGATATACCGCCGCCAGCAACATCAAATGCGCAGCCAGCGTTACAACCTCGGGATTGTCGTTGTACAACAGGGCGATTTGCTCCCGCAGTGAAACCGTGAATATGGCCGTCAGGGTTGCCATACAGACACCCACCATAAGCCCGGTCCGCGCAGCGGTTTGCGCATCCAGCGTTGAGCCCTGACCCAGACGATAACCTACGCGGATAGTTACCGCTGCCGCCAGCGACATTGGAAGCACAAACATCAGTGAACTAAAGTTCAGGGCAATCTGGTGTCCTGCGACATCAACAATACCGAGCGGAGACACTAACAGAGCCACGACGGCAAACAGTGTCACTTCAAAGAATAGTGCCAGCGCAATCGGCAAACCGAGTTGAATCAGTCGTTTCATCACCGCAGGATCGGGTTTCGCGGTGCCTTTTTCGTTACGAATATCGCGCATGGAGCGGGCGCGTTTAATGTAAGAAACCATGGCAAGGAACATGACCCAATACACCGCCGCAGTAGCCACGCCACAACCAACGCCACCGAGCTCAGGCATACCGAAATGACCATAAATAAAGATATAGTTCACCGGAATGTTCACCAGCAGGCCGATAAAGCCCATTACCATACCCGGCTTGGTTTTTGCCAGACCTTCACATTGGTTACGGGCAACCTGGAAGAACAGATAGCCCGGCGCGCCCCACAACAACGCACGCAGATAACCCACGGCTTTGTCCGCCAGAGCCGGATCGATGTTTTCCATGGAGCGGATAATGTAACCTGCATTCCACAGCACAAGCATAATGAGAACGGAAACAAAACCTGCCAGCCAGAAACCTTGTCGCACCTGATGCGCAATGCGCTCACGTCGACCGGAACCATTTAATTGCGCGATAACCGGCGTTAATGCCAGCAGCAGTCCGTGACCAAAGAGGATCGCCGGAAGCCAGATAGAAGTACCGATAGCGACCGCCGCCATGTCGGTGGCACTATAGCCGCCCGCCATCACGGTATCGACAAAACCCATCGCAGTTTGGGCGATTTGCGCGAGAATCACCGGGATTGCTAATGCTAATAACAGACGCGCTTCACTGATATACTTCTGCACGTGAACACCTTTTATTTGTAGTTATATGAGAGACTAAAAAGCCGCCTGAATGGGCAGCAAAAAGAAGAAGCAGGGGAAATTCAGTCTATTGTAGCGAGGATTTATTAATTCTCCAGTGAAAAAATAGTCATTCTTACCCCTTCACTGGTAAGGGCGTTTGCCACCTGCTATTGTGCTGAACAGAATGTCTTAACTGATTTCAGGAGTTGTAAGTATGTTTACGGGGATTGTACAGGGCACCGCAAAACTGGTGTCGATTGACGAGAAACCAAATTTTCGTACGCATGTGGTGGAGTTACCCGACCACATGCTGGACGGCCTGGAAACAGGTGCTTCCGTGGCGCATAACGGTTGCTGCCTGACCGTGACGGAAATTAACGGCAACCATGTCAGTTTTGACCTGATGAAAGAAACGTTACGCATTACCAATCTTGGCGATTTAAAAGTGGGGGATTGGGTAAACGTTGAGCGTGCGGCGAAATTCAGTGATGAAATTGGCGGACACTTAATGTCAGGTCATATTATGACCACCGCTGAAGTGGCGAAAATATTAACCTCGGAAAATAATCGCCAGATCTGGTTTAAAGTCCAGGATAGTCAGTTGATGAAATATATCCTGTACAAAGGATTTATTGGCATCGACGGTATTAGCCTGACCGTCGGCGAAGTCACGCCAACGCGTTTTTGCGTCCATTTAATTCCGGAAACTCTGGAACGCACGACTCTTGGGAAGAAAAAACTCGGCGCACGCGTCAACATTGAAATTGATCCACAAACTCAGGCAGTGGTAGATACGGTAGAACGTGTGCTGGCGGCACGAGAAAATGCCATGAATCAACCAGGTACAGAAGCCTGATCTGAAATCGCCCCCGGAGAGGGGGCGATAGAATAGCCTTTAGCGAGCGACTCGAAGGCCGTTTTCAACACCGCGTGAGAACACGACCTGCCAGAGCTGAATATCACGGGCGCGGAAAGCACCTGCACAGGCATTCAGATAATAGGTAAACATTCGTTTAAAGCGTTCACTGTAGTTATCCGCAATTTCTGGCCATGCGGCGAGGAATCGTTCATACCACGCCATCAACGTAGTATCGTAATCAGCACCGAAGTTATGCCAGTCTTCCATCACGAAGTGGGGTTCGCTGGATTGAGCAATCTGGCGTACAGAGGGCAGGCAACCGTTCGGAAAAATATATTTATTAATCCAGGGATCAACATTCAGATCGGTTTTTTTCGAACCGATAGTATGGAGCAGGAATATACCTTCCGGTTTCAAATTACGATCCACCACCGCAAAATAGGTATCGTAATTTTTCGGTCCGACGTGCTCGAACATCCCCACAGAAACAATACGATCAAACTGGTCGTTCAGGTCACGATAATCTTGCAGCAAAATGGTGACATCCAGGCCTTCACAGCGTTCCTGAGCCATTTTTTGCTGTTCGGCAGAAATGGTGACGCCGACCACGCTTACGTCATAGTTAGATGCCATGTAGTGCGCCAGTCCGCCCCAGCCGCAGCCAATATCCAGTACGCGCATCCCTGGTTTTAACTGCAATTTTTCACAAATCATTTTGAGCTTCGCCTGCTGGGCAGATTCCAGATTATCGGCATCTTTCCAGTAAGCGCAGGAATATTGCATGAAGGGATCAAGCATGCGGCTGAACAAGTCATTACCCAAATCGTAATGCTCCTTGCCGACTATCCAGGCACGTTTTTTACTCTGCAGATTGAAGAGACGAGCGCTGGCAATACGCAGCGTGTCTTTGAAATGATGGGGGAGTTGGTTCTCGAGACCTGCGCGTAAGACTTTGCTAAAAAACATATCCAGTCGGTCACATTCCCACCAGCCATCCATATAACTTTCGCCTAACCCCAAAGAGCCTTCTTGCAGAACGCGTTTAAAAAAATCGGGGTTTTTCACACGAATATCCGCCGGGGCAGAACCGTTAATGGCTATACCGGCACGGCTAAGTAATTCGTTGGCGATACGGTACCAGTTGTCATCCGGTACACTGACTTCTTCTATACACGATGAACTCATAGTTTCTCCATCACTGGTCGGTGATCAGAACCTTAAAACAGCGTAGACGCTTTTTGGGCTTTGTGAGAAATCTCGCAGAAAAAACCGCGAGTCTATAATCCGACGTAGAACAGAGGGAAAGGAGGAACCCTTGCCGAAATGACCATCCATAGTGAGTCGGGAACGATCCTGTCCCCGTAAAAACATAATATTTATCGTAGCTTTAACAACTCGAAATTAGTATAGGCCGCTAATTTCAATCATACAACAAAATTTTGTTAGCAGCCTAAGTATAAGTATATCGATATAGATCAGTGTGATTCGCTATGAGCGACTTCGGCATTGCCATGATTCTGGCAGTCAACTTCTTCACAACGTTGCATCATGTAACCCAGAGCGACCAGCACTACTGTTGATAACATCACGCTGGTGGTGGTGAGCAATGGCGTGCTGATACTGATCAGCCAGGAAACTACCAGACTTGCGAGGAAGCACAGACCCAGTTGTAGAGTGTTCTGCAACGCTGCGGCGCGACCAGTTGCGTGTGGGAAGGGACGCAGCGCCTGGGCGACAACAATCGGGTAGATCGCGCCATTGGCAATCGCCATCACACAGAATGGGATCAGGATTTCGACCAGCGACACATGGCTAATGAAGCCTGCAGCCCAGGTCGCAATGACGCTGACTGCAAACAGCACCAGCAACCACGGTAATAACTGCTTGCCTTGCCATTTCTGCAGCGCGGCGCGACAGCCATAACCACCAATCAGAAACGCGATAGTTTGCGGGACATAACTTAAACCAATAACTGCCGGGCTGTAGCCCATTTCACTAAGGATGAACGGTGAACCGGTCAGCCATGCAAAAAAACTGGCTGAACAGGCCGCGTATATCAGCACGTTGCCGCGATAGGTTTTAGAACGTAGCAGGTCGGTAAAGGTCAGACCATCCTGACTATTGTTACGGGCCTTCGTCGTGGGTTTGAGCCAGAAAATAGGCAGAATCAGCACCACGGTAATGGCAAACAGGGTGGCGAAAATCGCCTGCCAGGAAAAATGGACCAGCAGCCAGCTTCCTAACAGAGGAGCCAGGGCCGGAGATAGACCCACCAGCGGCATGATGGTCGCAAAAATTCGGTTAACTTTCTGTGAAGGATAATAATCCGTCACTAACGCTTGCCAGATAACCGCCGCGGCGCAGACACCCACAGCCTGTACAAAACGCAATACCAGCAGCGTAGCGGCGTTTTCTACCCACAGCATCCCCAGACTACCTAACGCAAAAATTGTCAGGCCGATTAATAACACCGGTTTACGACCATAACGGTCGGAGAGTGGCCCCCACAGAAGCTGGGCTGCGGCAAAACCGGCAAGGAACAGACTAAGGCTGGCACTGACAGCAGACGCAGGCGTTTGCAGGTCGGCCTGTATGGCGGCGAAAGCAGGCAGATACATATCGGTTGCCAGAAAACCGAGTACGCTCAAACCCGCCAGCCAGACTAAAAATCTTTTCCCAGGTTGCATGTATATTCTCTAAATCTCTCAATTAAACACCGCCGCAAAGTGTAGGGAGTGAAATTAGTGTTGTGAAACGGTAATATTTGATGACTGGTTTCAAAAATTTTGCAGGCAGACTATGTGGTCAGAATATTCACTCGAAGTTGTTGATGCGGTAGCGCGTAATGGTAGTTTTAGCGCTGCGGCACAGGAGCTGCATCGCGTTCCTTCTGCGGTCAGCTATACCGTGCGTCAGCTGGAAGAGTGGCTGGCGGTGCCGCTCTTTGAACGACGGCACCGTGATGTGGAGCTGACCGCTGCTGGAGCGTGGTTTCTCAAAGAAGGGCGCTCTGTTGTCAAAAAAATGCAGATCACCCGCCAGCAATGTCAGCAGATAGCGAACGGCTGGCGCGGTCAGTTAGCTATCGCAGTGGATAATATTGTCAGGCCAGAACGTACACGGCAGATGATCGTTGATTTTTATCGCCATTTTGATGATGTAGAACTTCTTGTCTTTCAGGAAGTGTTCAACGGTGTCTGGGATGCGCTTTCCGACGGGCGCGTGGAACTGGCGATTGGCGCAACACGCGCGATTCCGGTAGGCGGTCGTTATGCCTTCCGGGATATGGGGATGCTAAGCTGGAGTTGCGTTGTTGCCAGCCACCACCCGCTGGCGTTGATGGATGGCCCATTCAGCGATGATACGTTGCGCAACTGGCCGTCGTTGGTGCGCGAAGACACCTCGCGAACGCTACCTAAACGTATTACCTGGTTGCTGGATAACCAAAAAAGAGTTGTCGTGCCTGACTGGGAATCATCGGCAACCTGTATCTCGGCAGGATTATGCATAGGGATGGTGCCAACACATTTCGCCAAACCGTGGCTTAATGAGGGGAAGTGGGTAGCACTTGAATTGGAAAACCCCTTCCCGGATTCGGCATGTTGTCTGACATGGCAGCAAAATGATATGTCGCCTGCGTTAACCTGGCTGCTTGAGTATCTCGGCGATAGTGAGACGCTGAATAAGGAGTGGCTGCGGGAGCCGGAAGAGACTCCCGCAACGGGTGATTAACGACGATAGTCGCGGAACGGGCCGTCAGCCACGGAGCGGCGTTCAATCAAGCGCGGATGCACTTCAATGGACTGCGGTTCTTCACGTTTGTTGACGATACGATCCAACAGCATGTTGAACGCTGTTTCACCCAGCGAATCTTTTGGCTGGTGGATCGTGGTCAGCGCCGGCGTAAAATAGCGGGCGTTGCGCACGTTATCATAACCGATCAGCGAAACATCCTGCGGGACGCGCAGACCCATTTCATCAGCAGCACAAAGTGCGCCCATTGCCATGATATCGCCACCACAGAAGACGGCAGTAGGGCGATGCGGCTGCGACAGTATTTGCTGCATGGCGCGATAACCAGATTCGGGTTCAAAGTCACCCTGAACAATCCAGCTTTCCGGCACCTTGATCATCGCTTCTTCCATCGCCTTCATAAAACCGGCAAGGCGGCCTGCGCCGGTGTTACGTTCCAGCGGGCCAGGGATGACGCCGATTTCGCGGTGACCGCGTTCAATCAGATAACGCCCGGCCATGTAGCCGCCTTCGAACGCGTTATCAATGACCGCATCGGTGAAGTCAGCTTTTGCTTCACCCCAGTCCATCACCACCATTGGGATATGGCGATACTCTTCCAGCATCGCCAGCAACGGCTCTGGGTACTCAGAACACATCACCAGCAGACCATCGACGCGTTTTTGCGCCATCATCGACAGATAAGCCCGCTGTTTCTCAAGATTGTTCCACGCATTACCCAGAATCAGGGTGTAACCTTTCTGGAAGCAATTTTTTTCAACCGCTTCAATGATCTCGGCAAAATAGGCCGCTTCGCTGCTGGTCGCCAGCAAACCGATAGACTTGGTGTGGTTAACCTTCAGGCTACGCGCCACCGCGCTAGGGGAGTAGTGTAATTCTTTAATCGCTGCCCACACGGCGTTGCGCGTTTCTTCAGCGACGAAACGTGTTTTGTTGATTACGTGTGACACAGTTGTAGTGGAAACGTTTGCTCGTTTCGCTACATCTTTTATTGTTGCCATTCCATTTCACTCCAGACCCTAACTTCAGCTCCTGCAAAATCGCAAGGTAAACGTTTGCCTTTACACACCTTACGCACAACAAAAGTGTTGCGGTACGCCGGAAAAACGACACGGAGCGTCAGGAAGGGGTCAATGGCCAGTACGCAAATAGTGTAAGCGTGGAATTTTGGCCGATCTTGACGAAAAGGGGAAGTGGTAAAAACACTTATCATTATAAATGACGGGAGATTTTTTCATCACAGTGTGTAAAAATGCGTAATATCACTTTTTGTGTGGTAATAAAAAAGGAGAAAACTTGATGAGCACCGACCTTAAATTTTCACTGGTAACAACGATTATCGTCCTCGGTTTGATCGTAGCCGTGGGTTTGACTGCCGCGCTGCACTGATTTCCTCTCGAGGGAGCGCGTTCTCCCTCGCATCTCCTTCCTGTTTGTTAGCAAAATGGCAAAAGTGTTTTCTCTTTTTGTTATTTTCATTTTTTTGTGATTGCTGTCATGCTTTCGCCACTTTAATGAATATCGCGTAATGACGCGAAGAGGTGGAGATAAGGCATGAAAATTAACTATCCGTTGCTGGCGCTGGCGATTGGCGCGTTTGGTATCGGGACAACGGAGTTCTCGCCAATGGGTTTGTTGCCCGTCATTGCGCGCGGTGTGGATGTCTCGATTCCCGCTGCCGGAATGTTAATCAGTGCCTATGCAGTTGGCGTAATGGTTGGCGCGCCGCTGATGACGCTTCTACTTTCTCATCGTGCCCGCCGCAGTGCGTTGATTTTCCTGATGGCAATTTTCACGCTCGGCAACGTACTTTCCGCCATCGCGCCGGATTATATGACCCTGATGCTTTCACGCATTTTGACCAGCCTGAATCACGGAGCATTTTTTGGTTTGGGTTCAGTCGTGGCCGCAAGCGTGGTGCCAAAACATAAACAGGCCAGCGCAGTTGCCACTATGTTTATGGGGTTAACCCTGGCAAATATCGGTGGCGTGCCGGCGGCGACCTGGTTGGGTGAAACCATCGGCTGGCGGATGTCATTTCTGGCAACGGCGGGGCTGGGAGTGATTTCAATGGTAAGTCTGTTCTTCTCATTACCTAAAGGTGGTGCAGGGGCACGACCTGAAGTGAAAAAAGAGCTGGCGGTATTAATGCGTCCGCAGGTGCTGTCTGCATTGCTGACGACGGTACTGGGAGCTGGTGCAATGTTTACTCTCTACACCTATATCTCTCCGGTACTACAAAGTATTACCCACGCAACACCAGTGTTCGTCACGGCAATGCTGGTGCTGATTGGTGTCGGATTCTCTATCGGTAACTATCTCGGCGGCAAACTGGCAGATCGTTCAGTTAACGGCACGTTGAAAGGCTTTTTGTTGTTGTTGATGGTGATTATGCTGGCAATCCCGTTCCTGGCCCGCAATGAGTTCGGCGCAGCTATTAGCATGGTGGTGTGGGGCGCAGCAACCTTTGCGGTCGTACCGCCGTTACAGATGCGCGTGATGCGTGTCGCCAGTGAAGCGCCGGGTCTGTCTTCATCAGTCAATATTGGTGCCTTTAATCTTGGAAATGCGCTGGGAGCAGCTGCTGGTGGTGCGGTAATTTCCGCTGGGCTGGGATACAGCTTTGTGCCGGTGATGGGAGCGATTGTCGCGGGACTGGCATTATTGCTGGTGTTTATGTCAGCCAGAAAACAACCTGAAACAGTTTGCGTTGCTAACAGCTAATTAAACAAAAACGCAGAAGGATAACCTTCTGCGTTACAGTTGCTGACAACGTGCGATTTATCTTGCCGAATGCGCTGTTAACGCCTCATCCGCGTTGGCATGGTAAGCGAAGCGCATCAGGCAATGCTGCATTTGCCATCAGTTATTATGCAGCGAGATTTTTCGCTACGAATTCCCAGTTCACCAGCGCCCAGAAGTGCTCCAGATAGCCAGGACGTGCATTGCGATAGTCGATGTAATAAGCGTGTTCCCAGACATCAACGGTCAGCAGCGGAGTCGCATCGGTGGTCAGCGGAGTACCCGCGTTAGAGGTTGAAACGATAGCCAGTTTGCCATCGCTGTTTTTCACCAGCCAGGTCCAGCCAGAACCAAAGTTTTTGATCGCTGCATCAGTAAACTGCGCTTTGAAATCGGCAAAGCTGCCAAAAGATGCGGCGATAGCTTCAGCGACTTTTCCAGTCGGTTCGCCACCGGCGTTCGGTGCCAGGCAGTTCCAGTAGAAAGTATGGTTCCAGACCTGAGCTGCGTTGTTGAATACGCCACCTTCAGAGCTGCGAATAATCTCTTCCAGTGATTTACCTTCAAACGCGGTACCTTTAATCAGGTTGTTCAGGTTAGTGACATAAGTCTGATGATGCTTGCCGTAGTGATACTCGATAGTTTCCGCAGAAATGTGCGGTGCCAGAGCATCTTTAGCATATGGTAGTGCAGGTAATTCGAATGACATTGCTACTCTCCTTTATTATTAATTTGCATACGTACAATAGCCTTATTGTGCGTATGGATAGGGTAGCAAATTAAAAGGTGAGACAAAAGATGAACTTACCCTGTTGCCGTAACAACAGGGTAAAGTTTTAGCGAAGTGTTTTTGGGGTCATTACCCGACGAGCGCCAACATAGTGGCGCTGCCAGTAGTCTTCACTGAGAGAAGTGATTTGAATTTCCTGACCTGTGCGCGGTGACTGAATAAATTTGCCGTTGCCGACATACACGCCGACATGATCGGCTGTGCCGCGTCCCTGAGTACGGAAAAAGACCAGGTCGCCGTTTTTCAGTTCACTACGTTCGATTGGCGCTGCATCACGCAGGTGATACATTTCATTCGCCGTACGCGGAATACGAATTTTCACCAAATCTTTATAAGCGTAATAAACCAGGCCGCTGCAATCAAAACCGGTACGCGGTGAGCTGCCACCCCAACGATATGGCTTACCAATTTGCTGCATCAGTTTATTCATTGCCACTTTCGTAGCTTTTTGCACCTTCGCTTTGTGCGCGTCGGCAAGAGTTCCTGACGCGGCATTTTTGACTTTCACACAATGCGATTTATAGCCCTTACGTTTGGTACACTTTTCGGTAAAGCTGGCTGAGGCCGTTTTATTGACGGCGTGTTTGCTGCGAGTTTTGGCGTTTTTAGAAGCGGTAATGGAAGATTTTTTAACGGAAGAAGCGGTTTTGCTTTTGGTCGTACTTTTACTGGCGGCTTTTTTCGCTGTTTTCTGGGTCTTTTTGGTGGTTGCCGTGCTTTTCTTTTTATCTGCTTTTTTGGTGATATGAGTGGTAGCAGAACTCTCCCTGGCTTGCTTTGAAGCATGGGCCATAGGCGTTAAAGGCAGGGTGGTAAAAAGTAAAGCACAGAGCGTGATCGAAATACGGTTTATCCGCGCCACTGAGCGTCCCTCTGTTAAGGCAGGTCTATCATGCCTGCGTCTGATTTACAAAACTTGATGATTCTAATGCATAGAAGAAGAGAAAGTTAATAGCTTTTATTGTTAAAAAATACGTTTCGTTGGCGAGCGCAAAAAAATGCAGCAGTGAAAGCTAAAAATGGTTATAAATACGCCAGTTTGCCGCGCATCAGAGAAGAAACGAATATTTGAAATGCAACAAATAGAGCAAAGGGATAAAATAGCAAAAGCGTGATGAAAATGTTATTTTCCGATGCCGCACTGACCCGCTACAATGTCAGATTACTGCCGTAAAGAAGTTTGAGGAAGCAAGACAATGAGCACCACTATCGAAAAAATCCAACGCCAGATTGCTGAAAACCCGATCCTGCTGTACATGAAAGGTTCACCGAAACTGCCGAGCTGCGGTTTCTCTGCCCAGGCAGTCCAGGCGCTTGCCGCATGTGGCGAACGTTTTGCCTATGTTGATATTCTGCAGAATCCGGACATTCGTGCGGAACTGCCGAAATATGCTAACTGGCCGACCTTCCCGCAACTGTGGGTTGACGGCGAGCTGGTCGGCGGTTGTGATATCGTGATCGAAATGTATCAGCGTGGCGAACTGCAGCAGCTGATCAAAGAAACTGCCGCTAAATACAAGTCTGAAGAGCCGGACGCGGAATAATCCGTCCTGCAATACTGACGGATGCGAACGGGCATCCGTCAGTCCTTTCTCTATCCCCAATCCAGCCCTTGTGGCGAACTTGAAAATCCCGCCTCACGCAGCAGCGTAAACATCGGCGTTTGCCGGACCGGTAGATCATTCACTTCTGTTAGCGTAAAGCGCAGCCGTGGTTCGCGACGCAGTGCGGTAGTCAGCGCGTGGAAAACCTCTGGGGCGAGTAATTCCTCTTTTTCCTGCCAGACCAGCATTTTTTTGCCACCTTGCGCCAGATAGAGTAACAATTTGCCGCCAGAAACGACCACCAGCGCACCCGCCCGACGCGTTGGAACCAGCGTTGCCGGATGTGCAGGCCAGGGCAGAAGATTTCCCCACACATTAGCCGGATCGTTGGCAGAGAGCGCCACTGGTGTATAGTGGCGCGTTTGCGTGGCTTGTGTCGCCAGATCGCGCAATCGGTCAATAGTCAGACGTTCAGCGAATTGCGCGCCACCCAGACCTTCTACAAAACGACCTCGCATAATTCGCCCGGAGTCTTCCATACTTCGACAAAGCGTTTGCATCGATGGAAACCCGCCAGGGATATTTTCGGCTATCACCGCCTGACGACTGATGATGCCGTAGCGGTCGAGCATATTTTCCGCCAGCGCCAGCATCCTTTCGGTATCGTTTAGTGGCTCCACCTGCAATAACGACCAGCGTCCAGCCAGATTTGGTGTGTTGTAAGATACCAGCGGCGAGACGGGTTGCGCATAGACAGGACGTCCACGACGAGCCCGGTGACTGCGGCGAGTTGAGGTGCGTGCGTTGGAACTGCTGCGGGTGAGGGCGCGTAACGGTGCCCAAATGTCGCTGGTGATGACGCCTTGCCAGACCAGCGCCCATAACGCCTCTTGCAGGGCAGAGAGATCAACCGATTCGCCGATTTTGTCGCGTATCCGTTGGCTGATTTGTTGTGCAAACCAGGCTCCTCCGTCAGCCAGAACAGCGACTATCGCTTGTTGCAGCGCCGAACGATTCGCCTGATCCGCTTCGGCGGGAGTGAACGATTCTGCAGCATATTCCTGTAGATGCAGTGCCACCAGGCCGTCATCTTCACCCAGTTTTTTTTGCCCCGACCAGATAACTGCACCGGTTGCCAGTAATTCATCGAGCATTTCTGACGAATAGTCGCGTACGCGGGCAGGCAGGATCTGGCTTTCCCAGAGTGAGGCGGGTAAACCGACTCCGGCAAGCTGTTCGATCACCCGCATCACGCCATCTACGCCCTCATAAACGCCTGGCGATGTTGAGGCAAAGAGCGCCGGGCTACCATCGGTGGCGGGTAATACGCCCTGACGTTCCAGCAGCAATCGCGCATAGGTCGTGGCTGCAACGGGACGCGTCGCTTCTCTGGCGGCTTGCAGCGAGCGCAAACGCAGACGACGAAATACTTCATCGCTCACCCAGATGTCTTGTTGCAGATTCATCACCAGACCCTGTTCACGCAGTTGCTGAAGCTGCTCTTCGACAATGGCAATACCGAGACTAAACTCATGAGCCAGTTGTTCAGCCGTGACCAGAGCATGAGCCCGGAGATAGCGCAGAAAGAGGTCGCGAAGCGGGTAACTGACTCTATGTAAATAAATCTCTGGCAATGACTCTGGTAGTCGTACGCCGAGGGCATCACGCAGCCTGGCGGCATCATCCATACAGGCAAGACGCTCCTGTCCGCTAATCATCGCTGGGAAGATTCGTTTTACTGCAAGAAGATTTTCCAGATACGACGCAACCTCTTCACTGCTGCCTGTATGCCGTTGCGCCAGGTCTTCAACGGTCATTGGCCCCAGTTCGCGCAGCAGGTCGAACAATCCTTCTTCACCTTTCGCTCTTCTGCCAGGAGCCAGTCGTTGCAACTCTTCTTCCACCTGGCGAATGACCTGCGGGTCGAGTAATTCCCCCGGATCGACCTGTCCGAGTAGATTGCGCAGTAACTCGCTGTCCAGCGACAGTACGGATGCCCGGCGCTCTGCCAGCGGGGCGTCGCTCTGGTACATAAATTCCGCGACATAGCCGAACAATAAACTTGTGGCGAAAGGCGAGGGCGTAGTGGTCGTTACATCGGATATTTGAATTTCGCCACCGTTCAGGCGACGCATCAAACGTTCCAGTGCGGGAAGATCATAAACATCTTGCAGACATTCGCGCAGGGTTTCGAGAATGACCGGAAAATCCGGATATCCCTGAGCGATTTCCAGCAACTGACTGGCGCGCAGCCGTTGTTGCCAAAGCGGGGTGCGATGGCCCGGAGTGCGCCCCGGCATTAATAATGCCCGCGCGGCGCATTCGCGAAAACGGGCGGCGAAAAGTGCCGAGCTGCCTACCGCCTCGCGGACAATTTGCAGCAACTTTTCTGGTTCAAACAAAAAAATCGCGGCGTCGGGCAATTTACCATCAGTGTCAGGAATGCGCGCAACAATGCCGTCATCACTGGCGACCACAGACGCGTCAGCGCCCCATAGGGCATGTATTCGCCCGGTAATCGCCAGCGCCCAGGGTTCATGCACCCGTCTTCCATAGGGAGAGTGCAAAATAATACGCCAGTCGCCAATTTCATCACGGCACCGTTCGAGGACCAGATGGCGACTCCCCGGAACGATGCCCGTCGCGTTGCGTTGCTCGTCAATCAACCCCTGAATATTGGCGTTCGTATTTTCTTCTGCCAGCCACGGGGGAATAGTCCCGGAAAAGAACGCGCCATCCGCCAGCAAATGAAGAAAATCGCCGATCATCTCGCCTAATTCAGCCGGACGTCCGTTACCTTCACCACGCCAGAAGGGGAGCCGGGCAGAACGACCCGGAGCAGGAGTCACAATCACCTGATCGCGGGTGATTTGCTGGATCCGCCATGAGGTAGCGCCGAGAGTGATAATGTCGTTCACCCGCGACTCATATACCATCTCCTCATCCAGTTCACCCACCCGCCGCGAACCGGCCTTTTCTTCACCTTCGGGTAATAACACGCTATACATGCCACGATCCGGAATGGTGCCGCCGCTGGTAACCGCCAACAATTGAGCGCCAGGTCGGGCGGTCAATATCCCGGTCTCCCTGTTCCAGACCAGTTTGGGGCGAAAAGCAGAAAAATCGCCAGAGGGATAGCGCCCGGAAAGCATATCCAGCGTGGCGTCAAAAACACGTCTTGGCAGATCTTTCCACGGTGCGGCACGGCGTACGCGGGAGTACCATTCGTCTACCTGTAATGCCTCCATCGCCGCGGCGGCAACGGTTTGCTGCGCAAGGACGTCGAGTGGATTATGCGGCGGTGTCAGGTTTTCCAGCCTGCCTGCGAACATACACTCTACAATGACTGCGGAATCGACTAAGTCACGCCGGGTACGAGGGAAAAACAGCCCTTTAGATACACCGCCAACCTGATGTCCGGCGCGACCAATGCGTTGTAACCCACTGGCAACAGAAAGCGGCGTTGCCACCTGAATCACCAGATCCACTGCGCCCATATCAATCCCCAGTTCGAGACTGGAGGTTGCGACCACGCAGCGTAACTCACCCGATTTCAGCGCCTGCTCGGTGATTGCTCGTTGTTCTTTAGAGACGGAGCCGTGGTGTGAGCGGGCAATAAAAACGTCGCTACTTTGTACACGGTTAGAGGTTGCGCCGGAGGTCGACTCGAAATGGGCCGCATCAACGGCGATAGACGGGGAACGCTGTAAGCGTGCGGCGTAAAGCTCATTTAATCGTGCCGTCAGTTTTTCCGCCAGCCCACGTGAATTAGTAAAGACAATGGTCGAGCGATGGCGCAACACTTCATCAAGGATACCCGTTTCAATATATGGCCAGATGGAGCCTTCCCGGCCGGCATGGCTGTCTTCGCCGGTGCTGCTGGCGACCGATGAGACATCATCCATATTGGCGACCGGTACGACAATTCGTATCTGCGGATGGCGCATTGCGGGCGGGTTGACTACCGTAACCGGGCGATCGCCACCAAGAAATGCTGCCACATCGCTGGCTGAGCGCACAGTGGCAGAAAGGCCAATTCGCTGTGCTGAGGTGTGGAGCAGCGCATCGAGCCGCTCCAGACTTAACGCCAGATGCGCACCACGTTTACTGCCCGCTACCGCGTGGACTTCATCAATAATTACCGTTTCGACGCCGCGTAGCGTTTCGCGCGCGCGGGAGGTCAGCATCAGATAGAGTGATTCGGGTGTGGTGATCAGAATATCCGGCGGATTACGGGTGAGTTTGCTGCGTTCCTGTGCAGGCGTATCGCCAGTACGGATCCCTACGCGAAGATTGACTTCCGTTTCGCCGCGCCGCCGCCGTTCATCGGCAATACCCTTCAACGGGAGCTGCAAGTTGCGCTGAACGTCGGTGCCCAGAGCTTTTATCGGTGAAATATAGAGGATGCGTGAGGTTTTACGCTTATGCGCCTCGCGGGTATCTTCGCCGCCTTCGCGGAAGAGCCGATCGAGGGCGTAGAGAAATGCTGCCAGCGTTTTCCCGGAGCCGGTCGGTGCAATCACCAGCGCATGTTCGCTTCGCGCCGCCACATGCCAGGTTTGCGACTGGACAGCGGTCGGCTGTTTAAAGGCGCGAAGAAACCAGTCGCGGGTCGCCGGTGAAAACACGTCCGGCAGGAGCGATGAAGGGTCTGGATTATCTGCCATTAACGCTATTCCCCGTGAATATCATGCAGGATGCGTGGAATAGCCTCACTATAGATGCCTGAATCATTGCATGTCATCAGGCATCGACTCGATTACACCTCTTCGGCGGCAGGTAGCGGCCAGCCTCCCAGACGTTTCCAGCGGTTGACGATTTCACAAAACAGCACAGCAGTGCGTTCGGTGTCGTACAGCGCGGAGTGCGCCTGGGTGCTGTCGAAGTCCATGCCAGCGGTCTGGCAAGCCTTTGACAATACGGTTTGTCCGAGTGCCAGCCCGGCCAGTGCAGCAGTGTCAAAAGTGGCGAAAGGGTGGAACGGGTTACGTTTCAGTGAGGCGCGTTCTGCGGCGGCCATCATAAAGCTGTGATCAAAATTGGCATTGTGCGCCACCATAATGGCGCGGTTACAGCCGCTCGCTTTAATACCTTTACGTACAACTTTAAAAATTTCGTGCAGCGCCTCGTATTCGCTGACCGCGCCGCGATCGGGATCGTTCGGGTCAATGCCGTTGAAGGCGAGGGCCTCTGGCTGCAAATTTGCGCCGACAAATGGTTCGACGTGGAAATGTAATGTGGTGTCCGGCATCAGCCAGCCTTGTTCATCCATTTTCAGGGTGATGGCGGCAATCTCAAGCAGCGCATCGGTTTTGGCGTTAAATCCGGCTGTTTCAACATCGATCACAACAGGATAAAAACCACGAAAACGGTCGCACAGACCGGTAAGTTGAGCGTTATCGGACATCTGATTCTCTTAATACGGATAAATTGCAGCGCGCATTATGACAAATATTACTTGTCGATGCAGTAAAGATGCGGGCGCGATGAGTTCACGCCCGGCAGGAGATTAGTTGCCCAGACCGCGACCGGCGTCTTTCTCTTCGATTAACTCAATTTTGTAACCGTCCGGATCTTCCACAAACGCGATAACCGTAGTACCGCCTTTTACCGGACCCGCTTCACGGGTCACGTTACCCCCGTTTTGACGGATTTTTTCGCACGCTTCAGCGGCGTTATCTACGCTAAGCGCGATGTGACCATAAGCAGTGCCGAGTTCGTATTTATCCACGCCCCAGTTGTAGGTCAGTTCAATCACCGCTTCTTCGGTTTCCGGGCCGTAGCCAACAAACGCCAGTGAGTATTTGTATTCCGGGTTTTCGCTGGTACGCAGCAGTTTCATGCCCAGCACTTTGGTATAAAAATCGATGGAGCGTTGCAGATCGCCAACGCGCAGCATGGTATGAAGAAGACGCATCTTTTTATCCTCAAAATGGCTAACAGATTCAAAATGTTGTTTTAGTATAGCGGCGGCTTTACGCCGCTCGCAATGTTGGATTACAACGTCGGGTAATCGGTATAGCCTTCCGCGCCGCCACCGTAGAAACTTTCGGCACGCTGTGGGTTAAGCTCAGCTTTGCGCTGCAAGCGGGCGACCAGATCCGGGTTCGCAATCCAGTCACGACCAAATGCCACCGCATCAATTAACCCTTTGCCGATCAGCGTTTCAGCTTTTTCTACTGTGTATGCACCTGCGCCGATAATCGGACCGTGGAAACGGGCGCGTACTTTTTCGCGGAACGCATCAGTATACGGTTCACCCCCCGCCCAATCTGGTTCTGACATATGCAGATAAGCAATGCCGCGTTTACCCAGTTGTTCAATCAGATACAGTGCATCGGCTTCTTCATTCGGGCCGTTATCCGTGTTCTGGAAAGTACCGATTGGCGAAATGCGAATGCCAATGCGATCGGCACCCCATTCTTCAATCCCGGCATCGACCACTTCCAGTACCAGACGTGCGCGATTTTCCACGCTGCCGCCGTACTGATCGGTACGATGGTTTGAAGAAGGAGAAAGGAACTGATGCAGCAAATAACCGTGAGCAGAGTGGAGCTCTACCAGATCAAAACCGGCTTCACGCGCGTTAGCAATGGCCTGACGGAAATCATTGACGATACCTGGAATCTCTTCCAGTTCAAGCGCACGCGGCATGGATGTTTCAACACGGATCGCCTGACCATTTTCATCGCGCAGAGAAGTACGTGTTCCCGCGCTAAGTGCTGAAGGCGCTACCGGTGCCTGACCGCCAGGTTGCAGGCTGGCGTGAGAAATGCGTCCGGTGTGCCACAGCTGCACGGCCATATGACCATTTTCAGCATGAACGCCAGCGGTGATTTTTTTCCATGCGGCAATTTGCTCCGGACTATGGATGCCAGGCGCACCTGCATATCCTTTTGCCTGGGCAGAAATTTGCGTGGCTTCACTAATAATCAAACCGGCACTGGCACGTTGGCGATAGTATTCCGCCATCAACGGGGTAGGAATGTCACCCGGTTCAATACTGCGCAGACGCGTCAGCGGTGCCATAAAAATACGGTTTGCCGCCGTGATCGCGCCCACTTTCAGTGGGGAATACAGTTTTTCAGATGACATAAAGGCTCCCGGTCGTCTGGTGATAAAAAATGCCTGCTAAACGGCAGGCGTCGCAATAATGTTTTTTACATGGGCCAGCGCGTTTTCCAGTGGCTCGAAACTGCGCGAAATTTTGGCCTGCAGATTCGCACCCAGCCATAGTGCGTAAAGCACTTGTGCCTGTTGTAGCGGTTCGCCACAAAAGGTTAAACAATGGTTCTCACGGCCATTTTCCAGCGCCTGAGAGAGCAGGGCGATCACGCCGCGAGCACCTTTATCCATCGCGCTGCGCATATCTTCTGACAGATCGCACACTTCGGCAGAGAGTTTTACTGTCAGGCAACCACTGATGGTTCCATGTTGGCAAAACTGGTTCAGTGTTTGCTGGTAATAAGCCAGTATGCGGTCGCGGTAGTTACCTTCGCCGGATTGCAGCAACTCAGTCAGTCGCTGGTGATATGCGGCGTAATGACGCTCAAGCATGGCAACGCCAAACGCTTCTTTAGAGCGAAAGTAGTGATAGAAGGACCCTTTCGGCACTTCAGCGGTTTTTAGTAATTCGCTTAGCCCCATCCCGGTGAATCCACGTTGCAGGCAAAGTTGCTCGCCCGTCGCCAGGAGATGTTCGCGAGTATCATGTTCGGTGTGTTTGTTCATGCGTTGGAGTGTAGTAGACCAGTCGGTCTAGTGCAAGCAAAGTTGCTACTTTGGACATTAACAGCTTCAATAATGGTAATAATCTTATCTGAGGAGGGCGAAGTGGCGGAGCAATTAGAGTTCTTTCCCGTCCAGAGCCCGTGCCGGGGAATTTGCCAGTCTGACGAACGCGGGTTTTGTCGCGGCTGTTTTCGTAGTCGGGATGAGCGTTTTAACTGGAATAAAATGAGCGATGGCGAAAAACAAGAGGTGCTGCGCCTTTGTCGGCAGCGATTAATGCGCAAATTACGCGCAAATAAGCCAGCGTCATCAGACGAACCGGAGCAACCATCACTCTTTTGAACCTAATCTTGCGTATACTCCTCTCATATCTGATAAGAGGAAGCGATTATGGTTCAGCGTATTACTATTGCGCCGCAAGGCCCGGAGTTTTCCCGTTTTGTGATGGGCTACTGGCGATTGATGGACTGGAATATGTCCGCCCGCCAGCTGGTCAGTTTTATTGAAGAGCATCTGGATCTCGGCGTGACCACCGTGGACCATGCTGATATTTATGGTGGCTATCAGTGCGAAGCGGCGTTTGGCGAGGCACTGAAACTGGCACCTCACCTGCGTGAACGGATGGAAATCGTCAGTAAATGCGGTATCGCGACGACCGCGCGTGAAGAAAACGTCATTGGTCATTACATCACTGACCGCGATCACATCATTAAGAGCGCCGAACAGTCGCTAATTAATCTCGCGACCGATCATCTGGATCTGCTGTTAATCCACCGACCAGACCCGTTAATGGATGCCGATGAAGTGGCGGACGCGTTCAAACATCTGCATCAGAGCGGCAAAGTGCGTCATTTTGGCGTATCGAACTTTACGCCTGCGCAATTTGCCCTGTTGCAATCACGTCTGCCGTTTACCCTTGCCACTAATCAGGTGGAAATATCCCCGGTGCATCAGCCGTTACTGCTGGATGGCACGCTCGACCAACTACAACAACTGCGTGTTCGTCCGATGGCGTGGTCCTGCCTTGGTGGTGGTCGTCTGTTTAATGATGATTATTTCCAGCAGCTGCGTGATGAACTGGCTGTGGTGGCAGAGGAGTTAAACGCGGGCTCGATTGAACAGGTGGTTTACGCCTGGGTATTACGTTTACCATCGCAGCCGCTGCCAATTATCGGTTCAGGTAAAATTGAGCGCGTACGGGCAGCTGTCGAAGCAGAAACACTGAAAATGACCCGTCAACAATGGTTTCGTATCCGTAAAGCGGCACTGGGGTACGACGTACCGTAAGCACTTTTAGGAATAGCCGCCGTTCAAAAATGTGTCACTGGTTTACACTTATTCAGGAATGCACAATGAACGGAGGTCCTATGAAACGTTTTAGTCTGGCTATTCTGGCGCTGGTTGTTGCAACCGGCGCACAAGCTGCCAGTGAAAAAGTCGAGATGAACCTCGTCACGTCGCAAGGGGTAGGGCAGTCAATTGGTAGCGTCACCATTACTGAAACCGATAAAGGTCTGGAGTTTTCGCCCGATCTGAAAGCATTACCCCCCGGTGAACATGGCTTCCATATTCATGCCAAAGGAAGCTGCCAGCCAGCCACCAAAGATGGCAAAGCCAGCGCCGCGGAATCCGCAGGCGGGCATCTTGATCCACAAAATACCGGTAAACATGAAGGGCCAGAAGGTGCCGGGCATTTAGGCGATCTGCCTGCACTGGTCGTCAATAATGACGGCAAAGCTACCGATGCCGTCATCGCGCCTCGTCTGAAATCACTGGATGAAATCAAAGACAAAGCGCTGATGGTCCACGTTGGCGGCGATAATATGTCCGATCAACCTAAACCGCTGGGCGGTGGCGGTGAACGCTATGCCTGTGGTGTAATTAAGTAATTACGAGGCCAGCGTACCTTGCGGTGGTGCTTGCTCAAGTTGCGAAAGCGAGCAGTACAGCCGCCAGACAATTGCCGCCAGCTCACGGGCGGCAGGTTGATGATGACGGGCAAGGCTGTCGCAAATCCGCTGTAATTCTTCAAGTGTGGCCGCCAGTGATTTTTGCTGAACGCCACGCTCACTCATCACTCCCCGCAACAGTGAAATACAGTTATCCCGTACTCGCGATAACGGATCGGAACGCGATTCCCAGTCGCGCAATTGCCAGACAACATGAGAACAGTTCAGCAGCACTACACCCCAGCGTAATAACCAACGGCGAGCCAGCGCATCCTGGCTGTTACTCAACTGACTGACGTGATGATAAGTGAGCGATTCAAATTCGCTTTCACTCAGTGTTGGATGGCGGCTTAGCTGATCGACAAAATCCCGGCGCAGCGCGCGAATATGGCGGCGGCTTTTACGAGCATCCGATCCTGGACGCAGAATGGCGAACGCTAGCCAAGCCAGCGCAACGCCAACGATTTTTGCCAGATTATCGTTAAGAAAATCAGCAAAATCATACACCGGGGGATTAGTGACAGCGATAAACGAACCCATAAAAACAATCAGTTGCCCCCACAGTGCGGCAAATTTGGGCATCTGCAATTTAAGAAGCTGCATTGTCGCCAGCAGTGGAAAGAGAAACAGTAAAAATTGCCACAGATCGCTAATCTGGACCATCAGGCCAAATTTGACCACAAAGCTGAATAGCGAAAGTAACACCAGCGTGCGCATCAGCAGTGACAACGACTTAAACGGTGCTGCGACGGCGGAGTAGAGTACGCAGCTAATTGCTGCCAGCGTTAATGCATTGGCACCGGCATCCCATTGCGATGCAATACTCCATGCGCCAATCATCATCAACGTACAAAATGTACGCAGCCCGCTCCACATAGCTTCGGCGTTGTCGGTATGACGAGCCAGAGCGGATGTCCGTGCGAGTCTGGCATGATCATCTACACCGCTTTGCAGACGATGTAATTCCTGACTACTTTGCAGATAAAGGCGGCAAAAATAACGTAGTCGCTGCCAGAAGGCGACGTGCCGGTAGTCGGCGACGTTGGTCGGGCGTAGCGGGGCGATAATACGTGCGACGGTGTAAGCATCTGTTTGCGAACTGGCGAGCGCCGTCAGCAATTGTTCGAGAATTTCTCGCGTGGCACCTGGCGGTGAGGGCCAGTTGAGCAACATACGTCGCAGGCTGGAGATGACACTGGTCATACGTAATTGCTGGTGGAGTAGCGCATTAAGGCGCGCGTTTTGCTGGCGAAAACGATAGTGGCTCCAGAAAGCCTGGATACGCAGCAAATTCATGGTCAGTATCTGCCCAATCACCCCCTCATGTGCTGCACGAATGGCATCGTTTGTTTCAGGCTGCCAGAGTAAACTGGCATGTTCCAGTAATCGGGCGTGCATGTTTTTCAATGCGGTTAAAAGGGCTGTAGCATCGGAACTGCTAGGCAGGATCATCATCATCATTCCGCCGCACAAAATACCGACTATCACCTCGCAAACGCGCGCCTGAGCGATATCCCACAGCTGGCTGGCCTCAGTAATATTAACCATCGGAAAGGCGATGATGGCAGCCGTGTAGCCCGCCAGTTGAAATGCATACGCGACGTTATTCGTGAAGTGCGCACAGGCCCAGGTACAAAAGCCAAGCCACGCCGACATGCTCAATAGAAAAAACCACGGCTCATTGAGCGTATGCCCGGCAAGAAGCAGTGCCGCAATGGCTCCCAGTAAACTGCCAGCGATGCGTCCGAGGCTTTTGCTGATGACACCGCCAACGGTGGGAAAGCTAACCACTGCAGCCGAGGTCATCGCCCAATAGGGTTCATCCAGATTCAAATAATAGGCAACCGTCAGCGCCAGACACATGGCAATGGTATTGCGTAACGCATAACGCCATTGCGCCAGCGTGGCCTTGAACCAGGGCAAATTGCGCAAGGACCATGACGATGCGTTCATTATTGACCTACGGCAATGCTACAGGTGGTGCCCGACACCAGCGTGACATCGCCTGGAACTTTATCCAGCGCAAAGCGGACGGGAACGCGTTGGGCGAGACGAACCCAGGGGACGTTAGGTTTCACATCCGGAATAAGGCTTGAGTCACTTTCAACGCTTTGATCATAAATCGCCCGACCGATACTGGAAACGTGACCCCGTAACGTTTTGTTATCACTATAGAGGGTAATTTGTGCTGGTGCACCTTCGCGGATATGGCGCAACTTGGTTTCTTCAAAATAACCAATGACGTAAAACGAGTGGCTGTCGACAAGGGCAAACAGCGGTTTCCCGGTGTCAGCGTAATCGCCGATGCGGGTAGTGAGGTTAGTCACCCAACCACTCACCGGGGCGCGAATTTCCGTTTGCGCCAGTTGCCATTGTGTCTGTTTCAGCGTGGCCTGTGCGGCATTAACACTGGCCTGCATCGCTTTAACATTGAGGTTAGCGGTATCGAGTTCTTCGGCAGAAATAAAATTTTGTGAGAGATGACGACGACGATTCGCTTCGTTATTGGCTTTTGCGAGGTCAGATTGCGCTTTCGCCAGCTGAGCCTGTGCGTTCAGCTCGGCGATCTGAAAGGGCGTTTTATCGATCGTGAGCAGAAGATCCCCCGCGTTAACCAGTTGGTTGTCTTTTATATTCAGCTCAACAATACGTCCCGACACCTGTGGGGTGATAGAAACCTTTTCTGCGCGTATTTTCCCGTCGCGTGTCCACGGAGATTGCATGTAATAATTCCACAGCCACCATCCGGCAAGAACCGCAACTATCGCTACAATGATTGTTGAGAAATACTTAATTGTTTTAATTGACATAGTTACCACGCAATCAGTATTGCCAGAGCAAGGCAAACGCAAATCGCAAACAGCGATAAATCCATTAACAAGGGATGCCAGATGTCACCGGCGTAGATCCAGCCACGAAGCAGGCGGTGTACGACAAGCCAGATGACGAATCCAAACGCGAAGGCTTTGAAAAACGGAGGAAAATAGACGGACGCACCGAACACCAGATCTTGTAAGGGCAATCCTGTTGCATTGAGCATAAACTTCACAAAGTAGATTCCTTTACGACCGAATATATTGCGTTAGATTAATAAATATTCTTTAAGTGCGAAAAATTTACGCGCAATTTCTGAAAAATATGTCTGACGGTAACCAAATGCAGCAATACATTTGTTTTAGCAATACAATTGCTGCACACTATTCTAAAAGCCGCATAATATCTTAGCAAGCTAATTATAAGGAGATGAAATTGGAATCGCCACTAGGTTCTGATCTGGCACGGTTGGTGCGCATATGGCGTGCTCTGATAGACCATCGCCTGAAACCGCTGGAGTTAACACAAACCCATTGGGTTACGTTACACAATATCCATCAGTTACCTCCAGACCAGTCGCAAATTCAACTGGCAAAAGCGATTGGCATCGAGCAGCCATCACTGGTCCGTACTCTGGACCAACTGGAAGAAAAAGGGTTAATTTCGCGTCAAACTTGTGCCAGCGATCGTCGGGCTAAACGTATTAAACTGACGGAAAAGGCAGAGCCACTGATCAGCGAAATGGAAGCTGTTATTAACAAAACCCGCGCGGAAATATTACATGGCATCTCCGCAGAGGAACTGGAGCAACTGATTACGCTCATCGCAAAACTTGAGCATAATATCATTGAGTTACAGGCCAAAGGGTGAAATGAAGGGGGCGTGTGGTCAGTAACCTGACCACACGCAAACTTATTTAGCGCGGAGAAACGGTCACCTGACTGCCATTGCTGGCCAGTACGACACGTTGGCCCGGAGAGAAACGAGTGTTGCCTTGTTTCTGTACCACCATGATGGTATTACCATCGTCTTTACGAATTTCCAGCTCGACACCCTGCGTTTTGTTCATTGCACTCTGTACGCCCTGACCAGCTACGCCACCTGCAACAGCGCCTGCTGCAGTAGCCAGAGAACGCCCGGTTCCGCCACCAACAGTATTCCCCAGGAAACCACCAAGAACAGCACCGCCAATTGCACCGATAACGTTGGAATCATCACCGCCCTGAATCTGTACCGGACGTACGTTAACGATGGTGCCATAGCTGACATTCTGTACTTGTTTCGCTTCAGAAGCGGTATAAACATCCCCTGACAGGGTGTCGTTATTAACACAACCGACAAGAGACAGACCTACCATTGAAACAACCAATACGCGTTTAATCATTGAAAAATCTCCTGTTCACCATGAAACGCCACGCAAGCATCCCTCATGGTCAAAGTATATGGCATATGTGAATCCATGGTTACATGTTCTACCAAATATGAGCAAATCATAATGAAAGTAGGATCAACCAATTATAAACAAAACATTCATGATGATTATTGATTTGAAGATAATGTTTTACTACCAACGGTAAAAATCGGTCATTCCGCATGGTATTCACGAAAAGTTTATGTTTGAGTGGTGCGCAAACGTCAGATTGAAAAAGGATGAACTATGAAATCGGGCCGCTTTATTGGCGTTATGTCAGGCACCAGCCTTGATGGTGTTGATGTTGTGTTGGCGACAATAGATGAACACCGGGTCGCACAGCTGGCAAGCTTGAGCTGGCCGATCCCGGTGTCTCTGAAACAGGCTGTACTGGATATTTGCCAGGGCCAGCAGCTTACACTTTCGCAGTTTGGACAGCTTGATACTCAACTCGGGCGACTTTTTGCTGATGCGGTCAATGCCTTGCTTAAGGAACAAAACCTGCAGGCGAGAGATATAGTTGCGATCGGCTGTCACGGTCAAACCGTCTGGCATGAACCGACGGGCGTGGCACCACACACTTTACAGATTGGCGATAACAATCAAATTGTGGCACGCACCGGAATTACGGTTGTCGGTGATTTTCGCCGTCGCGATATTGCCTTGGGAGGACAAGGCGCACCGCTGGTACCTGCGTTCCATCATGCCTTGCTGGCTCACTCAACCGAGCGACGAATGGTGCTCAATATTGGCGGCATCGCCAATCTGTCACTGCTCATTCCTGGGCAGCCGGTTGGCGGCTACGATACCGGTCCTGGTAACATGCTGATGGATGCCTGGATCTGGCGTCAGGCCGGTAAACCTTACGATAAAGATGCCGAGTGGGCACGGGCGGGTAAAGTTATTCTCCCACTGCTGCAAAATATGCTCAGCGACCCATATTTCTCGCAACCTGCACCGAAAAGCACCGGACGCGAATACTTTAACTACGGCTGGCTGGAGCGCCATTTACGCCATTTTCCGGGTGTTGATCCCCGTGATGTTCAGGCCACACTGGCAGAACTCACCGCCGTGACCATTTCTGAACAAGTTTTGTTGAGCGGTGGCTGCGAACGATTGATGGTATGTGGTGGAGGTAGTCGTAATCCGCTACTCATGGCGCGTCTGGCGGCATTACTGCCAGGCACAGAAGTCACCACCACCGATGCCGTTGGCATTAGTGGCGATGACATGGAAGCATTGGCTTTCGCCTGGCTTGCCTGGCGGACGCTGGCGGGATTACCAGGAAATCTGCCTTCCGTCACTGGCGCAAGCCAGGAGACGGTACTGGGGGCTATTTTCCCTGCTAACCCGTGATATCAGAGTTAACTGAATTTTTCTTACCGCGTCTGCCGTTACACTTGGAACGTTAGGGAGGGCGTATTGCCCTCCAGACCAGGAAAGTCTTCGGGAAATGTCTATGAAAAAACTGTTACTGATCTGTTTGCCGGTGCTTCTCACCGGCTGTAGCGCGTTCAATCAACTGGTTGAGCACATGCAAACCGCTACGCTGGAATACCAGTGTGATGAAAAACCGTTGACGGTCAAACTGAATAATCCGCGCCAGGAAGTCAGTTTTGTTTACGATAATCAACTACTGCATCTCAAACAGGGCATTTCAGCGTCTGGTGCACGTTACACTGACGGAATCTATGTTTTCTGGTCGAAAGGCGATGAAGCGACTGTCTATAAACGCGACCGCATCGTATTGAATAACTGTCAGTTACAAAATCCACAGCGTTGAGATTTTTCCAGGGGCGGCGCACAATAGCGTCACCCACTGACAATCCGTAAAGAAAACCATGTCTGATAACGACGAATTGCAGCAAATCGCGCATCTGCGCCGTGAATACACCAAAGGCGGGTTACGCCGTCGCGATCTTCCCGCCGATCCATTAACCCTTTTTGAACGTTGGCTCTCTCAGGCGTGTGAAGCCAAACTGGCAGACCCTACCGCGATGGTGGTCGCTACCGTGGATGAACATGCTCAGCCTTATCAACGCATCGTTTTACTCAAACATTACGACGAAAAAGGCATGGTGTTTTACACCAACCTCGGTAGCCGTAAAGCACATCAAATTGAAAATAATCCGCGCGTTAGCCTGCTGTTCCCGTGGCATACCCTTGAACGCCAGGTGATGGTGATCGGTAAAGCAGAACGACTTTCGACTCTCGAAGTGATGAAATATTTTCATAGCCGCCCGCGTGATAGCCAGATTGGTGCATGGGTTTCGAAGCAGTCCAGTCGCATTTCTGCCCGCGGTATCCTTGAAAGTAAATTCCTGGAGCTGAAGCAGAAGTTTCAACAGGGCGAAGTGCCATTGCCGAGCTTTTGGGGCGGTTTTCGCGTCAGCCTTGAACAGATTGAGTTCTGGCAGGGCGGTGAGCATCGCCTGCATGACCGCTTTTTGTACCAGCGAGAAAATGATGCGTGGAAGATTGATCGTCTTGCACCCTGAAAAGATGCAAAAATCTTGCTTTAATCGCTGGTACTCCTGATTCTGGCACTTTATTCTATGTCTCTTTCGCATCTGGCGAAAAGTCGTGTACCGGCAAAGGTGCAGTCGTTATATACATGGAGATTTTGATGGCAAGCAGTAACTTGATTAAACAATTGCAAGAGCGGGGGCTGGTAGCCCAGGTGACGGACGAGGAAGCGTTAGCAGAGCGACTGGCGCAAGGCCCGATCGCGCTCTATTGCGGCTTCGATCCTACCGCTGACAGCTTGCATTTGGGGCATCTTGTTCCATTGTTATGCCTGAAACGCTTCCAGCAGGCGGGCCACAAGCCGGTTGCGCTGGTAGGCGGCGCGACGGGTCTGATTGGCGACCCGAGCTTCAAAGCTGCCGAGCGTAAGCTGAACACCGAAGAAACTGTTCAGGAGTGGGTGGACAAAATCCGTAAGCAGGTTGCCCCGTTCCTCGATTTCGACTGTGGAGAAAACTCTGCTATCGCGGCGAACAACTATGACTGGTTCGGCAATATGAATGTGCTGACCTTCCTGCGCGATATTGGCAAACACTTCTCCGTTAACCAGATGATCAACAAAGAAGCGGTTAAGCAGCGTCTCAACCGTGAAGATCAGGGGATTTCGTTCACTGAGTTTTCCTACAACCTGTTGCAGGGTTATGACTTCGCCTGTCTGAACAAACAGTACGGTGTGGTGCTGCAAATTGGTGGTTCTGACCAGTGGGGTAACATCACTTCTGGTATCGACCTGACCCGTCGTCTGCATCAGAATCAGGTGTTTGGCCTGACCGTTCCGCTGATCACTAAAGCAGATGGCACCAAATTTGGTAAAACTGAAGGCGGCGCAGTCTGGTTGGATCCGAAGAAAACCAGCCCGTACAAATTCTACCAGTTCTGGATCAACACTGCGGATGCCGACGTTTACCGCTTCCTGAAGTTCTTCACCTTTATGAGCATTGAAGAGATCAACGCCCTGGAAGAAGAAGATAAAAACAGCGGTAAAGCACCGCGCGCCCAGTATGTACTGGCGGAGCAGGTGACTCGTCTGGTTCACGGTGAAGAAGGTTTACAGGCGGCAAAACGTATTACCGAATGCCTGTTCAGCGGTTCTTTGAGTGCGCTGAGTGAAGCGGACTTCGAACAGCTGGCGCAGGACGGCGTACCGATGGTTGAGATGGAAAAGGGCGCAGACCTGATGCAGGCACTGGTCGATTCTGAACTGCAACCTTCCCGTGGTCAGGCACGTAAAACTATCGCCTCCAATGCCATCACCATTAACGGTGAAAAACAGTCCGATCCTGAATACTTCTTTAAAGAAGAAGATCGTCTGTTTGGTCGTTTTACCTTACTGCGTCGCGGTAAAAAGAATTACTGTCTGATTTGCTGGAAATAATGCATTAAGTGGAAAGGGGGAGTGAGAAATCACTCCCCCTGGTTTTTATACAGGGAACATGATGAAAAATATTCTCGCTATCCAGTCTCACGTTGTTTATGGTCATGCGGGTAACAGTGCGGCAGAGTTTCCGATGCGCCGTCTGGGCGCGAACGTCTGGCCACTGAACACCGTTCAATTTTCTAATCACACCCAATACGGCAAATGGACTGGCTGCGTGATGCCGCCCAGCCATTTAACCGAAATTGTGCAAGGCATTGCCGCCATTGATAAATTACACACCTGTGATGCCGTGTTAAGTGGCTATCTGGGATCGGCGGAGCAGGGTGAACATATCCTCGGTATCGTCCGTCAGGTGAAAGCCGCGAATCCGCAGGCGAAATATTTTTGCGATCCGGTAATGGGTCATCCGGAAAAAGGCTGTATCGTTGCACCGGGTGTCGCAGAGTTTCATGTGCGGCACGGTTTGCCTGCCAGCGATATCATTGCGCCGAATCTGGTTGAGCTGGAAATACTCTGTGAGCATGCGGTAAATAACGTCGAAGAAGCGGTTCTGGCAGCGCGCGAACTCATTGCGCAAGGGCCACAAATTGTGTTGGTTAAACACCTGGCGCGAGCTGGCTACAGCCGTGACCGTTTTGAAATGCTGCTGGTCACCGCCGATGAAGCCTGGCATATCAGCCGTCCGCTGGTGGATTTTGGTATGCGCCAGCCGGTAGGTGTTGGTGATGTGACGAGCGGTTTACTGCTGGTGAAACTGCTTCAGGGGGCAACGCTGCAGGAGGCGCTGGAACATGTGACCGCTGCAGTCTACGAAATCATGGTGACCACCAAAGCAATGCAGGAATATGAGCTGCAAGTGGTGGCTGCTCAGGATCGTATTGCCAAACCAGAACATTACTTCAGCGCAACAAAGCTCTGAAATATCTCATTTCGGCCCACAACGACCTGTGGGCCGATGGATATTACTTTAAGCCTTCCGCTGACAGCGCGTCTTGTACTTCCGGACGTTCAGCCATACGTTGCATAAATGCTGCAATGTGCTCTAACCCTTCCAGATTCAGTTTCACCGCGTATGCCCAGCGCAGAACCGTAAACAGATAGGCATCAGCAATTGTAAATCTTTGCCCGCAGATCCAGTGCTCATCCTTCAGTGCCTCGTTCACATATTGCAGCTTCTTCTCCAGCTGCGCGCGAACTGTCGGTTTGTACTCTTCCGGTGTATCAGGGCGAAACAGAGGTGTGAAACCTTTATGCAGCTCGGTGGCGATGTAATTCAGCCATTCGATGGTTTTATAGCGGGAAATACTGTTTACCGGTGCCAGCAACTGGCGGTCGGGGACGCTGTCGGCAAGATACTGCATAATCGCTACGCCTTCCGTCAGCAAAGTACCGTCATCCAGCAGCAATGCAGGCACCTGCCCCTTAGGGTTAACGACAAAGTAATCGTCACCGTTTTCGAGACGTTTTTTCATTAAATCCACACTGACGAGGGTAAAATCCTTTCCGCTCTCACGCAGGGTGATATGGGAAGCGAGAGAGCAGGCACCCGGTTTGTAGAACAATTTCATCGGTAACTCCTTTTGTCTGTGGTTTAAAGTATGGTAGTGCGTTGCTGAACAAAAAAAAAGCCGCTAACGAAAAGTTAGCGGCTTGTAAAAGAGTTTCCCTGAATTTTACGCTACAGCAGCTTTCGCCGCTTTGTCTGCAGCGTCATCCTGCGTCATACGGTGCAGTTTAGGCGCGGTCAGCAGCATCAGTACTGCAATAATGGCAGTAGCGACACCAATCTGCAAGAATACGCGACCATAAACTTCCAGTGACATCAGCGGGTCGGTAACGTTATCCGGCACAGCCATCATACCCGCAACATAACCACCAATCAGGTTTGCACCGGCAGTGGTCAGGAACCAGCTACCCATAATGAAGCCCATCAGACGCTGCGGAACGAGTTGTGCAACCATTGCCAGACCCAGACCAGAGATCATCAGTTCCCCGATGCTCTGCAGGCCATAGCTTGCGACCAGCCAGCTTACAGACACGATACCAGCGTCAGACGCGAATTTCGCACCCAGCGGCAGAATCAGGAACGCACCAGAACACATCACCATGCCGATTGCAAACTTGGTTGGCATCGGCAGGGTATCGCCCATCTTGTTATAGATAGCGGCCAGAATCGGACTACCGATGATGATCCAGAACGGGTTCAGTGCCTGATACTGCTCAGGTTCTACGGCCAGACCCAGAATGGAGTGCTCAACGTTACGAATCGCAAAGAAGTTCAGTGACGTTGGCATCTGGCTGTACAGCACGAAGAAGATAATGGCTTCGAGCATCAGGATGAAGGCAACGATCATTTTACGACGCGCAGCACCTTTCATCGCGAAGGCTTCTTTACCGAAGATAACCACGATACCGAAGGCAACAACGCCCAGCGCCATACGCGCAACTTCCTGATTGTGCAGCAGCCAGGTGGCGATAGCGATCAGTGCCACAACACCAATAATGGTCAGCAGCAGGTTACGGTAGTTGATAGGCTCGAAGTCTGGTTTTGAACCGTACTGTTTAACCCAGCGTTGGCAGAAGGCGAAGTTAACGATAGTGATCAGCAGGCCTACAACGCTCAACGCAAACGCAACACTCCAGCCGTATTTCGCGGCCAGCCACGGCGTAGCAATCATAGAGAAGAAAGAGCCGATGTTGACGGACATGTAGTACATGGTGAATGCACCGTCCAGACGCGGGTCGTTTTTCTCATAGCATGTAGAAAGCAGAGAAGACGGGTTAGCTTTAAACAGGCCGTTACCGACCGCAATAGCCGCCATACCCATATAAACGATACCGGCGTCGTGACCAGACCAGGCAACCAGAGCATAACCAATCGCCAGCACAATAGCGCCGAGCATAATTACGCGTTTAGTACCCAGTACCTTGTCACCTAACCAGCCGCCGATAGCGACCAGACCATAAACCAGGGCACTAAAGGAAGAGAAAAGGGTGATTGAATCCGCTTCAGACATACCCAGTTGTTTAACCAGGTAAACAGCCATAATTCCTTGTAGGCCGTAATAACCAAAACGTTCCCATAACTCAATCGAGAAGATGAGATAGAACGCCTTCGGTTGTTTGAAAGCGTTCAAACTGACGCTTTCAGTTGGTTTTTGGTTTGCAGTGGACACTTTTACCTCTTTTTTTACATCCCATATTAACGGGGGTGCTTTCTCGCGTTATGTCTAAAAAACATACGCGCAATTGTTATAGTGGGAGGGGAAACGGCAGGTAATGTTCACTATCTTGCACTTTCAGACAAGTCCTTTGTAATAATCTGTTACATATAACTGAGGCGGGGAATTCAACCATTCCGGGAAATGTTATCCAGCGTTAAATTTTTCAAAAAACGTAACGGCAGATTTTTTCACTGCACTGAGAGGGGGGTGATGGCTTAACGGCGATATGTTCTGCTATTTAGCGTTTTTACTAGTGAGATAGTCCAGTTTCTGAAAAATAGCCAGTGTAATGTTTTGTAGGTCAATATTTGTTGCGTGTGTAAATTTAAATGATTTTAACCTGATTCTTGCAATGTTTTTACATTGCGACAGCATCGTGATCTTGATCACGAATGAATAGAAAATTTCGCTATTAAAAAAACAATTAACCTGCATTTTTGGTTATCCGCAAACGGATTACCTGATGATAACGCTAAGCAATGGCATCATTCACGTTAAAAAGATGTTTTAAAAGAGGATAAAGAAAGGTTATCAATGGGGTAATCGGTGTTACCCCTTTTCTTCAGATGTCAACTTTCTCTTTGTATTCACAAAGATCTTCAATAATACAAGAGCCACAGCGGGGCTTGCGGGCAATGCAGGTATAACGCCCGTGCAGGATCAACCAATGGTGGCAGTCGACTTTAAACTCTGCCGGAACCACTTTCAGTAGCTTTTCTTCTACCTGTTCGACGTTTTTCCCCGGCGCAAATTGAGTACGATTACAAACGCGGAAAATGTGCGTGTCGACAGCAATAGTCGGCCAGCCGAATGCAGTGTTTAATACGACGTTGGCTGTTTTACGACCTACGCCGGGCAGGGCTTCAAGCGCAGCACGATCTTCCGGAACCTCGCCATTATGCTGCTCCAGCAAGATACGGCAGGTTTTGATGATATTTTCTGCTTTGCTGTTATAAAGCCCAATCGTTTTGATATAGGTTTTCACCCCTTCAACGCCCAGTTCAAGCATCGCTGCAGGCGTATTCGCCACCGGGTAGAGTTTCGCCGTCGCCTTATTAACACTGACATCGGTCGCCTGAGCGGAAAGCAGTACGGCAATCAGCAATTCAAAAGGCGAACTGAAATTAAGCTCGGTGGTGGGATGAGGATTGTTCTCACGCAGGCGAGTGAGGATCTCCAGGCGTTTTGCTTTGTTCATCAGACATTCCCTGTTTCACCGTTTGGCAATGCACGTTCGGCAGTTGCTTCAGCACGGCGCTTTTTCATTCTTTCATCAATCAGGTATTTTCCTGCCAGCATCAGTCCCAGGCCAATAAATGCACCTGGAGGCAGCATCGCCAGCAGGAAAGGGGAGTCGGTGTGGAAAATTTCCACGCGTAATACTTTTGCCCAGCTACCTAACAGCGCATCTGCACCGTCAAACAATGTGCCATTGCCGATAATTTCGCGTAGTGAACCCAGCACGAACATGGCGCAGGTTGCGCCCATACCAATTGAAAAGCCGTCCAGTGCCGAAAGCGCCGGACCTTTTTTGGAGGCGAAGGCTTCAGCGCGGCCCACAACGATACAGTTAGTGACAATCAGCGGAATAAAAATCCCTAATGATTGATACAGGCCAAAGGCGTAGGCGTTGATCAGCATCTGTACAGCGCTGACCACCGAGGCGATGATCATCACGTAAATGGGAATGCGGATCTCGGCTGGCGTCCAGTGACGCAGCGTCGAAATGGTCAGGTTGGTCAGCGTCAGTACCAGCGTAGTCGCAAGTCCTAAACCCAGAGCGTTAGTGGCAGTGGACGTGACCGCCAACAGAGGACAAAGGCCGAGCAACTGGACCAGCGCAGAGTTGTTTTTCCACAACCCCTGAACAATAACGTCTTTAATTTCGCTCACGCTTTATTCTCCACAGGCAGGAAGTTGAGAAAGTTGTGCCGGTAACGTCTGAGCGTACAATCCGGCGCGTTTTACCGCATTAACCACCGCGCGGGGAGTAATCGTCGCGCCGGTGAACTGGTCGAAATCACCACCATCTTTCTTCACCGCCCAGTGCGCATCATCCGCACCACTGATTTTTTTACCCGCAAAATGGGTGATCCAGTCAGAAAGGCGCAGTTCGATTTTATCGCCAAGCCCTGGCGTTTCGTGGTGCTCTGTCACGCGCGTGCCAAGTACCGTGCCGTTAAAATCGGCTCCCACCAGCAGCTGAATCGCACCGGAATAGCCATCTGGCGCGGTTGCTTCCAGAACGGCGGCTACCGGTTTGTCATCCTGTTTGGCGATGTAAACCCGATGCTCACCTTTACCTAACTCTGGCGCAGTTACCAGATAGCAACTCTGTGCCAGCGCATTGTTATAGCGTTCGGCTGGCAGCACCTGATCAAATAATGCCTCTTGTTGCAGACTGGCCTGTTCAGCAATCGTCGTTTTGGTCATCTGGTTGATGGCCGCAGTTAACCCTGTTGAACCCGCTGCAAATAGCGCTAACGTAATGCCGTGTTTTCGGATAGTTTTCAGCATGGTTTACCCTTTGCGATGGCCGTAGACGCGCGGACGCGTGTAGTAATCGATCAGAGGAACCGTGATGTTCGCCAGCAGGACGGCAAAAGCCACGCCGTCAGGATAGCCGCCGAAACTGCGGATCAACCAGACTAATAAGCCCGCCAGCGCGCCGAAAATAAGACGACCACGATTGGTCGTAGAAGCGGTAACCGGGTCAGTCAAAATAAAGAATGCGCCGAGCATGGTCGCACCAGACAGCAGATGAATTTGCGGTGCTGCCAGTGTTTCTGGTGAGAACAACCAGCCCAACGTTGCGCATAACGCCAGCGTTACTAAGAAGCTGAGGGGAATATGCCAGCGAATCGCTTTCTGCCATAGCAACCACAGGCCGCCAGCCAGCCAGGCGAGATTTACCCATTGCCAACCAGCGCCCGCCAGAATACCGCTGTAGATCGGATATTGCATAATCTGTTCAACCGAATGACCGGCACGGACAGAGGTTTTAAATGTATCCAGCGGTGTCGCCTGACTAATGCCATCAATACCTAAGCGTAGTGTGTTCATATCACCACCACTGGCGGTATGTCCGCTGAAAATAACCTGTATGGCGTCGATAAAACCAGGGATGTTGACCGCAATTTCATGTGGCGGTAACCAGCTGGTCATCTGCACCGGGAAGGAGATCAGTAAGACCACATAACCAATCATTGCCGGATTAAACGGGTTTTGCCCCAGACCGCCATACAACTGTTTAGCGATGATCACCGCAAACACCGTACCCAGCACGACCATCCACCATGGCGCGAGGGGGGGAATACTTACCGCCAGCAATAAGCCTGTCAGCAATGCTGAGTTATCTTTCAACGTTGCGGCTACCGACTGCTTGCGTAGTTTGAGTACGAGAGCTTCGGCTAACAGAGCACTAACCGATGCCAACAGGATCTGAACGAGAGTACCCCAACCAAAAAACCACAGTTGCGCTGCGATTCCTGGCACGGCTGCGAGCAACACCAACAGCATAATGCGCGATGTCTGGCGCTGGTTATGGGTATAAGGGGAGCTAGCTATTCTGAATACCATTTAGTCCTCGTTTACAACCTTCTGCTGGGCGGCTTTTTTGGCCTGAGCGCGGGCAATAGCCGCGGCAACTGCCGCTTTGCGCGGATCAACCTGTTCTTCTGGTTCTGCGTTAGTCTGTTGCTGTTCCAGCTTGCGCGCTTTGGCACGGGCAATAGCGGCTTCGACGGCGGCTTTGCGCGGATCAACCTGTTCTTCTGGTTCCGCATTAGCCTGTTGCTGTTCCAGTTTGCGCGCTTTGGCTCGGGCAATAGCGGCTTCGACGGCGGCTTTGCGCGGATCAACCTGTTCTTCTGGTTCCGCATTAGACTGTTGCTGTTCCAGCTTGCGCGCTTTGGCACGGGCAATAGCGGCTTCGACGGCGGCTTTGCGCGGATCGACCTGTTCTTCTGGTTCCGCATTAGCCTGTTGCTGTTCCAGCTTGCGCGCTTTGGCGCGGGCGATAGCTGCTTCAACGGCAGTTTTACGTGGATCAGCAACGGTTGCTGCGTCGTTAGTTTGCTGCAGTTCTGCCTGTTTCGCTCTGGCTTGCGCTTTACGGGCTTCCCGTGCTGCAATAATTGCACTGTTATCCGGGCGTTCGCCCGCTTTAATCACAATAGGCTGTGTAGCCTGGGCCTGTTTCTCTTTCACCCGCGCCAGAGCGGCAGCAATCGCATCTTTATCTTTGGCTGCAGGTTGAACGGCTGCGCTCTTATGTCGTTCAAGGCGAGCCGCTTTTTCGCGCTCCAGACGAGCCTGGCGCGCTTCGAAACGCGCTTTGGCTTCTGCGGCGCGCTTTTCTTCCTGACGAATAGCCGCAATTTCAGCTTTTTCCTGACGGAAATATTGCACCAGGGGAATATTGCTCGGGCAAACCCACGCGCAAGCCCCACATTCAATGCAATCAGCAATGTTATGCGTGGTAGCTTTATCGTGTTGCTGACCTTTGCTGAACCAGTACAACTGTTGCGGCAAAAGATCCGCAGGGCAGGCGTCAGCACAGGCGCTACACCGGATGCAGCTTTGTTCTTCCTGTGGTTCGCCAAGTTCATTGGCAGAGGGAGCCAACAGACAGTTGGTAATCTTTACGACCGGGACATCCAGCCATGGCAAGGTAAAGCCCATTAGCGGGCCACCCATAATCACCATTTGATCGGCAGAGGGGCAGAATCCGGCATCATTCAATAAATGACGCACTGGCGTCCCCAGCCGTGCCCAGACGTTGCCCGGGCGAGCGATTGCTTCGCCAGTCAGGGTTACAACACGCTCGGTAATCGGCTCGCCATCAATAACGGCACGTTTCACTGCATAAGCAGTGCCGACGTTTTGCATTAATACGCCGATATCGGATGAACGCCCGCCATGTGGAACCTGCTTCCCGGTCAGAATGTAGGTTAATTGTTTAGCACCGCCAGAAGGATATTTGGTTGGAATCACCCGCAGAGAAATATCGTTAGAGTCCGCCAGCACCGCGCGCAGCATGGAAATCGCCTGCGGTTTGTTATCTTCAATGCCGATAAGAATTTCGCGTGGCTGCAGAATATGCGCAAGAATGCGAATACCCTCTACGACCTGAGCCGCGCAATCCTGCATCAAACGGTCATCGGCGGTAATGTACGGCTCGCACTCAGCCGCGTTGATAATCAACGTTTCAATCTTATCTCCGCCACCCTGCAATTTAACGCCTGTCGGGAATCCTGCACCGCCCAGCCCGGCTACACCAAACTGATGTATGCGCTCGATTAACTCTTCGCGACTGCGAGTGCGATAATCGGCCCAGCCGTCGCGCGGGATCCAGCAGTCTTCACCATCGGCATCAATAATCACGCTTAATTCAGCTAAAGCTGAAGGATGAGCCGTAGAGTGGGGCGCAATAGCCGTAACGGTACCCGAGGTGGGCGCGTGAACAGGCAGCATTTTGCCGCGACCACGGGTAAGCGGCTGGCCGCGCAATACTTTATCGCCGACGCTAACGCACAACTCACCTTCAGCGCCAATATGCTGTTTCAGTGGAATAACAAAACGCTGCGCCAGTGGTACCTGGCGCAGGGGTGTACCGTTGGACTGGGTTTTCATCTCCGGTGGATGGATGCCGCCGTTGAAATCCCAGATTTTATTTTTTCTGAATGCAGAGAATAACTTAAGCATGGTGTTCCACGGGAATGATACGCACGGGAATGGTGTTCAGATCCCATTTCCAGGAGTCAGGTGTTTCTGCGACCGGTTGCAACGAGATGCAGTGCGTCGGGCACGGATCAACACATAAATTGCAGCCCGTACAGAGATCACTCATTACCGTATGCATGGCACGGGTAGCGCCAACGATGGCGTCTACCGGACAAGCCTGAATACATTTAGTGCAGCCAATACAGTTATTTTCATCAATAACCGCCACCATCCGCGCAGGCGTTAGCTCTTGCGCTTCGCCATCCAGCGGCTGCGGCTCGACATTAAGCAACTCGGCAATTTTTAGCATCACAGCTTCGCCACCTGGGGCGCAACGGTTGATTTTTTCACCGTTACAGCTGATGGCTTCCGCGTAGGGGCGACAGCCGGGATAACCGCACTGACCACACTGGCTCTGCGGTAAGATTTCGTCAATTTTCTCAACGACCGGATCGTCTTCCACCGCAAAACGGCGGGAGGCATAACCCAGAATGGCGCCAAACGCCAGGCCCAGCAGGCTCACGGCGGCAACGGCAATCCAGATAGCATTCATTACAACTTCACCAAACCACTAAAGCCCATAAAGGCCAGAGACATAAGACCTGCGGTAATTAACGCAATGGCATTACCGCGAAAAGGTGCCGGGACATCAGCCACAGCAAGGCGTTCGCGGATGGCGGCGAAGAGCACCATCACCAGCGAGAAACCGACAGCGGCGGAAAAACCGTACAGCGCCGACTGCAAGAAATTGTGCCCGAGATTGATATTCAGCAACGCCACGCCGAGCACTGCACAGTTGGTGGTGATAAGCGGCAAAAAAATCCCCAGCAGACGGTAAAGCACCGGGCTGGTTTTGCGCACCACCATCTCGGTGAACTGCACGACCACAGCAATCACCAGAATAAATGCCAGGGTGCGCAGGTAAATCAGATTAAGTGGGATCAAAATCCACGTATCGATAAGCCAGGCGCAAATAGACGCCAGCGTCATCACAAACGTTGTTGCCAGCCCCATGCCCATCGCGGTTTCCAGTTTTTTGGAAACCCCCATAAACGGACAGAGACCGAGAAACTTGACCAGTACAAAGTTATTGACCAGTACAGTTCCGACAAACAGTAACAGGTAGTCAGTCATTTTTCGGCCTGAAATAAAAAAGCCGCCTATTATCCGTTAATCCAGAGCAGGCGACAACAGGTTAACTGTAAGGTTATTACGGATTCACAAACGTCGCTTTTACCCGCGACGAGCGTTTGAAATAGGGGACGATCAATGCGGTTGCCAACAAAGTAAACAGCAACTGGCGAACGGCTATGCCATCTTCCACGGGTGAAAAAGCGAATGCTTTTACTGCCAGCAATACGGAAATAAGCAGCCAGATAATATAGTGTTTAGGAACACAACGCCGACGTTTAAAGAAAGCGATGGTCAACCACAGTGTGTAATACCACATGGCGATAGCGGTAATAAAAGAAACGCCCCATAAGATTTGTGTCGTCAGTGCTTGTCCGCCGAGCGTTTGAAATGTTTGCGGAGAAGATAACGCAGCGGTATACAGCAACAACGCCAGCGTCGTACTCAACAGAGCGACTAAAAGCCAGGCCAACGGGCCAAGCAACCAGCCTCCAATACGTTGTGGCGTTGTGGTGGTCATAGGTTCTCCAGAATAGCGACGCAAACAGGCAAATCTAATTTTAGGGGCGTTATTATAAGGCTTTTATAACCGATCGCTACTTTCTTTATTGGACATAGTGCCAGACGGACTTCGGTACCTGGCCGAGGTCAAACAAACGCCCGCCAGAAACCAGCTCTGCGCGACGGTGATCGGCAGCACGATACATATTGATCAGTTCCTGATCGTCCGTCAGGGTGTAATTAAGATGGTCGTAGAGTTTTTCCAGACTTTCGAGTGAACTGATTTTGCGAAATTTTAATAAGTAGTCCTGAACAGTCATAAAAGGTCCATAAAATAATTAATACCAAAGGGGTAGGTATTATTAGTGATGATAAAATTTCACCAAAAGTGAACGCTTGTGTTATTACAATAATAAGAATGCGCTGATGGCAAATATTCAGGGATGAAAAACTGCTCTGAAAAGAGTAACGCGCTTTACTATCCCTGACAATCACCAACAACATCGAACAAGATAATAAATTCCTGGTTTAATATCCGACAAGTGAAAACATGCACCCGGACGGGCAGCATGTCGCTCCACAAGTGCAGAGCTTACTTGTGTTGTACCGAAGCACTCTGTTCAGGTGGCTGATAGTTGTCAATGTGACTCGCCACGCCAAGAAGAATGACTGAAACGACAAGAACGATCCAACCTGTTAATTCAATAAGACGATTCATTACAGCCCACATCTCTCTTGATTGATCCATTAACTTCAGGGGGTAAATGTTACTTAGCAATAATAGCTCCAGCAAGATTTTTACTGAGGTTTTTGCGATATTTAGCTTTTGTCGTTGGAAAATTCGCTATTTTTTTGACTTAAGTTAAACAACATCCCTTATTGCTGGCAGGTTATTAAACTGTTGAGCGTGGGTAAAGGATAGTGTCAAATAGCCATCATACTTCAATGAGAGGCAATGACATGAGCGACAACATCCGTGTTGGGTTGATTGGGTATGGTTATGCGAGCAAAACCTTCCATGCGCCCCTGATTGCGGGCACGCCCGGGCTGGAACTGGCGGTAATCTCCAGCAGTGATGAAACAAAAGTAAAAGCCGACTGGCCAACGGTTACGGTTGTCTCTGAGCCGAAGCATCTGTTTAACGATCCCAACATAGACCTGATTGTCATTCCTACACCCAACGATACCCATTTCCCGTTAGCCAAAGCGGCGCTTGAGGCGGGTAAACATGTGGTCGTTGATAAACCCTTTACCGTGACACTGTCACAAGCGCGAGAGCTGGATGCGCTGGCAAAAAGCCTGGGGCGTGTGCTGTCTGTATTCCATAACCGTCGCTGGGATAGCGATTTCTTGACGCTAAAAGGTTTACTCGCGGAAGGCGTGCTGGGTGAAGTTGCTTACTTTGAGTCTCATTTTGACCGCTTCCGTCCGCAGGTGCGCGATCGTTGGCGTGAACAGGGCGGCCCAGGCAGCGGTATCTGGTACGATTTAGCACCACATCTTCTTGATCAGGCCATTACGCTTTTTGGTTTACCGGTCAGCATGACGGTAGATTTGGCACAGTTACGGCCCGGAGCGCAGTCGACCGATTATTTCCACGCCATCTTGTCCTATCCACAGCGGCGAGTCATTTTACACGGTACCATGCTGGCAGCCGCTGAGTCAGCACGGTATATCGTGCATGGATCCCGAGGCAGTTATGTGAAATATGGCCTCGATCCACAGGAAGAACGTCTGAAAAATGGCGAGCGTCTACCGCAGGAAGACTGGGGCTACGATATGCGTGATGGCGTACTTACCCGCGTGGAAGGTGAGGAACGTGTCGAAGAAACGCTGTTGACGGTGCCTGGGAATTATCCGGCTTACTATGCGGCTATTCGTGATGCGTTAAATGGCGATGGTGAAAATCCGGTTCCGGCAAGCCAGGCAATCCAGGTAATGGAGTTGATTGAGCTGGGCATCGAATCCGCCAAACATCGCGCGACTTTGTGCCTTGCATGAAAAATGGATGGTGCAATTTGCACCATCCATTTTGTTACTTCGCGGCGACTTTTTCTCGCAGTGCGCGTTTTTCCTCAGCGCTGAGGAAAGCCATTTCCAGACCATTAATCTGTGCCTGGCGGATTTGCTCGCGGGATAACCCAGCAGCTGGCGCGGCAACGGTATATTCGTGAATGATATCCACTCCCTGTACGCCGGGATCGTCAGTGTTAATGCTGGCACGAATGCCATGCTCAAGGAACGTTTTCAGCGGATGTGCAGCCAGCTCTGCTACGGTGCTGGTCTGAATATTGGAGGTCAGACAGGATTCAATACCAATTTGTTGCTCGGCGAGAAAATCCATCAGCGCCCGATCTTCAATGGCTTTTACGCCATGTCCAATACGCTCCGCACCCAGTTCACGAATCGCCTGCCAGATGCTTTCCGGCCCGGCAGCTTCGCCTGCATGGACGGTAATATGCCAGCCCGCATCACGCGCGCGGTTGAAGTGAGAAAGGAACAGACTTCCCGGGAAACCAAGTTCATCACCGGCTAAATCAAGTGCGGTAATCTGGTCACGGTGGGCTAAAAAGGCCTCCAGCTCTTGCTGACAGGCGGCTTCGCCGAAGGTCCGGCTCATAATGCCGATAAGCTTCGCCTGCACACCAAAGGTGCGGCAACCTTCACGTACGCCATCGATCACCGCTTCGACAACACCCGCTACAGGCAGCTGATGTGCCATTGCCATGTAGCCTGGTGAAAAACGCAGCTCGACATAGTGCAGGCCGTGACGGGCTGCATCTTCAATGTTTTCAAATGCCACGCGGCGACAGGCATCAAGAGAGGCGAGAACTTTAACGCCCCAGTCAAGTTTGGTCAGAAAGCTCACCAGATCGGGTTCGTTGGCAATGACCTGAACGTGGGGAATCAGTGTTTCCAGGGATTGTGCAGGAAGCGAGATATTATACTGGCGGCCAAGTTCAAGAATGGTCTGGGGACGAATGTTGCCATCAAGGTGGCGATGGATATCAGTTAATGGCAGGGTGGTATCAATCATGGTCGCACTCTTTTTCTGAATATAAAAGTGCGCACCATTATAAAAACAAAGCAGGGTAAAAATCCACGATTGCGCAACGATTTTTTACGTTGCGCAATTGGGGTTAGCGAACAGCGCGGATGGCGTTTATTAATCCAGCCACACCTTTTTCCAGTTTCGAACGTGGGCAGCCGGCATTGAGACGGACAAAACCACGACCTTCTTCACCATAGGTATACCCCGGCATGATCGCGACTTTTTCTTGCTCGATAAGCGCTTTTTGCAACGCGTTGTCGTCAATATTCAACGGACGTAGATCAAGCCAGGCCAGATAAGTGGATTGCGGGATCTGCCAGTTGAGTTCAGGAAACGCGGCGTTCATTTTATCTGAGATATACGTCAGGTTATCTTTCAGATAGACTCGTAAGGCATCCAGCCACGGTGCACCTTGCTGATAGGCGGCGATATGGGCAGTTAACGCCAGTACCGAAGGGGAAGAAAGCCCATCACGTCCTTTCAGTGCCGATAAATAGGCATCACGGCTGCTGCTATTTTCTATAATCCCGTAAGCACCGGTCAGCGCGGGAATATTGAAACTTTTCGAGCCCGACGTCAGCAACGCCCAGTCTCCCCGCGCCACATTACTCCAGGGAATATGCGGCTGCTCGCCCCAGACCATATCCATATGGATTTCATCGGAAATAACCCGCACACCATGACGCTCGCACAGGTCAGCCATGATCTCCAGCTCATCGCACGTCCACACTTTCCCGGTAGGATTCTGTGGGCTACACAGGAGCATAATTTTACATTCTGGTTTCGCCAACACGGCTTCCAGCTTGCCCATATCGCAAAACCAGTCGTCAGCCTGCTTCTCTAAAGCAACGGGCATTACTGTGCGCTGGTTACCTTCAATGGCCTTGTAAAATGCGTCATAGGCGGGCGTGTGGATCACCACGCCTTCACCTGTTTCAGACCACTGACGAATCAGTTCTGAAACCATATAGATGACAGAAGGGCCATACACCACCGTCTGCGTATCAATTGCGGTGTAATGCTGGGTGGAAAACCAGTGGGCAATAGCCGCGAGAAACTCATCGTTTTTCCAGCGGCTGTAGCCAAATACGCCGTGCATCAGGCGCTGATTCAGCGCCTCGATAATGCAGGGGGCAGTGGCAAAATCCATGTCTGAAATCGTGAACGGTAACAGGTCAGCAGTGCCGAAACGGTCAGCGACATAATCCCACTGTGTACACCATGTGCCATGACGATCCACGACCTTTGAAAAATCGAACATATCTTATCCTTATGCCTGGACAGTATGCATCAGACCGGCCATTTCATCTTTTACTGACTGAACTTGTGGCCCGATAACAACCTGCAGGTTATGTTGATTAAGTTGTACTACGCCAATTGCCCGATTGTCCTTCAGTGCCTGCACATTAACAAGCGACATATCTTTCACAGACAAACGCAGACGGGTAATGCAGTTATCGAGGCTGACAATATTGTCGGCACCGCCTAATGCTTCGAGGATTGCAGGAACGTTGTAACCTGATTTACCCGGCGCACCGGCAACGGCTTTTTCGATTGAGCTGGCAACTTCGCTATCGCGCCCCGGGGTTTTCAGATTGAAGCGGGTGATAGCGAAACGGAAGATGACGTAGTAAACGACAAACCAGATTGCCGCCACCACTGGCACCATGTACCACTTGGTTGACAGACCATGCAAAATACCGAACACCACGAAGTCGATGATATTGCCGTCGGTATTACCGATGGTGACGCCGAGCACAGACATGACAGTGAAGCCGAGGCCGGTTAACAGCGCGTGGATGACATACAGAACTGGCGCCACGAACAGGAACAGGAATTCCAGCGGTTCGGTCGTGCCGCCAACGACACAGGCGATCAGGCCAGAAATCAGCAGACCTTTAATTTTATGGCGATTTTCCGGGCGCGCGCAGTGATACATAGCTAACGCTGCACCTGGCAGACCGCCGAGAAACGCAGGCATTTTACCTTGCGAAAGGAAACGCGTGGCGCTTTCAGAAAAACCGTGAGTGGTCGGGCAACTCAATTGCGCCTGGAAGATGGTCAGTGCGCCGCTGACGGTTTGACCGCAGACTTCCTGCGTGCCGCCTGCGTCGGTAAAGCGAATTAATGCCACCAGAATGTGATGCAGACCAAACGGCAACAGCAGACGTTCACCGGTACCAAACAGCATCGGTCCGAAATCACCCGCGCTGTTTATCATATGGCCCAAGCCGCTAATACCCATGGCGAAAATCGGCCAGACTAATGGAATCACCAGGCCGATAAGGCCCATCACCAGCGAGGAGATAATTGGTACGAAGCGCGTACCGCCGAAGAATGCCAGCGCATCCGGCAGGCGGATATTATGGAAACGCTCATGCAGCATCCAGACGATAATACCGGCGATCACCGCACCGAGGATCCCGGTATCGATCGACTGGATCCCAAGAATGCTCTGGATGTTATTGGCTTTCAGAACCGCGGCATCCGTGGTTGGCATAATGCCTTTATTGGTCAACCAGAAGTTTACCGCGAGGTTCATTACCGCATAACCGACGAAGCCAGCGAATGCCGCTACGCCTTTATTTTCGCGTGCCAGGCCCAGCGGGATGGCGATACAGAACATGATAGGCAGGAAACTAAAAGCAAACGAGCCAATCTTACTCATCCAGGTAAAGATAGCCTGCAACACGGGGTTGCCCAGGACCGGGATCAGGGTTATGACATCATGGCTGCTAAGAGAACTACCAATGCCGAGCATAATGCCGCAGAACGACAATAATGCCACGGGTAACATGAAGGTTTTGCCTAACTGCTGGAAGAACTCCCACAGCGTGACTTTCGGTGCTGTTTTCGCCGTCATAAAACGACTCCTCGTAGAGAACAATCTGGATTCAGTAAATTGCGCGAGAAGATAAAACGTTTTATCAAATTTTAGTGAGGCATAAATCACATTACGCAACGATAATAGCGGGTATAAGATAAATAAAAGGTAAAACGTTTTATCTGTCACATAATCAGGGAGTAGGTCATCTGCATGGCTACCGCCAAAAAAATAACCATTCATGATGTTGCGCTGGCTGCGGGCGTGTCGGTAAGTACCGTTTCGCTGGTGCTTAGTGGCAAAGGGCGAATCTCTACCGCCACAGGAGAACGCGTTAACGCCGCCATTGAAGAGCTGGGATTTGTGCGCAATCGCCAGGCGTCGGCGCTGCGCGGCGGGCAAAGCGGCGTCATTGGTTTGATCGTCCGTGATTTATCTGCGCCGTTTTACGCCGAATTGACGGCCGGATTGACGGAAGCTCTGGAAGCGCAGGGACGGATGGTTTTTTTGCTTCACGGCGGTAAAGACGGCGAGCAGCTGGCACAGCGGTTTTCACTGTTACTGAATCAGGGTGTGGATGGTGTGGTAATTGCCGGGGCTGCAGGAAGCAGCGATGACCTGCGACGGATGGCAGAAGAAAAAGCTATCCCGGTGATTTTCGCTTCCCGTGCCAGTTATCTTGATGATGTTGATACGGTTCGCCCGGACAACATGCAGGCTGCACAGTTGTTGACGGAGCATCTCATTCGCAATGGGCATCAGCGGATCGCCTGGCTGGGAGGGCAAAGTTCCTCATTAACCCGTGCAGAACGGGTGGGGGGCTATTGTGCAACTCTACTAAAATTTGGCCTGCCGTTTCACAGCGATTGGGTGCTGGAGTGCACATCCAGCCAGAAGCAAGCCGCGGAAGCTATCACGGCGCTTTTACGTCATAACCCGACCATCAGTGCTGTGGTTTGCTATAACGAAACTATTGCGATGGGGGCATGGTTTGGTTTGCTCAAAGCAGGGCGGCAAAGCGGGGAAAGCGGAGTCGATCGTTACTTTGAGCAACAAGTTTCGCTGGCGGCATTTACCGATGCGACACCAACCACACTTGATGATATACCCGTTACCTGGGCCAGCACGCCTGCGCGGGAACTTGGTACCACACTTGCGGATCGCATGATGCAAAAAATCACCCATGAAGAGACGCATTCACGCAATCTTATTATTCCCGCCCGGCTCATTGCGGCGAAATAATCCTCTCTTTATCTGCTATACCTGGTAGTGTCCTTTCCTCAAGGTTAATGATAAAAAATGTGGCACACAGGCGGTGCCTTTTATTTTTACTGAAGTTCACAGGAGGTTTATGTGTTTAATTCTGACAACCTGAGACTCGACGGAAAATGCGCCATCATCACAGGTGCGGGTGCAGGTATTGGTAAAGAAATCGCCATTACATTCGCGACAGCTGGCGCATCTGTGGTGGTCAGTGATATTAACGCCGACGCAGCTAACCATGTTGTAGACGAAATTCAACAACTGGGTGGTCAGGCATTTGCCTGCCGTTGTGATATTACTTCCGAACAGGAACTCTCTGCACTGGCAGACTTTGCCGTCAGTAAGCTGGGTAAAGTTGATATCCTGGTTAACAACGCCGGTGGCGGTGGTCCTAAACCGTTTGATATGCCAATGGCAGATTTTCGCCGTGCTTATGAACTGAATGTGTTTTCTTTTTTCCATCTGTCACAACTTGTTGCGCCAGAAATGGAAAAAAATGGCGGTGGCGTTATTCTGACCATCACTTCTATGGCGGCAGAAAATAAAAATATAAACATGACTTCCTATGCATCATCTAAAGCTGCGGCCAGTCATCTGGTCAGAAATATGGCATTTGACCTGGGTGAAAAAAATATTCGGGTGAATGGCATTGCGCCGGGGGCAATATTAACCGATGCCCTGAAATCCGTTATTACACCAGAAATTGAACAAAAAATGTTACAGCACACGCCGATCAGACGTCTGGGCCAACCGCAAGATATTGCTAACGCGGCGCTGTTCCTTTGCTCGCCTGCAGCCAGCTGGGTAAGCGGACAAATTCTCACCGTCTCCGGTGGTGGGGTACAGGAGCTCAATTAATACACTAACGAACCGGTAAACAGCCGTATGTGTTGTTTACCGGGATAGCGTGTGCAATTCATCAACGTCTCTGCTAAACAACTGGCAGCCAAATCACGGCTATTGGTTAACCAATAGATGGATGAAAAGCATACGAATAGAGTGTGCCTTCGCACTATTCAACAGCAATGATAGGCGCTCACCTGACAACGCGGTAAACTAGTTATTCACGCTAACTATAATGGTTTAATGATGGATAACATGCAGACTGAAGCACAACCGACACGGACCCGGATCCTCAATGCTGCCAGAGAGATTTTTTCAGAAAATGGATTTCACAGTGCCTCGATGAAAGCCATCTGTAAATCCTGCGCCATTAGTCCCGGGACGCTCTATCACCATTTCATCTCCAAAGAAGCCTTGATTCAGGCGATTATCTTACAGGACCAGGAGAGGGCGCTGGCCCGTTTCCGGGAACCGATTGAAGGGATTCATTTTGTTGACTATATGGTCGAGTCTATTGTCTCTCTCACCCATGAAGCCTTTGGGCAACGGGCGCTGGTGGTCGAAATTATGGCGGAAGGGATGCGTAACCCACAGGTCGCCGCCATGCTTAAAAATAAGCATATGACGATCACTGAATTTGTTGCCCAGCGGATGCGTGATGCCCAGCAAAAAGGCGAGATAAGCCCAGACATCAACACGTCAATGACTTCACGTTTACTGCTGGATCTGACCTACGGTGTACTGGCCGATATCGAAGCGGAAGATCTGGCGCGTGAAGCGTCGTTTGCTCAGGGATTACGCGCGATGATTGGCGGTATCTTAACCGCATCCTGATCCTCTCATTTCGCGGGCTGGTGATAACTGTGCCCGCGTTTCATACTTTAATTTCCCTGTACAAAATACAATCTAGCCGGGATCGGAGAATTCCCCCCCAAAAATATTCACCGTAGCCATATGTCATGAGAGTTTATCGTTCCCAATATACTCGAACGAACGTTCGGTTGCTTATTTTATGGCTTCTGTCAACGCCGTTTTAAAGATTAATGCGATCAATATCACGCTGTGGGTATTGCAGTTTTTGGTTTTTTGATCGCGGTGTCAGTTCTTTTTATTTCCATTTCTCTTCCATGGGTTTCTCACAGATAACTGTGTGCAACACAGAATTGGTTAACTAATCAGATTAAAGGTTGACCAGTATTTTTATCTTAATGAGGAGTCCCTTATGTTACGTCCTGTAGAAACCCCAACCCGTGAAATCAAAAAACTCGACGGCCTGTGGGCATTCAGTCTGGATCGCGAAAACTGTGGAATTGATCAGCGTTGGTGGGAAAGCGCGTTACAAGAAAGCCGGGCAATTGCTGTGCCAGGCAGTTTTAACGATCAGTTCGCCGATGCAGATATTCGTAATTATGCGGGCAACGTCTGGTATCAGCGCGAAGTCTTTATACCGAAAGGTTGGGCAGGCCAGCGTATCGTGCTGCGTTTCGATGCGGTCACTCATTACGGCAAAGTGTGGGTCAATAATCAGGAAGTGATGGAGCATCAGGGCGGCTATACGCCATTTGAAGCCGATGTCACGCCGTATGTTATTGCCGGGAAAAGTGTACGTATCACCGTTTGTGTGAACAACGAACTGAACTGGCAGACTATCCCGCCGGGAATGGTGATTACCGACGAAAACGGCAAGAAAAAGCAGTCTTACTTCCATGATTTCTTTAACTATGCCGGGATCCATCGCAGCGTAATGCTCTACACCACGCCGAACACCTGGGTGGACGATATCACCGTGGTGACGCATGTCGCGCAAGACTGTAACCACGCGTCTGTTGACTGGCAGGTGGTGGCCAATGGTGATGTCAGCGTTGAACTGCGTGATGCGGATCAACAGGTGGTTGCAACTGGACAAGGCACTAGCGGGACTTTGCAAGTGGTGAATCCGCACCTCTGGCAACCGGGTGAAGGTTATCTCTATGAACTGTGCGTCACAGCCAAAAGCCAGACAGAGTGTGATATCTACCCGCTTCGCGTCGGCATCCGGTCAGTGGCAGTGAAGGGCGAACAGTTCCTGATTAACCACAAACCGTTCTACTTTACTGGCTTTGGTCGTCATGAAGATGCGGACTTGCGTGGCAAAGGATTCGATAACGTGCTGATGGTGCACGACCACGCATTAATGGACTGGATTGGGGCCAACTCCTACCGTACCTCGCATTACCCTTACGCTGAAGAGATGCTCGACTGGGCAGATGAACATGGCATCGTGGTGATTGATGAAACTGCTGCTGTCGGCTTTAACCTCTCTTTAGGCATTGGTTTCGAAGCGGGCAACAAGCCGAAAGAACTGTACAGCGAAGAGGCAGTCAACGGGGAAACTCAGCAAGCGCACTTACAGGCGATTAAAGAGCTGATAGCGCGTGACAAAAACCACCCAAGCGTGGTGATGTGGAGTATTGCCAACGAACCGGATACCCGTCCGCAAGGTGCACGGGAATATTTCGCGCCACTGGCGGAAGCAACGCGTAAACTCGACCCGACGCGTCCGATCACCTGCGTCAATGTAATGTTCTGCGACGCTCACACCGATACCATCAGCGATCTCTTTGATGTGCTGTGCCTGAACCGTTATTACGGATGGTATGTCCAAAGCGGCGATTTGGAAACGGCAGAGAAGGTACTGGAAAAAGAACTTCTGCCTGGCAGGAGAAACTGCATCAGCCGATTATCATCACCGAATACGGCGTGGATACGTTAGCCGGGCTGCACTCAATGTACACCGACATGTGGAGTGAAGAGTATCAGTGTGCATGGCTGGATATGTATCACCGCGTCTTTGATCGCGTCAGCGCCGTCGTCGGTGAACAGGTATGGAATTTCGCCGATTTTGCGACCTCGCAAGGCATATTGCGCGTTGGCGGTAACAAGAAAGGGATCTTCACTCGCGACCGCAAACCGAAGTCGGCGGCTTTTCTGCTGCAAAAACGCTGGACTGGCATGAACTTCGGTGAAAAACCGCAGCAGGGAGGCAAACAATGAATCAACAACTCTCCTGGCGCACCATCGTCGGCTACAGCCTCGGTGACGTCGCCAATAACTTCGCCTTCGCAATGGGGGCGCTCTTCCTATTGAGTTACTACACCGACGTCGCTGGCGTCGGTGCCGCTGCGGCGGGCACCATGCTGTTACTGGTGCGGGTATTCGATGCCTTCGCCGACGTCTTTGCCGGACGAGTGGTGGACAGTGTGAATACCCGCTGGGGAAAATTCCGCCCGTTTTTACTCTTCGGTACTGCGCCGTTAATGATCTTCAGCGTGCTGGTATTCTGGGTGCCGACCGACTGGAGCCATGGTAGCAAAGTGGTGTATGCATATTTGACCTACATGGGCCTCGGGCTTTGCTACAGCCTGGTGAATATTCCTTATGGTTCACTTGCTACCGCGATGACCCAACAACCACAATCCCGCGCCCGTCTGGGCGCGGCTCGCGGGATTGCCGCTTCATTAACCTTTGTCTGCCTGGCATTTCTGATAGGACCGAGCATTAAGAACTCCAGCCCGGAAGAGATGGTGTCGGTATACCATTTCTGGACGATTGTGCTGGCGATTGCCGGAATGGTGCTTTACTTCATCTGCTTCAAATCGACGCGTGAGAATGTGGTACGTATCGTGGCGCAGCCGTCATTGAAGATCAGTCTGCAAACCCTGAAACGGAATCGCCCGCTGTTTATGTTGTGCATCGGTGCGCTGTGTGTGCTGATTTCGACCTTCGCGGTTAGCGCCTCGTCGTTGTTCTACGTGCGCTATGTGTTAAATGATACCGGGCTGTTTACTGTGCTGGTACTGGTGCAAAACCTGGTCGGTACTGTGGCATCGGCACCGCTGGTGCCGGGGATGGTCGCGAGGATCGGTAAAAAGAATACCTTCCTGATTGGCGCTTTGCTGGGAACCTGCGGTTATCTGCTATTCTTCTGGGTTTCCGTCTGGTCACTGCCGGTGGCGTTGGTTGCGTTGGCCATCGCTTCAATTGGTCAGGGCGTTACTATGACTGTGATGTGGGCACTGGAAGCTGATACCGTAGAATACGGTGAATACCTGACCGGCGTGCGAATTGAAGGGCTCACCTATTCACTATTCTCATTTACCCGTAAATGCGGTCAGGCAATCGGAGGTTCAATTCCTGCCTTTATTTTGGGATTAAGCGGATATATCGCCAATCAGGTGCAAACGCCGGAAGTTATTATGGGCATCCGCACATCAATTGCCTTAGTACCTTGCGGATTTATGCTACTGGCATTCGTTATTATCTGGTTTTATCCGCTCACGGATAAAAAATTCAAAGAAATCGTGGTTGAAATTGATAATCGTAAAAAAGTGCAGCAGCAATTAATCAGCGATATCACTAATTAATATTCAATAAAAATAATCAGAACATCAAAGGTGCAACTATGAGAAAAATAGTGGCCATGGCCGTTATTTGCCTGACGGCTGCCTCTGGCCTTACCTCTGCTTATGCGGCGCAACTGGCTGACGATGAAGCGGGACTACGCATCAGACTGAAAAACGAATTGCGCAGGGCTGATAAGCCCAGTGCTGGCGCGGGAAGAGATATTTACGCATGGGTACAGGGAGGATTGCTCGATTTCAATAGTGGTTATTATTCCAATATTATTGGCGTTGAAGGCGGGGCGTATTATGTTTATAAATTAGGTGCTCGTGCTGATATGAGTACCCGGTGGTATCTTGATGGTGATAAAAGTTTTGGCTTTGCCCTAGGGGCAGTAAAAATAAAACCCAGTGAAAATAGCCTGCTTAAATTAGGTCGCTTCGGGACGGATTATAGTTACGGTAGCTTACCTTATCGTATTCCGTTAATGGCTGGCAGTTCGCAACGTACATTACCGACAGTTTCTGAAGGAGCATTAGGTTATTGGGCGTTAACGCCAAATATTGATCTGTGGGGAATGTGGCGTTCACGAGTATTTTTATGGACCGATTCAACAACCGGTATTCGTGATGAAGGGGTGTATAACAGCCAGACGGGAAAATACGATAAACATCGCGCACGTTCTTTTTTAGCCGCCAGTTGGCATGATGATACCAGTCGCTATTCTCTGGGGGGATCGGTACAGAAAGATGTTTCCAATCAGATACAAAGTATTCTCGAGAAAGGCATACCGCTCGACCCGAATTATACGTTGAAAGGGGAGTTGCTCGGCTTTTACGCGCAACTCGAAGGTTTAAGTCGTAATACCAGCCAGCCCAATGATACGGCGTTGGTTAGTGGACAAGTGACCTGGAATGCGCCGTGGGGAAGCGTATTTGGCAGTGGTGGTTATTTGCGCCATGCAATGAATGGTGCCGTGGTGGATACCGACATTGGCTATCCCTTTTCATTAAGTCTTGATCGTAACCGTGAAGGAATGCAGTCCTGGCAATTGGGCGTCAACTATCGTTTAACGCCGCAATTTACACTGACATTTGCACCGATTGTGACTCGCGGCTATGAATCCAGTAAACGAGATGTGCGGATTGAAGGCGCGGGTATCTTAGGTGGTATGAACTATCGGGTCAGCGAAGGGCCGTTACAAGGGATGAATTTCTTTCTTGCTGCCGATAAAGGGCGGGAAAAGCGCGATGGCAGTGCGCTGGGCGATCGCCTGAATTACTGGGATGTGAAAATGAGTATTCAGTATGACTTTATGCTGAAGTAAGAAATAACGCCGGAGAGAAAAACCTCCGGCGTTTCAGATTGTTGACAAAGTGCGCGTTTTTTATGCCGGATGCGGCGTAAACGCCTTATCCAGCCTACAAAAACTCATAAATTCAAAGTGTTGCAGGTAAAGGTAGGCCTGATAAGCGTAGCGCATCAGGCAATCTCTGGTTTGTTTTCAGATGAAAACGCCGGAGTGAAAATTCTCCGGCGTTTTGGTCGTGAATTACTGCTGCGGAATTGCCGGTACAGCCGGAACGTTAAGAGCTGGCATCGCAAACATGCCAACAAAATCTTCTAACGACATTTTCTGCCCATTTAACGTTATCTGACCGTTAGCATATTGCAGGCTGGTGGTGATGGTATTGTCCTGCAAGGTGGTCAGACGGAACATCTGCCCCATTGCTGATGCACCTTCAACTTGCTGTTTCGCCAGTTTTTTCGCTTGATCTTCCTGATAACCTTCCAGCTTCGCTACCTGAGTCATAAACTCAGTTGCCATATCCACCGGAATGGTCAGTTTCGCATCCAGAGATTTAACCGAGCGGTCCACTTCCTGCGCCAGCGTTTGCGGCGCTTCTTTAGTCGTTGCCGGATCTTTCAGGAACAGCGACAGATTCAGCGCACTTTCACCCTGACTGTTTTTCCAGCTTAGCGGTGCGATAGTAATCACCGGATCGCCTTTCAACATCAGCGGCAGGGCGCTAAAGAAGGCTTCCGTCACTTTCTCCTGATAAAGTGCGGGATTGTTGGCAATTTCTGGCTGTGCCAGCAGCGCCTGAGTTTGCGCGTTATATTGCTGGCTAAACTGATGCCAGGCTTCACCATCAATCTGGCCGACTTTTAAAGTCAGCTTGCCGCTGCCCAGATCCTGATTCTGTACCTTCAGGCTGTTTAGCGAGTAATCCAGTTGGCTATTGATCGTTTTACCATCATTGACCAGATCCGATTTACCGCTGATCTCCATGCCTTCCAGCAGTGCCAGTTCTTTGCCTTCCACCGAAATGGTCATTTTTTCCAGTGACAGTTTTTGGTTTCCTACGCGCTCACCAAAACTTGCCAGCGTGCTGGAACCGTCGGTTTTCAGATTATTAAAGGTCAACTGCACTTTCTGGTTGTATTCGTTAACTGCGTCTATCCGACCACTTTGCGCCTCCCCGGAAAGGGAGATAGCTTTGCCGTCTCTGTCCGCATTTAACTGGAACTCGCCGCCGCTAAAGGCGACTTTTTCATCCTTTTGCTCGTAATTCAGTGGCTTGAGCGAAATATCGGAACTGGAATCACCGCTGTAACCAATGCGCGAGTTAATCTCAAAAGGCGTTTCACCTTTTGCCATATCAAACAGTGGTTTGCTTACTTCGTTATTAACCAGCGTGGTTTGAATTGATGCCATCGACGGGATCAGGTTCAGTTTTTTAAGCTGGGCAAGCGGGAAGGGACCATGATCAACCGATTCGTTGAAGATGACGCTCTGACCGCTTTTAATCCACGGATTTTCTTTCCCGGCAATGGGTTTCACCAACAGTTGCAACTGGCTGCTGAATACGCCGCGATGATAGTTTTGATAACTCACTTCCAGGTTGGATTCAGGAGCTGTCAGTTTGAGTTGCGCGTTCGCCTGCGCGACCATGTCTTCGAGATGGGTTTCAATCTTCTTGCCTGTATACCATGCGCCGCCTGTCCAGACTACGCCTAGCGCAACAATGACGCCTACCGCTACCAGCGATTTATTCATAATGATTATCCATAAAATGAAATCAGGCGGACTGGCCGCCTGAAGGTGTTATAAGCCTTTAATAAGCTTAGCAAGAGATGTTAATTTTTTCAGTAAGCTCTTACAGCTTGTTGTAAACACGCGCTAAACGGCCGTGGCCTTTGACAGTCACCGGTGATTCGTTGGCGGCAATAAACGCTGATTCACCCGGTTTAAGCTGTAACTGCTGAGAACCTTTCCACAACGTTGCATCGCCTTCGACGCAGAACAAAATGGCGGCACTCTGCTGGCTAATGGTGGTTTCTTTATCACTAAGGTCATGCAGCGAGAAGGCAAAATCATCCACTGGAATCGGGAAGTCCAGTTCTGCACCTTGTTTCACCGGCTGGGTCAACAACTGGTTAGCCGGTTTGGCTTCGAATTTCACATTGGCAACCAGTTCCGGAATATCAATGTACTTAGGCGTCAGACCCGCACGCAGCACGTTATCGGAGTTCGCCATCACTTCCAGCGCCACGCCTTGCAGGTAAGCGTGCGGTGTTTCAGCGAACAGGAACATCGCTTCGCCAGGATTCAATTTCACCACATTCAGTAACAGCGGGGAGAACAGGCCGCTGTCTTCCGGGTAAAATTCAGAAATTAAACGAATCGTTTGCCACGGTTCACCCTGCTGACTGTCGAGCGCCGATTTTAAAATCGCCAGCGCGCGGGATTTTTCTTCACCCTGCATATTCAACAGGCTGGCGAACAGTTCGCTTAAACGTTCGGCATTAGGCTGTTGTAAAAAGTGAGCAATTGCCGGATGTGCACCTGCGACTGGCTGGAGTAGGGAGACAATCTCGGAAAACTCACGAAACGCGTTCATCGCAAGGAAAGGCGTCAGCGCAAAAACCAGCTCCGGCTTGTGGTTAGGATCTTTATAGTTACGCTCGGCGGCATCCATCGGGATACCTGCGGCATTTTCTTTGGCAAAACCGATTTCAGAATTGCGTTTGTTTGGATGAACCTGAATGGAGAGCGGCTGTGCTGCGCATAATACTTTGAACAGGAAAGGCAGTTCGCCAAAGCGTTTGGCAACGGCCTCTCCGAGCAGAGTCGATTTATTACTCTCAATCACATCACGCAGTGAAACGATATCTCCGGCGGCATTCTGCACCCGTGAACTGCTTTTCGGATGTGCGCCCATCCACAGCTCGGCCATCGGCTGGCTGGACGGATTTTCCATACCATAAAGTTCAGTCAACGCCGTTTTGCTGCCCCAGGCATAGTTTTGCACTGAGTTAATGAGTTTTTGCATGATCAATCCCTGTTTTAATGTGGAAATTAATCCCGCTATTAAAGCAAGAATCCTACGGGAAGTAACCTGGAGCCGCAAAAAGTCGTACTAGTCTCAGTTTTTGTTAAAAAAGTGTGTAGGATATTGTTACTCGCTTTTAACAGGGCAACGGAACACCCGCCCAGAGCATAACCAAACCAGGCAGTAAGTGAGAGAACAATGTCAAACAAACCCTTTCATTATCAGGCTCCTTTTCCACTCAAAAAAGATGATACTGAGTATTACCTGCTAACCAGCGAACACGTTAGCGTATCTGAATTTGAAGGGCAGGAGATTTTGAAAGTCGCACCCGAAGCGTTAACTCTGTTGGCGCGTCAGGCATTTCATGATGCGTCATTTATGCTGCGTCCGGCTCACCAACAACAGGTGGCCGACATTCTGCGTGACCCGGAAGCCAGCGAAAATGATAAATATGTGGCGCTGCAATTCCTGCGCAACTCCGACATCGCGGCGAAAGGTGTTCTGCCAACCTGTCAGGATACCGGCACTGCGATTATTGTTGGTAAAAAAGGGCAGCGTGTATGGACCGGTGGCTGTGATGAAGCGGCGCTGGCGCGCGGTGTCTATAACACTTATATCGAAGATAATTTGCGCTACTCGCAAAACGCGCCGCTGGATATGTATAAAGAGGTGAATACCGGCACCAATCTGCCAGCGCAGATCGATCTTTATGCCGTTGATGGCGACGAGTACAAATTCCTCTGTATCGCCAAAGGTGGTGGTTCGGCAAACAAGACGTATCTCTATCAGGAAACCAAAGCGTTACTAACGCCGGGGAAACTGAAAAATTACCTGGTTGAGAAGATGCGCACGCTGGGTACGGCGGCCTGTCCTCCGTATCATATTGCGTTCGTAATTGGTGGAACTTCTGCAGAAACTAACCTTAAAACAGTGAAACTGGCTTCCGCTAAATACTATGACGAACTGCCAACGGAAGGGAATGAGCACGGTCAGGCATTCCGCGATGTGGAACTGGAAAAAGAATTGCTGATCGAAGCGCAAAATCTCGGTCTGGGTGCGCAGTTTGGTGGTAAATACTTCGCTCACGACATACGCGTGATTCGCCTGCCACGTCACGGCGCATCCTGTCCGGTTGGTATGGGTGTTTCCTGCTCTGCTGACCGTAATATCAAAGCGAAGATCAACCGTCAGGGGATCTGGATCGAAAAACTGGAACATAATCCAGGTAAATATATCCCTGAAGAGCTGCGTAAAGCGGGAGAAGGCGAAGCGGTGCGCGTTGACCTTAACCGTCCGATGAAAGAGATCCTCGCACAGTTGTCGCAGTATCCCGTTTCTACACGCTTATCGCTTAACGGCACGATTATCGTCGGTCGTGATATTGCTCACGCCAAACTGAAAGAGCGGATGGATAACGGTGAAGGGCTGCCGCAGTACATTAAAGATCATCCGATTTACTACGCGGGTCCGGCCAAAACGCCGGAAGGTTATGCCTCCGGTTCTCTTGGCCCAACGACCGCCGGACGGATGGATTCTTATGTCGATCAACTGCAAGCGCAGGGCGGAAGTATGATCATGCTGGCGAAAGGCAACCGCAGCCAGCAGGTGACGGATGCCTGTAAAAAACACGGCGGCTTCTACCTTGGCAGTATCGGTGGTCCGGCCGCTGTATTGGCGCAGGGAAGTATTAAGAGCCTGGAATGTGTTGAATATCCGGAACTGGGAATGGAAGCCATCTGGAAAATTGAAGTGGAAGATTTCCCGGCGTTTATCCTTGTGGATGATAAAGGAAATGACTTCTTCCAGCAGATACAACTCACACAGTGCACTCGCTGTGTGAAATAAACAGAGCCGCCCTTCGGGGCGGTTTTTTTACATGGCACGAAAAACCAAACATTTGTTATCAAATAGTAAATAATAAGTGAGCTAAAAGTTGCTTAACGAAAGCAAAACAGAAAGAAAAAATTAAACAGGTGAGGAGCAGGCCATGAATACAGTACGCAGCGAAAAAGATTCGATGGGGGCGATTGATGTCCCGGCAGATAAGCTGTGGGGCGCACAAACTCAACGCTCGCTGGAGCATTTCCGCATTTCGACGGAGAAAATGCCCACCTCACTGATTCATGCGCTGGCGCTAACCAAGCGCGCAGCGGCAAAAGTTAATGAAGATTTAGGCTTGTTGTCTGAAGAGAAAGCGAGCGCCATTCGGCAGGCGGCGGATGAAGTACTGGCAGGACAGCATGACGACGAATTCCCGCTGGCTATCTGGCAGACCGGCTCCGGCACGCAAAGTAACATGAACATGAACGAAGTGCTGGCTAACCGGGCCAGTGAATTACTCGGCGGCGTGCGCGGGATGGAACGTAAAGTTCACCCTAACGACGACGTGAACAAAAGCCAAAGTTCCAACGATGTCTTTCCGACGGCGATGCACGTTGCGGCGCTGCTGGCGCTGCGCAAGCAACTCATTCCGCAGCTTAAAACCCTGACACAGACACTGAGTGAAAAATCGCGTGCATTTGCCGATATCGTCAAAATCGGTCGAACCCACTTGCAGGACGCCACGCCGCTAACACTAGGGCAGGAGATTTCCGGCTGGGTAGCGATGCTCGAGCATAATCTCAAACATATCGAATACAGCCTGCCTCACGTAGCGGAACTGGCTCTTGGCGGTACAGCGGTGGGTACTGGACTAAATACCCATCCGGAGTATGCGCGTCGCGTAGCAGATGAACTGGCAGTCATTACCTGTGCACCGTTTGTTACCGCGCCGAACAAATTTGAAGCGCTGGCGACCTGTGATGCCCTGGTTCAGGCGCACGGCGCGTTGAAAGGGTTGGCTGTGTCACTGATGAAAATCGCCAATGATGTCCGCTGGCTGGCCTCTGGCCCGCGCTGCGGAATTGGTGAAATCTCAATCCCGGAAAATGAGCCGGGCAGCTCAATCATGCCGGGGAAAGTGAATCCAACACAGTGTGAGGCATTAACCATGCTCTGCTGTCAGGTGATGGGGAACGACGTGGCGATCAACATGGGGGGCGCTTCCGGTAACTTTGAACTGAACGTCTTCCGTCCAATGGTGATCCACAATTTCCTGCAATCGGTGCGCTTGCTGGCAGATGGCATGGAAAGTTTTAACAAACACTGCGCAGTGGGTATTGAACCGAATCGTGAGCGAATCAATCAATTACTCAATGAATCGCTGATGCTGGTGACTGCGCTTAACACCCACATTGGTTATGACAAAGCCGCGGAGATCGCCAAAAAAGCGCATAAAGAAGGGCTGACCTTAAAAGCTGCGGCCCTTGCGCTGGGGTATCTTAGCGAAGCCGAGTTTGACAGCTGGGTACGGCCAGAACAGATGGTCGGCAGTATGAAAGCCGGGCGTTAATCTGCAACATACAGGTGCAGCCGTGGAATGATCAAACGAAGCGGCTGCGCCTGTGGTTTATAACGGTGCTGCACATTGTCGGCATCGTAATTTAACAACTCACCAACGTCCGGCACGCCCGCGCCATTATCCCGATTAATCAGTGCAATCAGTGGTGTAGGGCAGGCGTGTTGGACTTGTTTTTGATCTCCTTTGTACCAGACGCGGGCAATCGGCTGCACCTTCACCGGACGTTTGATTTTTAACTTCGCGTTCTGTGGCAGGGCAGCGATATCCTGATACTCTCGCTCCAGTTTTCTTTGCCACTCCTCGCGCGTCCACGGTGCGACACTGCGTGGTGATTTCAGGCTTTTTTCCAGCTGTGCCAGGACTTCATCACGATGCAAATTCTTAATGATATGTTTATTAGCCCAACCAAAGCGTAAAGTGGCGGGGTCGTGCAGAACGGTGAGCGTGCGGTAAGCATTAAGGGTGATCAGCCCCGGCAAATGACGATGCACCCATTCAAAACGTGCCGCGGTGGGGAGTTCTGATTCAACCGTGACGATATGCTCGAACGTGGTCTTGAGTTTATTGATGTGCTGAATATGACTGACCAACGCTGCTTGCGAAAGGTTATCGACCTGGTAACACAACACGCCAGGCAGACGGACAGCGGCCTTGCTGCTGCGATTTTCGGACTGTTGTTGAATAAATAAATGGCGGAAATGACGCAACGCCAGCGACTGCGCGTCGTTGCCGAGATGTTGTTTTACCTCAATACGATTAAGCGGATTATGCTCATCCTCTTTTTTTACCTCCGGCAAAGAGAACACGCGGGCAACCAATAGCTTGTGTTGCTCAAGATGAGCGGCAAATGTAGCCAGCTCTTGTTCCATCTGGCGAAAGGTAGTGTTGAGTCGGTCTACGAGATCGTAACGCGCCATAATATTAACCACTTTAGTTACAACATACTTATTTTATAGCACAGTCGTGGTGACTTGACCATCGTGCGCGTAGTGTCAGGCAGAGGTAAATTGCGGGATGTTATGCCATAACGGCCAGCTAAACGAGAAGCGAGCACCACCCAGTTCGCTGGTGTCACAATTAACCGTACCGCCCATTGCCAGTGCTATAGAGTGGACAATTGCCAGCCCCAGCCCGCAGCCGCCGGTTGAGCGATCCCGGCTGGGATCGAGGCGAACAAAAGGTTCAAAGATATGTTCGCGGTTTTCTGGGGCAATCCCTGGGCCATCATCCTCAACAATTAATGTCGCTCTATTCCCCGACAGTAGCAGGCTGGTTTCAACCGTTGAATGGCAGTACCGCAGGGCGTTATTGAGCAAATTATCCAGCACGCGCTCCATTAAGCGCATATCCAACGCCGCATAATGGCCTTGCGCGAGCGTTTTAATCCGTACCGTTTTATCGGGCGTTACTGCCTGAATGTCTGCCAGATGCGTTGACAGCCACAACGGCAGGTCTGGTTCGCTAAGATGAAGCTCGTTTTGTGGGCGATCGAGTCGGGCATAAGTCAGCAGCTCTTCAATTAAAGCTTCAAGTTGACTGATATCACGATTCAACGCCTGGGATTCGGCGGCGCTCAGGTTATCGCTCATCTCCAGTCGATAACGCAGGCGCACTAACGGTGTTCGCAGTTCGTGAGCGATACCGTCAATAAGCTGTTTTTTGCTGGCAATCAAGGCGTTGATATTGTCCGCCATCTGGTTAAATGCGATACCAAGTCGTTCAAAGCTCGAACCCTCATCAAAGTGGATACGCTCATTGAGATGCCCATCGCCAAATCGTTGCGCCGCTGCTTCCAGTTTTAACATATCCTGCCAGTGCGGACGCATCCAGATAAACACCGGAAAGGCGAGGGAAATAGCAATAAAAGCGATCAGGGCGATATCCAGCAATCGCATCTGATGGAGATAATAAAGATAAGGAACAGGACCAACTGCCAGCACGTAGTGGCTGCGCGGGATACGCTGCAAAAACGTGTACTGATCGTCCAGGGCGACAATTTCGCCGCCACGCAGTCGGTGCATGGAAATATCATCAAGATGGTATTTACTCAATGGCTCGACACGCAGATCGAAAGAGAGATTTAAATCCATCTCTTTCAGCGTCTTACCCCAGTCGTGTGGGGGGATCTCACGCAATTCGCTGCGCATCAGATACAGCGAACTGTTCATCAAATCATCCAGCGACTGTTTGCCCGCGCGTTCGGCGGTAAATTTGTACACCAACCCAACCAGCAGAGACATCACAAGGAAGCAGACAAACAATAACAGGTAAAACTGGATAAACAGTTTTTTCATCGCTTATTCCCATGCATGAGGCGCAAAAAGATAGCCTTTGTTACGCACAGTTTTAATGCGATAAGGTTCTGCGGCGTTATCGAGCAGTTTTTTTCTTAACCGCGAAATAGCCACGTCCACGCTACGATCCAGTCCGTCATAACTGACGCCGCGTAAATTTTTCAGCAATGCATCGCGGTCCATGATTTGCCCGGCATGGGTAGCTAATTCCCACAATAATTCGAAATCAGCTGTCGAGAGCGAGATTTCAGTGTTAGCCAGGGTGACTACGCGGTTGATGGGATCGATGGTCAACGTGCCGAAATTCAGGGCTTTGTAGGGAGTCAGAGACGTTTCCTGAAGACCTTTGCTCAGTGTGGCTTGCTCATTCTGACGCAAATGCAAACGTAAACGCGCTAGCAAAACAGCAGGGGGCGTCGTTTTGAGAATATAGTCGCAGGCACCCATTTCCAGTGCCAGGATGTGGTTCATATCGCTATCGAGAGAGGTTAGAAGAACAATCGGTCCAGACCACTTTGCGCGTAAATCACGACAAATGGTCATGCCGTCCTTGCCTGGTAGCATGATGTCGAGTAACACCAAATCCGGATTTTCTCGCAAAATGGTTTCTTCGGCCTGGTCGCCGCGCGGCTCTACGGTAACCTGCATATCATGTTTTGCCAGGTACGCGGCAATCAGTGAACCGACTTCCGCATCATCTTCCACAAATACGATAGTGTTCATAACATTCACGGTAGATATAAAAACGTCACAATACACCGCGCTGTTTTTACTTACTATCAATCGTTTCTAAACAAGTTTTCATCAGGTATTCTACTGATGACTTGTTATGGAAGTGTTAAGGTAAAAAAATGGGGCTGGTAATCAAAGCCGCGCTCGGTGCGCTGGTAGTGCTGTTGATTGGTGTTTTAGCAAAAACGAAAAATTATTATATCGCCGGGCTGATTCCACTTTTCCCGACCTTTGCGCTTATCGCGCATTATATTGTTGCCAGCGAACGCGGCATTGAAGCCTTACGCGCAACCATCATTTTTAGTATGTGGTCGATTATTCCCTATTTTGTTTACCTGGTGTCGCTGTGGTATTTCACCGGAATGATGCGCTTGCCCGCCGCTTTTGTTGGTTCTGTTGCGTGTTGGGGGATAAGCGCATGGGTGTTGATTATATGCTGGATAAAGCTGCATTAACGCAGATGACGACCGCCATCAAGTGGGAAACTGCGTCCGGTGACAAAACAACTGGTAAGTAAGTAATCGACCAGGTCGATCACTTCTTTCTCGCCAGGAGCGGTTTTCATCAGTGATTTATTCAGCGCCTGTTGTCGATATTCGGCATCATCATGTTCATTAAACAGGATCAGCGATGGCGCAATAGAATTCACTTTCACTTCCGGTGCCAGCTTGCGGGCAAACGAGCGGGTCATATTATCCAGTGCCGCTTTGCTTGCAGCATACGCAATATGTTTGTCGCTACCGCGCTCCACCACATAATCGGTAAAGTGAATGATATCGCTGGCGGCGTGTCCGTGCCCACGCAGTAATCTTTCCAGCGCATGGTTGAGCAGGTATGGGGTATTAACGTGGATCTGCATCATGCAAGCCAGTACGTCGGCCAGTGGCGCACCCGGTTTTTCCGCCATCCACGCACTGGCGTTATGCAAAATAGCACGCAGACCATGGGTGCTTTTTAGTACTTCATCGGCAAACGCCATCACACCGTCGTTGGTCGAAAAATCAGCCTGAATACACTGCGCACCTGCATTAATCAGTCCATCAATGGCTGGATAGTGTGTCCGATAGCTGACAATCACCGGTTGCTTTTGATTAATGAAATGCCATGCGAGGGCGAGGCCGATGCGACGACCTCCGCCAGTAATTAATATTGGCAAGGGCTGGGCTTTACCCATCGTTATCTCCTTTGCTATCCAACGATGGGATGAACGTTATCCCACCAGCATCCAGGTCGCCGGAACTGAGGCAATTAACAGCATGCCAATCAGCACCATTTCCTGACGGTTCAGTACATTATCATGTGTATGCGTTTTGCGCGCATACAGGAAAACCAGCAGCCCCGGCGCATACAGAACAACGGATAACAGCAAGTGCATTGGACCAGAGGCATACAATAACCATAAGCCATAAATGCAGGCACCGACACCTACCGCTTTATGCAGTGGACGGGTTGCGATTTTCAGCAAGAACGCGCCGACCAGGAAATAGGGCACCAGAATCATTTCTGAGGCGATGGTCAGCAACGTGTTGTAATCGGAACCGGTCAGCCAGATGAGTACCAGACAAATTTGCACGCAGATGTTGGTCAACCACAGCGAGGCGGATGGCGCAGCTTGTGCGTTCTGGCGCGCAAAAATGCGTGGGAATGCTTTATGAGTGGCAGCCAGGAACGGAACTTCTGCCGCCATGATGGTCCAGCTTAAGTACGCGCCGCAAACGGAAACGATCAAACCGGCAGCGATGATGATTTCGCCCCATGGTCCCATCATTTCCACCATCAGACCGGCCATTGACGGGTTACGAATTTCAGCCAGTTCAGGACGTGCCACCACGCCCAGCGAAAGCAGCGTTACCAGCAAGTAAACGCCCAGAGCGGAGAGAACCGCCAGCAGTGTCGCTTTGCCAACATCACGTTTATTACGCGCACGCGCAGAAACAACCACGGCACCTTCCACACCAATGAAAACCCACAGGGTGATCAGCATGGTGTTTTTCACCTGTTCCCACACGGGTACGCCAAGTGCAAGTCCGGTGAAGTCGAGCTTGAAGGTATCCAGTTTGAACATCATCATCGCCAGCACAACAAACAGACCCAGCGGCAACAATTTTGCCAGTGTCGCCACCAGGTTAATGCTGGCAGCGGTTTGCACCCCGCGCAGGATCAAAAAGTGAACAATCCACAATAAAGCCGATGCACCGACTATCGATTGCCAGGTATTACCATCGCCGAACAGGCGCAATTCCGGCGTGTCCGTAAAAAAGCTTAACGCGGAAAAAACGATCACCAGATAGGAGACGTTGGCGATGACTGCGCACAGCCAGTATCCCCATGCGGAACAAAAGCCGATTAGCTCGCCAAACCCTTCGCGGGCATAGGTAAAGATACCGCCGTCAAGTTCGGGACGAATGCGCGTGAGGATCAGCATGGCAAAGGCCAGCAATAAAATGCCAGCGCCAGTAATACCCCAGCCGATGAGCAGTGCTGCCGGGCTGGCAACTGCCGCCATATTTTGCGGCAGACTGAAAACACCCGCGCCCAGCATTGAGCTTAATACCAGCGCGGTGAGTGCGCTCAGTCCCAGTTTCTTTTCCATCGATATCCAGTGATTAAAACGTGATAAGAAGAATAAATATTAGGGCAAAACGCATAAAAATGGAGTTTGCCACTGAAGCGCGGGATTTTACGAAGAGATGTGTCTGCATGCAATGGTCGCGGGGAAATTTGTGACTAAAAATGCGAAAGGCGGCATCAAGCCGCCTTATAGGAGTAACTGAATAGTTATTTATACAGATCTGCGCTGACGGTCAGGTTATTACCACGTTCCTGCCACTGGCGGGTGATGTGGTAATACTTAGCACCTTTCTTCGCGGCACGTTTCGCAACCTGATAGGAGACTTCGGTCATGTTGCCGTAGTTGCCAGAGAATTTGATGCTGTCGAACGGGACCATCATCGCTGCTGTCGCTTTGTTCAGTTCTTCGACTTTAGTGCCGTCAGGAAGAGTGACAGTGTAACGTCCGCCTTTTGATGACTGGGTTTCAAAGAAACGACCGACTTCAGAACTTGGTGATGCGGTAGTCGCAACACCTGGGATCTCAACTTTCTTCGCGGCTTCGCCACCGGCAGCCAGAGCTGCACGTCCTGCTTCGGAATCTGCCGGGATCACATCCGGGCTCTGGACGATACGTTTCTTAGCATCTTTTTTATAGATGAATGCAGTAATACGCTGGTTGCCGCCCTGGTTGGCATCGATTTGACGAACAATGTAGAAAGAGTAGGCACCTTTCGCTTTTGCTGCTTTGGTGATGGCATCATTGACTTCTGGCTGGCTACGATAGAAGCCCTGGACGGTGACCGTGTCAAACGGTTCAATCAGAACAGCCTGATCTTTCGGCAGTTCGACAACACCGTTAATTACGCGATTACTTGTTTCTTCTGCTTTTTCAGCATCGGCTTTATAGAGGTCAGCGACCACACGCCAGTTACCGCTGTTACCAAAATCAGAAGTGTCGACAACATAAAAAGAGGCGGCACCTTCTTTATCTGCGCGACGAGAAACGGCTTTCACCGCTTCGCCAATAGCATTAAAACGACCGGTAACCACTACACGGTCAAAAGGTTTAACCGCTGCCGCTTGCTCCGGTGTCAGTTCTGTTGCTGCGTTAACGGAGAATGCCGTAGCAGAAAGCAGTGCCGACGCCAGGAGGGTGTTCTTAAGCTTCATAAAAATAATCCTTCGCCTTGCGCAAACCAGGTACTGGTATTGTTATTAACGAGAAACGTGGCTGATTATTGCATTTAAACGGTGTAACTGTCTGCGTCATTTTTCATATCACATTCCTTAAGCCAATTTTAATCCTGCTCAAATGACCGTCTATGCTTAAAAAACAGCCGTATCAGCATCATTACTACTGAAGCAACTGAATTGTATAAGTTAATTTAATGTTAAGTAGTGATTCGTGCCGGGGCGATGTCTCGTTTTACCCGACCGTCGAAGACAATTATCAGTCTTTATCCGGCGTTCTAAGGTGTTTATCCCACTATCACGGCTGAATCGTTAATATTTTGCGAGTTCACGCCGAAATACTGATTTTTGGCGCTAGATCACAGGCATAATTTTCAGTACGTTATAGGGCGTTTGTTACTAATTTATTTTAACGGAGTAACATTTAGCTCGTACATGAGCGGCTTGTGTGGCTCCTGACACAGGCAAACCATCATCAATAAAACCGATGGAAGGGAATATCATGCGAATTGGCATACCAAGAGAACGGTTAACCAATGAAACCCGTGTTGCAGCAACGCCAAAAACAGTGGAACAGCTGCTGAAACTGGGTTTTACCGTCGCGGTAGAGAGCGGCGCGGGTCAACTGGCAAGTTTTGACGATAAAGCGTTTGTGCAAGCGGGCGCTGAAATTGTAGAAGGGAATAGCGTCTGGCAGTCAGAGATCATTCTGAAGGTCAATGCGCCGTTAGATGATGAAATTGCGTTACTGAATCCTGGGACAACGCTGGTGAGTTTTATCTGGCCTGCGCAGAATCCGGAATTAATGCAAAAACTTGCGGAACGTAACGTGACCGTGATGGCGATGGATTCTGTGCCGCGTATCTCACGCGCACAATCGCTGGACGCACTAAGCTCGATGGCGAACATCGCCGGTTATCGCGCCATTGTTGAAGCGGCACATGAATTTGGGCGCTTCTTTACCGGGCAAATTACTGCGGCCGGGAAAGTGCCACCGGCAAAAGTGATGGTGATTGGTGCGGGTGTTGCAGGTCTGGCCGCCATTGGCGCAGCAAACAGTCTCGGCGCGATTGTGCGTGCATTCGACACCCGCCCGGAAGTGAAAGAACAAGTTCAAAGTATGGGCGCGGAATTCCTCGAGCTGGATTTTAAAGAGGAAGCGGGCAGCGGCGATGGCTATGCCAAAGTGATGTCGGACGCGTTCATCAAAGCGGAAATGGAACTCTTTGCCGCCCAGGCAAAAGAGGTCGATATCATTGTCACCACCGCGCTTATTCCAGGCAAACCAGCGCCGAAGCTAATTACCCGTGAAATGGTTGACTCCATGAAGGCGGGCAGTGTGATTGTCGACCTGGCAGCCCAAAACGGTGGCAACTGTGAATACACCGTGCCGGGTGAAATCTTCACTACGGAAAATGGTGTCAAAGTGATTGGTTATACCGATCTTCCGGGCCGTCTGCCGACGCAATCCTCACAGCTTTACGGTACTAACCTCGTTAATCTGCTGAAACTGTTGTGCAAAGAGAAAGACGGCAATATCACTGTTGATTTTGATGATGTGGTGATTCGCGGCGTGACCGTGATCCGTGCGGGCGAAATTACCTGGCCGGCACCGCCGATTCAGGTATCAGCTCAGCCGCAGGCGGCACAAAAAGCGGCACCGGAAGTGAAAACTGAGGAAAAATGTGCCTGCTCACCGTGGCGTAAATACGCATTGATGGCGCTGGCAATCATCCTTTTCGGTTGGCTGGCAAGCGTTGCGCCGAAAGAGTTTCTTGGGCACTTCACCGTTTTCGCGCTGGCCTGCGTTGTCGGTTATTACGTGGTGTGGAATGTATCGCATGCGCTGCATACACCGTTGATGTCGGTCACCAACGCGATTTCAGGGATTATTGTTGTCGGAGCACTGTTGCAGATTGGCCAGGGCGGCTGGGTTAGCTTCCTTAGTTTTATCGCGGTGCTTATAGCCAGTATTAATATTTTCGGTGGCTTCACCGTGACTCAGCGCATGCTGAAAATGTTCCGCAAAAATTAAGGGGTAACATATGTCTGGAGGATTAGTTACAGCTGCATACATTGTTGCCGCGATCCTGTTTATCTTCAGTCTGGCCGGTCTTTCGAAACATGAAACGTCTCGCCAGGGTAACAACTTCGGTATCGCCGGGATGGCGATTGCGTTAATCGCAACCATTTTTGGACCGGATACGGGTAATGTTGGCTGGATCTTGCTGGCGATGGTCATTGGTGGGGCAATTGGTATCCGTCTGGCGAAGAAAGTTGAAATGACCGAAATGCCAGAACTGGTGGCGATCCTGCACAGCTTCGTGGGTCTGGCGGCAGTGCTGGTTGGCTTTAACAGCTATCTGCATCATGACGCGGGAATGGCACCGATTCTGGTCAATATTCACCTGACGGAAGTGTTCCTCGGTATCTTCATCGGGGCGGTAACGTTCACGGGTTCGGTGGTGGCGTTCGGCAAACTGTGTGGCAAGATTTCGTCTAAACCGTTGATGCTGCCAAACCGTCACAAAATGAACCTGGCGGCTCTGGTCGTTTCCTTCCTGCTGCTGATTGTATTTGTTCGCACGGACAGCGTCGGCCTGCAAGTGCTGGCATTGCTAATAATGACCGCCATTGCGCTGGTATTCGGCTGGCATTTAGTCGCCTCCATCGGTGGTGCAGATATGCCAGTGGTGGTGTCGATGCTGAACTCGTACTCCGGCTGGGCGGCTGCGGCTGCGGGCTTTATGCTCAGCAACGACCTGCTGATTGTGACCGGTGCGCTGGTCGGTTCTTCGGGGGCTATCCTTTCTTACATTATGTGTAAGGCGATGAACCGTTCCTTTATCAGCGTTATTGCGGGTGGTTTCGGCACCGACGGCTCTTCTACTGGCGATGATCAGGAAGTGGGCGAGCACCGCGAAATCACCGCAGAAGAGACAGCGGAACTGCTGAAAAACTCCCATTCAGTGATCATTACTCCGGGGTACGGCATGGCAGTCGCGCAGGCGCAATATCCTGTCGCTGAAATTACCGAGAAACTGCGCGCTCGTGGTATCAACGTGCGTTTCGGTATCCACCCGGTTGCGGGGCGTTTGCCTGGACATATGAACGTATTGCTGGCTGAAGCAAAAGTACCGTATGACATCGTGCTGGAAATGGACGAGATCAACGATGACTTTGCTGATACCGATACCGTACTGGTGATTGGTGCTAACGATACGGTTAACCCGGCGGCGCAGGATGATCCGAAGAGTCCTATTGCTGGTATGCCTGTGCTGGAAGTGTGGAAAGCGCAGAACGTGATTGTCTTTAAACGTTCGATGAACACTGGCTATGCTGGTGTGCAAAACCCGCTGTTCTTCAAGGAAAACACCCACATGCTGTTTGGTGACGCCAAAGCCAGCGTGGATGCAATCCTGAAAGCTCTGTAACCCTGACGGCCTCTGCGGAGGCCGTCACTCTTTATTGAGATCGCTTAACAGAACGGCGATGCTTTGACCTCCCGCTGTTTGTTCAAGCGCAATTTTGACAATAATTGTTAACGGCACGGAAAGCAGCATACCCACCGGTCCTAACAACCATCCCCAAAAAATCAACGACAAAAATACCACCAATGTGGAAAGCCCCAGCCCACGTCCCATGATGCGCGGCTCCAGAATATTGCCGAAGACCAGATTAATCAGCAGATATCCCGCCAGCACCAGCAACGCTTCGTAGAAGCCATTAAACACCAGTACCTGAGCGATAGGGGGGATTGCCGCGAGAACTGAACCAATATTAGGGATGTAATTGAGCGCAAAGGCCAGCAATCCCCAGACAAAAGCGAAGCGAACATCGAGTGCGGCGAGCATCGCCCAGGCGACCAGGCCGGTGATGATGCTGATGGCTGTTTTCAGCACCAGATAATGAGAAACACTGTCAATTGCACGTTGAATCGCCGCCATCCCTTCAACCGGACGCGCCATCATTTGCTGAAATTTTCCGGGCAATTGTGGCACTTCGAGCAGCATAAACAGCACCGTCAGCAGCAATAAAAATATTGATGACATGGCATTAGATAACTGCGTCAATAAGTTGGTGAGCAACGTCATCGCCGCGTTCGGATCAATGTAATGCGCCAGCTGGTCAACTGAGACGTCAATCCCTACGCGTTGCAACAACGGCTCAAGAGCTTGCAGCGGCGTCATAATAGAGTTGCGATATTGCGGTAACGTCCGCGTCAACTCGTTGAGCGCGGAACCCAGATAAGCTAATAGCAACACCATCGCCATCACGATGATGGTCATCAAAATCGACACCGCCAGTACACGCGGCACTCGCCAGCGGACCATGTGTTGCACCAGCGGGTTAAGAATAACAGCAATAAATAATGCGAGAATAAACGGCACGATGATCTCGGCGGCAAAACGGATACCGCAGAGAATAATGACCAGCATTCCCAACATAATGACGATTTTTAGGCCATTGAGCGTGATGATCGGCTTTGCCATGCTTGTCCCCGTTTTTTCTTCCTTTGCTAATAATAATGTCTTTTTCGCTCCGTCATCATAACGAAAATCAAACCGCTCAGGTAAAGAAGTGAAAATATTTTGAGTTAATTCTTAAGCTATGATACAAATCAGGCGTGTTCAACTACCGAGGACAATTATCATCCGCGATGACGAGAAGCAACACTGCGGATAATTGTAATATTATGGACAATTTGTTCAGGACGTTATTTTCAACATTTACCCATCTTCGTACCTCATCCACTATCTTGCTCGTAGGTGAGCAGCACTGGCGCAACGCGCTTTAGTCCTTTCTTCTGCCTAAGCTTGCCCTATGCGCGGGGCTTGACCACTTTACTTTGGTTTCGCTGAATTAAGCGAAAATTAAAATAATTCTCTTGCAGGAGAAGGACCATGTATATTTATTGGATTTTATTAGGCCTGGCTATTGCTACAGAAATTACCGGTACGCTGTCAATGAAATGGGCGAGCGTCAGTGAGGGAAATGGCGGCTTTATTTTAATGCTGGTGATGATTTCTCTGTCGTATATATTTCTCTCTTTCGCCGTTAAAAAGATCGCCTTAGGCGTAGCTTATGCGCTGTGGGAAGGTATCGGTATTTTATTTATTACCTTGTTTAGCGTTTTGTTATTCGACGAAAGTTTATCGCTGATGAAAATTGCCGGGTTAACCACCCTGGTTGCCGGGATTGTGTTGATCAAATCAGGTACCCGTAAAGCGCGTAAACCTGAACTGGAGGTGAACCATGGCGCAGTTTGAATGGGTTCACGCCGCCTGGCTGGCATTGGCAATCGTGCTGGAAATCGTTGCTAACGTCTTTTTGAAATTTTCTGACGGCTTTCGTCGCAAAATATTTGGCTTGCTCTCCCTGGCGGCGGTGCTGGCTGCCTTTAGTGCGCTTTCTCAGGCCGTAAAAGGGATCGACTTGTCTGTCGCTTATGCATTGTGGGGCGGGTTTGGTATTGCCGCCACGTTAGCCGCAGGTTGGATCTTGTTTGGTCAACGGTTAAATCGTAAAGGCTGGATTGGCCTGGTCTTGCTGTTGGCTGGAATGATCATGGTGAAACTTGCCTGATGAACACGCTGCCCGCACTGTCGGGCAGCGTTTGAACATTATTTTTGCGACAGTTGATCCAGCTTGTCGCGAAAACCGGTAACAGAAATGGCCCGGTTATCGGCGCGCCAGCGATCTTTCGCGGCAGGAGCCGAACTTTGCACCCCAATTAATTGCCAGCCGTCATCGGTATGCAACATCAGAGGCGAACCGCTGTCACCCGGCAAGGTATCGCACTGATGTGACATCACCGACGTTTGCGCCCAGCCAGTCACTTCACAGTTTTGATGACTGTATAACGTATCGAGATGATCTTCAGGATATCCCGCCTGAGTCACTTTACGACCAGCCGATTTTAATGCGGCAGTAAGCGCGGCTTTATCTCCCTCAAATAACGGCAACGGTGTAATGCCAGAAGGGGGATTACGCAGCACAATCAAGCCGAAGTCCCATGGTGCAGCTGCGGGAGGAACAATCCAACCATCCCCATCTGCTTTTAACCGCTTTCCCAGTGTCGGATCAACGCGGCCTTCTATGTCGTGGATGTCATAGCGCCAAAGACCTTTATTTGACACAAAACGCAGCGCTACCGCCTTATCCGCTTTACCCTTAGGCGGCGTCAATAAACAGTGTCCTGCCGTTAATGCCAGATTGGGTGCAATCAGCGTCGCCGTACATAAATTGCCGCTGGCCGTTTCCAGTTGCCCAACCGCATCCCACGGTGATTGGGTCGTGTCATTCACTGGCACACGATCATCATGACCAAAAAACAGGGTGCTGACCTCATCGTTTGCCGATTTGGCAACGTCTGGTTTATCTGCAAACACAAAAGCAGACGTCAAACTAATTGCACCCAACACTACAGCAATGGTTGTACGCATATCACACTCTGGTGGGTAATTATGATTATTAAAAGCAAACCCTCATAAATACTATAGACGGGACGGGATGAAAGTGGGAGTAAAATCAGATAACTACAGTCAGGAAAGATAAAAACGGGCGGCAATCAGTGCGCATAAAATAAGGATGATAAGAATGAACTCAAAGCGATAACGGCCCACCATACTACCCTCCGCTAAAGGCGGTGCTAAACGTTACCCGCTTAGCACCGTAATTTTCAGGCGCGAGGGGGCGCGCCAGCATTACTGTTGAAAACTTACGCTGCGGGTTGTGCAGCAGGTTTTGCCGGTTGCTGATGGCTGTGTTTCCCGGCGTGTTTCTTCGCTGCCTGCGCTTTTTGTTCAGGGGCTTTCTGTTCAGCTTTCGTATTTTTATGATGCTTTTTAGCCGCCTGCGCTTTCTGGGCAGGTGCTGCTTTATGCTGTTTTTTATGATGTGTAGTTTTCGCCGGCGCTGCTTTGGTGGTCGTCGCAGTCGGAGCAGGTGTGGTCGCAGTCTCTGCAGCAAAGGCGGCAGAAGACAGACCCATAGCAGCGGCAACAACCAGACCTAATACTTTTTTCATTGTCATACCCTCAATTTGTTTTTTCATTTAACCCCACTGCGGGGCCGTTGAAATAACTATATCCCTGGGAATGGCAGACTTCCGTGAGTGGTTGGTTTCAGCGTGTAACGATATGTACAAACGCTGAATAAATTACAGCATTGATAATAACGTATTGTGACTTAAGGGAAATTTAGCTACCAATAATAGTAGTCTTGATCGGGTTAACTATTTTACTACTTACAAAGCGGTAGAATAACTGCGCATCAGTAATAAATGACACACAGCAAAATGAATCCGTTTATTTGGGTACTTATAATCCTGATGACGCTAGACGCGCTGCGGGAATTGGCTGGCGCTTCGTCTATTTTAGGATGGCTATTAACGTTGGTTTGAGCAAGCAATAAGTCCGGACGTGTAGTTACCGCAGTCCGGGCTTATTTTTCAGGCGTGCAGACGACGATGCAAACGCGTCCCGACCAGCAGAGCAATGACCAGCATCAGAGCAATAAATGCGCCGACGCCGTTCCAGCCATAGTTATGCCAGAAAACACCACCCAGCGTCCCGGCAATACTCGACCCCAGATAGTAACTGAACAGATACAGCGAGGAGGCCTGGCCTTTAGCGCGTTTTGCGCGGGGGCCAATCCAGCTGCTGGCAACTGAGTGGGCTGCGAAGAATCCTGCTGAGAAGAGTAACATTCCGGCAAAGATCAGCCACAGCGAGCTGAATAAGGTCATCAGTAAACCAAACAGCATAACCCCCGTCGAAAACAACATCACCGGACCGCGCCCGTAGCGGGTGGTCATGGTTCCGGCTTTAGGTGAGCTCCATGTACCGGTCAAATAAGCCAGCGATAATAAGCCAACCACGGCCTGACTGACATGCCAGGGGGAAAGCATCAACCGATAGCCGATGTAATTAAACAGCGTGACGAACGACCCCATCAGCAAAAAGCCTTCTGCGAACAATAACGGTAATCCCCGGTCACGCCAGTGCAGACGAAAGTTGATAAATAACGTCTTAGGGCGCAGCGAAGTCGGGCGAAAATGGCGTGATTCCGGAAGGATTTTCCAGAACATCAACGCCGAGGCCAGCGCGAAACAACCGATTGCCGCCAGAGCAATTCGCCAGTTGAAAAAGTCCGTGAAGACACCACTAATTAAGCGTCCGCTCATGCCGCCAATTGAGTTGCCGCTGATATACAACCCCATCGAAAAGGCCACGAAACTGGGGTGGATTTCCTCGCTAAGATAAGTCATGCCAACAGCTGCCACGCCACTTAACGAAAGCCCAATCAAGGCGCGCATAATCAAAATGCCGTGCCAGCTGGTCATCATTGTCGAAAGTAACGTACAAATGGAGGCCAACAGTAGCGCCGTGACCATCACTGGTTTGCGACCAATGGCATCGGATAGGGGGCCAGTAAACAGCAAACCAATAGCCAACATCGCCGTGGAAATGGACAGTGAAATACTACTGTTCGCGGGCGTTAAGCCAAACTCCTGCGAAAGCACCGGAAGGATAGGCTGCACACAATAGAGAAGTGCAAATGTTGCCAGTCCGGCAGAGAACAGCGCCAGGGTGACGCGCATAAATTGCGGCGTACCGCGTTTAATAAATTGATTTGGCTGAGAAATGCTTTGCTTGTCAGTGTCGCTTGCCGGAGCGCCATCAACAGTTGTAGTACGGCTCACTTGAAATCCTTGCTAAATATGCCTGTGGATCAGGCTTATACATAGGTTAGGAAAATCGAATTGTTCTGTCTAATATATTAATAATCTCAAATAAGATGTTTTAAATATGAATATTGAACTTCGTCATCTGCGTTACTTTGTTGCTGTTGCGGAAGAGCTGCATTTCGGGCGCGCCGCTGCCCGCCTGAATATTTCGCAACCACCGCTAAGTCAGCAGATTCAGGCACTGGAGCAACAAATTGGTGCCCGACTGCTGGCACGAACTAATCGCAGTGTATTGCTGACGGCAGCAGGAAAACAGTTTCTTGCAGATAGTCGGCAAATCCTGTCTATGGTAGATGACGCTGCCGCTCGCGCTGAAAGACTGCATCAGGGGGAAGCGGGGGAGTTGCGCATTGGTTTTACTTCGTCCGCTCCTTTTATTCGGGCGGTGTCCGATACGTTATCGCTGTTTCGCCGTGATTATCCCGATGTCCATTTACAAACCCGCGAAATGAACACTCGTGAGCAAATCGCTCCGCTCATTGAAGGAACGCTGGATATGGGATTGCTGCGTAACACAGCGTTACCGGAGACGCTTGAACACGCAGTCATCGTCCATGAACCGCTTATGGCGATGATCCCGCACGATCATCCCCTGGCAAATAACCCGAATGTAACGCTGGCTGAACTGGCGAAAGAACCCTTCGTCTTTTTTGATCCGCACGTCGGGACAGGGCTGTATGACGATATTCTCGGGCTGATGCGACGTTACCATTTGACGCCCGTCATCACTCAGGAGGTGGGCGAGGCAATGACCATCATCGGTCTGGTTTCCGCCGGTCTGGGTGTTTCAATTTTGCCTGCGTCATTTAAACGTGTTCAGCTCAACGAAATGCGCTGGGTGCCGATTGCAGAAGAGGATGCGGTTTCTGAAATGTGGTTGGTCTGGCCGAAACATCATGAACAAAGTCCAGCTGCGCGAAACTTTTGTATTCATCTGCTGAATGCTCTCAGGTGAGGGAAATTTCAGCGAAAAAGCCCGAAAAATGTGCTGTTAATCACATGCCTAAGTAAAAATTTGACGACACGTATTGAAGTGCTTCACCATAGCCTACAGATTATTTCGGAGCGCGAAAATATAGGGAGTATGCGGTGGTTGCTGAAAACCAGCCTGGGCACATTGATCAAATAAAGCAGACCAACGCGGGCGCGGTTTATCGCCTGATTGATCAGCTTGGTCCAGTCTCGCGTATCGATCTTTCCCGTCTGGCGCAACTGGCTCCTGCCAGTATCACTAAAATTGTCCGTGAGATGCTCGAAGCACACCTGGTGCAAGAGCTGGAAATCAAAGAAGCGGGGAACCGTGGCCGTCCGGCGGTGGGGCTGGTGGTTGAAACTGAAGCCTGGCACTATCTTTCTCTGCGCATTAGTCGCGGGGAGATTTTCCTTGCTCTGCGCGATCTGAGCAGCAAACTGGTGGTGGAAGAGTCGCAGGAACTGGCGTTAAAAGATGACTCGCCATTGCTGGATCGTATCATTTCCCATATCGATCAGTTTTTTATCCGCCACCAGAAAAAACTTGAGCGTCTAACTTCGATTGCCATAACCCTGCCGGGAATTATTGATACGGAAAATGGCATTGTACATCGCATGCCGTTCTACGAGGATGTAAAAGAGATGCCGCTCGGCGAGGCTCTGGAGCAGCATACCGGCGTTCCGGTTTATATTCAGCATGATATCAGCGCATGGACGATGGCAGAGGCCTTGTTTGGTGCCTCACGCGGGGCGCGCGATGTGATTCAGGTGGTTATCGATCACAACGTGGGGGCGGGCGTCATTACCGATGGTCATCTGCTACACGCAGGCAGCAGTAGTCTCGTGGAAATAGGCCACACACAGGTCGACCCGTATGGGAAACGCTGTTATTGCGGGAATCACGGCTGCCTCGAAACCATCGCCAGTGTGGACAGTATTCTTGAGCTGGCACAGCTGCGTCTTAATCAATCCATGAGCTCGATGTTACATGGACAACCGTTAACCGTGGACTCATTGTGTCAGGCGGCATTGCGCGGCGATCTGCTGGCAAAAGACATCATTACCGGGGTGGGCGCGCATGTAGGGCGCATTCTTGCCATCATGGTGAATTTATTTAACCCACAAAAAATACTGATTGGCTCACCGTTAAGTAAAGCGGCAGATATCCTCTTCCCGGTCATCTCAGACAGCATCCGTCAGCAGGCCCTTCCTGCGTATAGTCAGCACATCAGCGTTGAGAGTACTCAGTTTTCTAACCAGGGCACGATGGCAGGCGCTGCACTGGTAAAAGACGCGATGTATAACGGTTCTTTGTTGATTCGTCTGTTGCAGGGTTAACATTTTTTAACTGTTCTACCAAAATTTGCGCTATCTCAATTTGGGCCAGGAAAGCATAACTTAGACTTTCAAGGTTAATTATTTTCCTGGTTTATATTTGTGAAGCATAACGGTGGAGTTAGTGATGCTGAAGCGTTTCTTTATTACCGGTACAGACACTTCTGTAGGGAAAACGGTGGTTTCCCGCGCATTGCTACAAGCGTTAGCCTCCCAGGGAAAAACGGTTGCGGGATATAAACCCGTAGCGAAGGGGAGCAAAGAGACACCCGAAGGGCTGCGTAATAAAGATGCCCTGGTGTTGCAGAGTGTTTCAACCATCGAACTGCCTTATGAAGCAGTTAATCCTATCGCGTTAAGCGAAGAAGAAAGTAGCGTGGCGCACAGTTGCCCAATCAATTACACCCTCATTTCAAACGGCCTGGCAAACCTGACCGATAAAGTCGATCATGTCGTGGTAGAAGGGACTGGCGGCTGGCGCAGTCTGATGAATGATTTGCGTCCACTCTCTGAATGGGTGGTGCAGGAACAGTTGCCGGTGTTGATGGTTGTCGGTATTCAGGAAGGTTGCATTAACCATGCACTGCTAACAGCTCAGGCGATTGCCAACGACGGGCTGCCGCTCATTGGCTGGGTGGCTAACCGAATCAACCCAGGACTGGCGCATTATGCGGAAATCATTGATGTGCTGGGTAAAAAACTTCCGGCACCGCTCATTGGTGAACTGCCTTATCTGCCGCGCGCCGAACAGCGAGAACTGGGGCAATACATCCGCTTAGCTATGCTGCGCAGTGTGCTGGCGGTAGATAGAGTCACGGTGTAACGTCCGCGAAATTACCGACGCAATGACGCAGGCAATCAATAAACCGGGGAGTAGCTGATACTCCCCGGTCATTTCACATATCATCAACGTCGACATAATCGGCGCGTGCGTGGTTGCCGCCAACAGTGTCGCCATCCCGGTCAATCCGAGTAAAAGCGTAATTTCTTCGCCATCAGGGAACCATAATCCCAGGCTACGATCATACAACATGCCAATGGCAAGACCGATAAATAGCGTCGGTGTAAAGACACCACCGGGTGCGCCGGAACCGCTACTCGCCAGCACGGCACACAGTTTACAAAGGAAGATCCCGGCAATGATCATTAACAGTGGTGGGGCGGTTAAAAAGGATTGTACGGTGCTATAGCCGTTGCCCCACACTGCAGGTGTGAACAGGGAAAGCAGACCCACGATCAACCCGCCTAGTGCCAGTTGCCAGGGCGGCGCAAGTTTGAGACTCACAAATCCACGATGACAGGCGTTCATTAACGTTAACAACAGTGGTCCGCACAGACCTGCCAGCACACCTGTACTGATAATCAGCGCATAGTCACGAGCCTGAACCGTCACTGAGAGTTGTACGTTGTAGAGTAACGCGTCGCTATGATTAATCAGATTGCTAACCAGCAATGCCACGACGGCGGAAATAATCACCGGGCCGAGAGAGGCCAACATCATAGTGCCAAACAGCACTTCGGCTATAAATAAACTGCCAGCAAGCGGGGCACGATAGGCCGCAGCCATTCCCGCCGCGGCCCCACAGGCGATCCATAATTTCCACTCCTGGCGTGGCGTAAAACGTTGGGCAAAACAGGAGGCGGCAAGGGCAGCTAAAAGAATCATCGCACCTTCGCGACCAATTGCACTGCCGCTGGTTACTACCAGCAGAGAGGCAAGCGATTTAACCAGGCTTGCTGCGTAATCGAACTGTCCATCGGTTTGCAACGCTTCCATGTAATCGGTCGGCGCATGAGGGCGTTGTTGGGTAAATTTCTGCCAGCCCATCAGCAACAAACCCGCCGCCAGTCCGCCGAGCGCCGGAGTTAGCAACCGTCGCCAGGGGGAAAGGTTTGTCGCTGCATTGACCAGACTGCCGGAGTCATTATTGAGGAACAACCACTCCAGTAGCAGCATCGCATGACGAAACCCGGCAACGGCAAAGGCCGCGAGAATACCGACGACTGTTGCGATAAGCAGACGGCGGAACATAGTGCGCAGATCCGGATAGATGTGTAGATGATGCATGAGCAGAAATGGGCAATGAAACACGGGCGACTATTTTGCGGCAAAAGAGGCCAGCCGCAAAAGCAGTGCGTGCTTTAAGAGATAAAAAAAACGTGACACTGTAACCTATTATTGCCGGATTGCGCGTAATCGTCACCATCCGGCAATATTACGGTGATCCTATCGAAACAGCGGTTTAACCGCGACAGGAATTAACAGTTGTGATTGCCATTGCGCCAGCGTTAAGCGAGCCAGTTCACCCAGTGCACGGTAGAAAGGGTGTTCTGCTTTTTCGATAAAAACATCAAGAAAACGTGTTGACCACGGAAAAAGGTGCCATGCCAGCAATTCTTCGCATTCTGTCTGGCGACCATTTTCCGCCAACCACGCAGCCATCAACAGCAGTGAACCAAAATGATCTTCCGGTTCGTTTTGCTTCATTTCAAACTGAATGCCTTTCTCGCGCATCCACTGACGAAGTGCCAATGTTGAATCGCCAAACAGCACAGATTCGCGATCCAGCCAGACCGACCCCCACGGCGGAGACGGCAGTGCCCACGGGCCGACAAACAAACGCTGCCAGGCCTGGGCGTGAGTCTCTTCACACTGTGTCTGAAAAGCCGTCACCAGCGGCGCTAATGACGCTTCTGGTAGAGGCCACTGAGTTTCCCAGCCGTCACTGGTGAGTACCGCAACCAGAGGTGCGGCTTCCGCACTCTCTGGAGCGTAATAAAACAGCGCGCCCAACACGCGCGCCGCGACAGAAAAATTATCTTGCTGTGAAAAATGGGTCATTCCTAACATCCTGAAATGTGCGGGTTGCCCCGCACCAATTTGTTAACCTGCAATAGCCATTCCTACTGTCATGTGCAGGCCATAAAAGAGCACACGCCCGATCATCTCACCGCCAAGTATGAGGATTAGCCCCAGAATAAGTCCGGCAACGTGAGGTTCACGGCGACGAATGAGCGGGCAAAGCCAGCATCCAAGACCTGCGCATAACAATACCACACGCCAGACCTGTAAGGAGGCGTAATCTGGTACCAGTGCGCTGGCTTGTTGCACGGATGAGTGAATAGACGCCAGAGACAAACCTTGCAGCACAATCACCCCGGCACAAGCGATCAGCGCCAAAACGCTAATGATGGCAAATGGTGTGGTATTAAATGTAACGCGAGCTGCCCGCAGAATTGCGGCAGCAAGTATTGGACCGCTCAACAATACCGTCAGGAAGAAAGCCAGCGTAGTGTAACCGTTATGCCAGGTTGGCACGGTGTCGATTTGATACACGCAGGTCATCATCCAGACGAAAATGACGCCGAGCGCCATGCTGACAAGTAACCAGAGTTTCCCCAACGCTTGCGGCATTTTACCGATGACCGCCACCAGCCACCATAGTCCGCCAACGGCAAAAAATATGGAACCGGCAGCAATCTCGTTACTCAGACCAGAAGCTCCGATTCGATTCAGCGAGTTAAACGCTCGCAGTGGCGATCCCAGGTGCATGACAGAGGCAATAAACCCGATGCCCATCAACAGCCAGAGGAAAAACATGCCACGGACAATACGCTGACGGTCTGCGTCATTTTTGGCGGCGAACCAGCCAATTCCGCTAACAATCAGCGCGCCTACTACGCATTGACCCAATACGGTAAAGATAACCAGTGGCCACTCATGCCATCCATTTCCCATTTTACACTTCCTCCGGATTAGCCAGATAACCAGTGGTATCGCCGGTCGGGCGGCTGTTGGCGTTAGGTTTGATAACGATATTGGGTTTTGTGAAATGCGCGCGCGGCAGTGGCGCGACGGCAGCCAGAGTGCCGTGCTTCTGGCGCAGCTCTTCAATTGGACCGAACTCAAGTGCACGCAGCGGGCAGGATTCGACACATATGGGTTGTTTCCCCTCGGCGACGCGCGAATAACAACCATCGCACTTCGTCATGTGCCCTTTTTCAGCATTGTACTGTGGCGCGCCGTACGGACAAGCCATGTGGCAGTAGCGGCAGCCGATACAAACATCTTCATCAACCACCACAAAGCCATCTTCACGCTTATGCATTGCGCCGCTGGGGCAGACTTTTGTACATGCGGGGTCATCGCAATGGTTACAGGAGATGGAGAGATAATAAGCGAACACGTTCTGGTGCCAGACGCCATTATCTTCCTGCCAGTCGCCGCCAGCGTATTCATAAATACGGCGGAAACTGACTTCCGGGCCAAGATCTTTAAAATCTTTGCACGCCAGTTCGCAGGTTTTACAGCCAGTACAGCGGCTGGAATCGATAAAAAATCCATATTGTGTGGTCATGGGCTACTCCTTAAACCTTTTCGATCTGGACAAGATTGCTGTGCGACGGGTTTCCCTTTGCCAGCGGTGAAGGGCGGTGAGAGGTCAGAATATTGATACTGCCGCCGTGATCGACCCGGTCACCAAACATATCCGCTTTAAGCCACGCACCTTGCCCGATGGCGGTAACGCCAGGCAGAATACGCGGAGTCACTTTTGCGGCAATCAGCATTTCTCCATTATTGTTAAATACCCGCACGGTATCGCCATGACGGATACCGCGTGCCTGAGCATCAATGGGGTTGATCCACACCTCTTGTGGGCAGGCCTGCTGTAACACATCAATATTGCCGTAGCTGGAGTGGGTACGCGCTTTGTAGTGGAAGCCCGTTAACTGCAGTGGATAGGTTTTCCGCAGGGGATCGTCCCAGCCATCAAAACCTGGGGTATACGCAGGAAGGGGATGAATAATTTCATCTTTTTTCAATTCCCAGGTATCTGCAATCTTCGCCAGTCGTTCCGAATAAATTTCGATTTTCCCCGAAGGTGTTTTCAACGGGTTTGCCTGTGGATCTTCACGGAATGCGCGGAAAGCGACGTAGTGTTCTTCCGGGCATTTTTTCTTAAAGATCCCGGTCGTTTTCATCTCCTCGTAGTCGGGCATCTCAGGGTTACGTTCCTTCGTTTTCGCATGGAGATATTTGATCCATTCATGCTGACTGCGACCTTCAGTAAAGGTTTGATAAACGTCTGGTCCTAAGCGTTTGGCGACTTCACTCAGCATCCAGTAGATGGGTTTGCGTTCAAATTTTGCTGAGGTTGCGGGTTGGGCGAGGATCACATAGCCCATATTCCCTGCAGATTCATGAGAGATAAGGTCTTCTTGCTCTGTTGGCATCAGGTCGGGCAACAGGATATCGCAATACTTAGCCGAGGCCGTCATGAAGTGGTCAATGCCAACAATCATCTCGCACTTGCTGTCATCCTGAAGCACCTCATGGGTGTGATTGATGTCGCCATGTTGATTGATCAATGTGTTACTGGCGTAGCACCATAAAAACTTGATGGGGACATCCAGTTTTTCTTTTCCACGAACACCATCACGGGTCGCGGTCATTTCCGTACCATGGTCGATGGCATCTGTCCATGTAAAGACGGAAATCTGCGTTTTAACAGGATTCTCAAGCATCGGGAACCATTCTACCCCCAGATCCCAGCTACCTTCGCGTACACCTGAGTTGCCGCCGTTTATGCCGACGTTACCGGTGAGAACGGAAAGCATGGCAATAGCGCGGGACGTTTGCTCGCCGTTGGAATGTCGTTGTGGCCCCCAACCCTGACAAATATAAGCAGGTTTTGCTGAACCGATCTCTCGTGCCAACTGGATAATTTTTTCTGCCGGGATGCTGGTGATTTTTGCTGCCCATTCCGGCGTTTTAGCTATGCCGTCAGGCCCTTCGCCCAGAATATAGGCTTTATAATGCGCGTTACGTGGTGCGTTGGCGGGCAGCGTTTTTTCATCGTAACCAACACAATATTTGTCGAGAAATGGCTGATCGACCATGTTTTCAGTAATCAGTACCCAGGCAATCGCACAGGCCAGTGCGCCATCGGTGCCTGGGCGAATGGGCAGCCATTCATCTTCACGCCCGGCAGCTGTGTCGTTATAACGTGGATCGATGACGATCATGCGTGCGTTTGAACGTTCGCGGGCTTGCTCGACGTAGTAAGTGACACCACCGCCGCTCATCCGCGTTTCTGCCGGGTTATTTCCGAACATAACGACCAGTTTCGTATTGGCGATATCATCCGGGCTGTTGCCATCATTGGCACCGAACATATAACTCATTGCGGCACTGATCTGTGCGGTACTGTAGCTGCCATAGCGACTGAGAAAACCACCGCAAGAGTTCATCAGACGGTACGGGACGTTTGAGTTGGTGATGTTTCCGCCATCTACGCCTGTTCCGTACAGGACATGTACAGCCTCATTGCCGTAATCTTTTAGGATCCGCCGAAGATTATCACTGATGGTATCCAGGGCTTCGTCCCAACTTATCCGTTCAAATTTACCTTCACCGCGCTTGCCGACGCGCTTCATGGGATATTTCAACCTATCAGGATGATTCATCCGTCGGCGGATAGAGCGCCCGCGTAAACACGCGCGAACCTGATGATTACCGTAGACGTCGTCACCTGTCGTATCAGACTCCACCCAGTACACGGTGTCATCTTTCACATGCAAACGTAACAGACAGCGGCTCCCGCAGTTAACGGTGCAGGAACTCCAGACCGCTTTCTCTTCTACCGGAGCCTCTGCCGCCCGGACCATTTGAGAAAATGGCAGAGTGAAAGCACTGCTTGCCAGCGCAAGACTGCCAAGTGCGGAGGTTTTCATCAGACTTCTACGGCTGATTTCAGCCTTCATGAGCGCCTCTGTGGTATGGATTTTCATCATTACTCACTTATTGCTTTTCAAACAAAATGTCATGCCAGAATTTATGGTTGTCGTGGGTTATATTTTTTCGATCTCGACCAGATTAGTGTGCTGCGGGTTTCCCTTCGCCAGTGGTGAAGGGCGCAGAGTGGTTAGCGTATTCACACAGCCGCCATGGTCGATTTTATCGCCAGACATATTGGCCTCGTGCCAGGCTCCCTGGCCCATAGCGCTAACCCCAGGGAGAATGCGTGGTGTCACTTTGGCTGGTAGCCGAACTTCGCCACGATGGTTAAACACCCGCACCATATCGCCGTTGGCAATCCCACGTTTCTGCGCATCTATAGGGTTGATCCACACCTCCTGACGGCAGGCAGCCTTCAGGAGATCAATATTGCCGTAGGTCGAGTGAGTACGGGATTTGTAATGGAAACCAAACAGTTGAAGTGGGAAGGTTCTACGTTCAGGGGAGTCCCAGCCTTCAAAGGTAGAGGCATAAACTGGCAGTGGGCTTATCACTTCATCTTTTTCCAGTTCCCAGGTACGGGCAATTTCCGCCAGCTTGCTGGAATAAATTTCAATCTTACCGGAAGGTGTTTTAAGTGGATTTGCCTCGGGGTCGTCACGAAATGCTTTGTAGGCGACAAAATGACCATTGGGATCTTTACGCTTATAGATACCCATTTTTTTCAGTTCGTCGTAAGACGGTAACGCCGGATCTTTGGCAAGCATTTTGGCGTACAGATGTTGTAACCATTGTTCCTGCGTGCGACCTTCAGTGAACTTTTGATAGACGTCAGGTCCAAGACGTTTCGCGACTTCACTCAGGATCCAGTAAATCGGTTTACGTTCGAATTTTTCGCTGGTGACTGGCTGGAGGAAAATGAGATATCCCATGTTACCGGCGTAGTCGTTAGGAATAATATCTTCCTGCTCAACGGTCATCAGGTCTGGCAGCAGAATGTCGGCATATTTTGCCGATGAGGTCATAAAGTTTTCGATGACCACAATCATTTCGCATTTCGATTCGTCTTGCAGAATTTCATGCGTTTTGTTGATGTCAGAATGCTGATTAACGAGGGTATTTCCCGCGTAGTTCCAGATGAACTTAATGGGCACATCCAGTTTATCTTTGCCGCGGACGCCGTCGCGGATTGCCGTCATTTGCGGACCATGATCGATAGCATCTGTCCAGCTGAAGCAGGAGATTGACGTTTTGACCGGATTATCCAGCACCGGCAGGCGTTCTATGGTAATGGTATAGGTCGATTCACGCGCGCCACTATTTCCGCCGCTGATGCCGACATTGCCCGTCAAAATAGGTAACATAGCAATAGCGCGTGCAGTCAGTTCGCCGTTTGCCTGGCGTTGCGGCCCCCAGCCCTGGCAGATATAAGCGGGTTTTGCTGTGCCAATTTCACGCGCCAGTTTGATGATACGGTCTACCGGGATACCGGTAATTTGCGAAGCCCACTGCGGCGTTTTCGCTGTGTTATCATCACCTTCACCAAGAATATAGGCTTTATAGTGACCATTTTTGGGTGCATCTGCGGGTAAGGTTTTTTCGTCATAGCCGACGCAGTATTTATCGAGAAAAGGTTGATCAACGAGATTTTCGTTAATCAATACCCAGGCAATACCCGCAACCAGCGCGGCATCGGTGCCCGGGCGAATAGGGAGCCATTCATCTTCACGACCAGCAGCCGTATCGGTATATCGCGGATCGATAACAATCATTTTGGCGTTCGATTTCTCGCGCGCTTTTTCAAGAAGATAAGTGATGCCACCGCCGCTCATGCGGGTTTCTGCCGGGTTGTTACCAAACATCACGACCAGCTTGCTGTTTTCAATATCCGTGGTGCTGTTGCCATCATTACTGCCGTAGGTGTAGGGCATGGCACAGGAAATTTGCGCGGTGCTGTAGGAGCCATACTGATTGAGTGAACCGCCGTAGCAGTTCATCAGGCGTTTGACCGCCGAGGCTGATGGCGAAGAGCGGGTCATATTGCCGCCAACAATCCCCGAAGAGTACTGAATATATACAGCCTCATTGCCATATTGTTCGACGGTTTTTTTCAGGCTACTGGCGATAGTATCCAGGGCTTCATCCCAGCTAATCCGTTCGAATTTGCCTTCACCGCGTGTACCCACGCGTTTCATTGGGTAATTCAAGCGATCGGGATGATTAATACGCCGGCGGATGGAGCGACCGCGCAAACAGGCGCGTACCTGATGGTTGCCGTACTCATCGCTGCCGGTATTGTCAGTTTCCACCCAGGTCACTTCATTATCTTTAACATGTAGACGAAGTGCACAGCGGCTACCACAGTTGACGGAACAGGCACCCCAGATCACTTTTTCGCTGGCCTGTTGTACCGCTGCCGCTGCACTGCGCAGGGTGAACGGTAAAGAAAAACCGCCTGCAGCCAGCGCCAGAGAACCTATCGCGGTTGATTTAACGAGTGTTCTGCGGCTGATGCCCACCATTCGGTCATTTTTGGACATAACTCACTCCCTGTTCTTTATCGTTATATAAATGTTTATATATTGAATATTTAGCGCGCTAACAATAGAGGGAGTCTACCCATTTTGGGTTAAGAATTATTAATCCATATCAATAGAAGGGTATGAGTAATAAGGTGGGATTATGTTGTATGTTCAAATCGCCGGATGTGTCGTATCCGGCGTTCAGTCGATAATGTATTACTGCGGTTCGGCAGGCGCGCCATCCTGGGTAGACTGCGCGGGAGCAGAGACGTTACCGCTGGTGGTGCGGGTGTAGAGAATTTTATGCGTATCATTAGCACAATGCCCGACGACCTGGGAATCAGGCTGATCAACCTGGTCATTGGGTACAATACTTAACGTGAAGCTGCTTTCGGGTACGCCATTATTGATAATGCGCTGTGATATATCGCTCTGTATGCGCTCACAGGATCCCGGCGCGGCGAGTACCGCGGGTGAGGCGAGGGCGAGCAGAAGCGCGGCACAGCAGGTTGAGAGTTTCATCATAAGCTCCTTACGCGAAGATAACTTCTTTAAGCATAGCATTTAACGTGTAAAGTACTGTATTTGCTACTATGATTGAGAATCATCTCTACTCTCTGGTGACTGTTGTGAAATACAAATTACTACCATGCTTACTCGCGATATTCCTCACAGGATGTGACCGCACAGAGGTAACACTTTCATTTACCCCTGAGATGGCCAGTTTCTCTAATGAATTCGATTTTGATCCGCTGCGTGGTCCGGTAAAAGATTTCACTCAGACATTAATGGATGAGCAAGGTGAAGTGACGAAACGTGTTTCTGGGACTTTGTCGGAAGAAGGCTGTTTTGATTCACTCGAATTACTGGATCTGGAAAATAATACCGTGGTCGCTCTGGTACTGGACGCCAATTATTACCGTGATGCCGAGACGCTGGAGAAGAGAGTACGTTTACAGGGAAAATGCCAGCTAGCAGAATTACCTTCTGCCGGGGTGAGTTGGGAAACCGATGATAATGGCTTCGTGATTAAAGCCAGCAGCAAACAAATGCAGATGGAATATCGCTATGATGATCAGGGTTATCCGCTGGGTAAAACCACGAAAAGTAACGACAAAACATTATCTGTCAGCGCCACGCCATCAACGGATCCGATCAAAAAATTAGATTACACAGCGGTTACTTTACTGAATAATCAACGAGTTGGTAATGTAAAACAGAGCTGTGAATATGACAGTCACGCCAATCCGGTGGACTGTCAGCTGATCATTGTTGATGAAGGAGTAAAACCCGCCGTCGAACGGGTTTACACCATCAAAAATACGATCGATTATTATTAATGCTATTGTGCGGTCGGCTTCAGGAGAGTCTGACCCGGTGTTTTGTGCTCTGCCAGATACTGATGCTGGAATATACACATGCGAATGGCATTACGATATTGACCATTAATAAAGAACTCGTGCATCAATTCACCTTCAACCGTAAAGCCAAGCTTGCGGTAAATGTGAATCGCTTTTTCATTCTCTTTATCGACGATCAGATACAGCTTATAGAGATTGAGAACGGTGAAGCCATAGTCCATTGCTAATTTGGCGGCACGGGTTGCCAGACCTTTCCCCTGATACTCCGGGGAGATAATTATCTGAAATTCTGCCCGGCGATGTACATGGTTAATTTCCACCAGCTCCACCAGACCGGCTTTTTCGCCGTCACATTCCACCACAAAGCGTCGTTCGCTCTGATCGTGAATATGCTTATCATACAGATCAGAGAGTTCAACAAAGGCTTCGTAGGGTTCCTCAAACCAGTAACGCATCACACTGGCGTTATTGTCGAGTTGATGTACATAGCGTAAATCTTCACGCTCCAGCGGGCGTAGCTTAACACTGTGGGCGCTTGGCATAACGTGTCCTTACATTCCTTAAATCAATAACAGGTTAGGGGGTAATAACGCGGCCAGTTCGACGGTCCAGGCAGCGCAAAGTATTTGGCTCCCAGTAGGCATTGATGTTGGCGCTTTGCTCACATTTATCGCGGTTATCAAAAGCGGCGTCGGCTTTATCCCACTCTTTTTCAGTGCGTTTATTCACTTTCTGACGCAGATTGCGCGTGTCATTCCATTGCTCTTTTTCCATAGCGGCGTGCTGGCGGCTTTGTGCACTGTCGCCAGACTCAATCACCAGTTTGTTAGTTTCGGCATGAACAGTTGTGCTCAGTGCCAGTGCGCAAGGCAGCAGAAAAGCGAGCAGGCCGATTCGTTTGCTGAGAGTGATTTTCATAATTCATTCCCTGTATGAATGATTAAAGGAGATTCTACACCATCCACTGCGAACGCAAAACGTACCAGGAGGGTGTTTATATTGATGATATTATGTCGCCCTATAACTATACATGATGTCAATAAGTGACAAAGATGATTAAAACAACGTTACTATTTTTTGCTACTGCGCTGTGTGAAATTATTGGATGCTTTCTGCCCTGGTTGTGGTTAAAACGAAACGCCAGTATCTGGCTGTTGCTTCCGGCGGGGATTTCACTGGCGCTGTTTGTCTGGTTGTTAACGTTGCATCCAGCGGCGAGTGGGCGTGTTTACGCGGCTTATGGTGGCGTTTATGTCTGCACGGCGTTGATGTGGCTGCGCGTTGTGGATGGCGTGAAACTGACTCTTTATGACTGGACGGGTGCGTTGATTGCGCTTTGCGGCATGTTGATCATTGTTGCGGGCTGGGGGCGCACGTAGGAACATAAATCCATTTTATCAATAAGATAAGAGGAAGTGTCAGCTGACAAAAGGTATTCTATTTCATCTTTTGTCAACCATTCACAGCGCAAATATACGCCTTTTTTTGTGATCACTCCGGCTTTTTTCGATCTTTATACTTGTATGGTAGTAGCTCAGTTGCGTAGATTTCATGCATCACGACAAGCGATGCAAGGAATCGAACATGAAGATCGTAAAGGCTGAAGTTTTTGTTACCTGTCCGGGGCGTAATTTCGTCACATTAAAAATCACCACTGAGGACGGTATTACGGGCCTTGGGGATGCCACCCTCAATGGACGTGAGCTTTCCGTGGCCTCTTATTTGCAGGATCACCTTTGTCCGCAGCTTATTGGTCGCGATGCGCACCGTATCGAAGATATCTGGCAGTTTTTCTATAAAGGTGCTTACTGGCGTCGCGGTCCGGTTACGATGTCGGCCATTTCAGCGGTTGATATGGCGCTGTGGGATATTAAAGCCAAAGCTGCCAACATGCCGCTTTACCAGTTACTCGGCGGCGCGTCTCGTGAAGGGGTGATGGTTTATTGCCATACCACCGGTCACAGTATTGATGAAGCTCTGGATGATTATGCCCGTCATCAGGAGCTGGGATTCAAAGCCATCCGCGTGCAGTGCGGAATCCCTGGTATGAAAACCACCTACGGCATGTCGAAAGGTAAAGGTCTGGCTTATGAACCCGCAACCAAAGGACAGTGGCCGGAAGAGCAGCTGTGGTCGACGGAGAAATACCTCGATTTCATGCCGAAATTGTTTGACGCGGTACGTAACAAGTTTGGTTTTAATGAACATTTGCTGCATGACATGCACCATCGCTTAACGCCTATTGAAGCGGCGCGCTTTGGTAAAAGCATTGAAGATTATCGCATGTTCTGGATGGAAGACCCGACGCCTGCAGAAAACCAGGAATGCTTCCGTCTCATTCGCCAACATACCGTCACACCCATCGCAGTGGGTGAAGTCTTCAACAGCATCTGGGACTGCAAACAACTGATTGAAGAGCAACTCATCGATTATATCCGCACCACGCTGACCCATGCAGGCGGAATTACCGGTATGCGCCGGATTGCCGATTTTGCTTCGCTGTATCAGGTACGTACTGGCTCACACGGTCCTTCCGATTTGTCACCAGTCTGCATGGCTGCAGCGCTGCACTTTGATCTGTGGGTCCCCAATTTCGGTGTCCAGGAATACATGGGTTATTCCGAACAAATGCTCGAAGTCTTCCCGCACAACTGGACTTTCGATAACGGCTATATGCATCCGGGAGACAAACCGGGTCTTGGCATCGAATTCGATGAAAAGCTGGCGGCGAAATATCCCTATGAACCTGCTTATCTACCAGTCGCACGTCTGGAAGATGGCACGCTGTGGAACTGGTAAGGAGTAAGATAATGAAAAGCATATTAATTGAAAAACCGAATCAACTGGCGATTGTCGAACGTGAAATACCCACCCCGTCAGCGGGTGAAGTTCGAGTAAAAGTGAAACTTGCCGGAATTTGTGGTTCAGATAGCCATATTTATCGTGGGCATAATCCTTTTGCGAAATATCCGCGCGTCATTGGTCATGAATTCTTTGGCGTCATTGATGCAGTGGGTGAAGGCGTGGAAAGCGCCAGAGTCGGTGAACGTGTTGCAGTCGATCCGGTGGTCAGCTGTGGGCATTGCTATCCGTGCTCTATAGGTAAACCGAACGTTTGTACGACACTGGCTGTATTAGGTGTGCACGCTGACGGTGGTTTCAGTGAATATGCCGTGGTTCCGGCAAAAAATGCGTGGAAAATTCCTGAAGCAGTGGCCGATCAATATGCGGTAATGATCGAACCTTTTACCATTGCGGCTAACGTAACCGGACATGGTCAACCGACTGAAAATGATACCGTTCTGGTTTATGGTGCCGGTCCAATCGGCCTGACGATCGTTCAGGTATTAAAAGGCGTCTATAACGTTAAAAATGTGATTGTTGCCGATCGCATTGATGAACGACTGGAAAAAGCGAAAGAGAGCGGGGCAGACTGGGCGATCAATAACAGCCAGACACCGCTTGGCGAGATTTTCGCTGAAAAAGGCATCAAGCCGACATTAATTATCGATGCGGCTTGTCATCCTTCTATCCTGAAAGAGGCCGTAACGCTGGCTTCTCCAGCGGCACGTATTGTATTGATGGGCTTCTCCAGTGAACCGTCTGAAGTGATTCAGCAAGGAATTACCGGAAAAGAACTCTCTATTTTCTCTTCACGCTTAAATGCAAATAAATTTCCGGTTGTTATCGACTGGTTAAGTAAAGGGTTAATTAAACCAGAAAAATTAATTACCCATACGTTTGATTTCCAGCATGTTGCTGATGCCATTAGTTTATTTGAACAGGATCAAAAACATTGCTGCAAAGTCTTACTCACTTTTTCTGAATAATACCAATAACGGCGAGTAAGTAGTACGCATCTTACCTCTTTTTTAGAGATAACCATTATGACAATAGAAAAACATGAAAGAAGCACTAAGGATTTGGTGAAAGCAGCAGTATCGGGATGGCTGGGCACTGCGCTTGAATTTATGGATTTCCAGTTATATTCGCTCGGCGCAGCGTTAGTGTTTCATGAAATATTTTTTCCTGAATCATCAACGGCAATGGCGTTAATTCTGGCAATGGGAACCTATGGTGCAGGTTATGTGGCGCGTATTGTCGGAGCATTTATTTTCGGCAAAATGGGCGACAGAATAGGGCGTAAAAAAGTGCTCTTTATTACCATCACCATGATGGGGATCTGTACCACCTTAATTGGAGTGTTACCGACCTATGCACAGATTGGTGTTTTTGCACCCATCTTGCTGGTGACGCTGCGTATTATTCAGGGATTGGGTGCAGGTGCGGAAATTTCCGGTGCCGGTACGATGCTGGCGGAATATGCGCCAAAAGGTAAGCGCGGAATTATCTCCTCATTTGTGGCTATGGGAACTAACTGCGGAACCTTAAGCGCAACGGCAATCTGGGCCTTTATGTTCTTCATTCTCAGTAAAGAGGAACTGCTGGCGTGGGGATGGCGTATACCGTTCCTGGCGAGCGTTGTCGTGATGGTCTTTGCTATCTGGTTGCGTATGAATCTGAAAGAAAGCCCGGTCTTTGAGAAGGTTAACGACAGCAACCAACCGACAGCAAAACCTGCACCTGCTGGTAGCATGTTCCAGAGCAAATCCTTCTGGCTGGCAACAGGGCTGCGTTTTGGTCAGGCGGGTAACTCCGGTTTAATTCAGACTTTCCTTGCAGGCTATTTAGTACAGACGTTATTGTTTAACAAAGCAATTCCAACAGATGCATTGATGATCAGTTCGATTCTCGGCTTTATGACCATTCCGTTCCTTGGTTGGTTATCCGATAAAATTGGTCGCCGGATCCCGTATATTATTATGAATACCTCTGCGATTGTGCTGGCGTGGCCAATGCTTTCTATCATCGTAGATAAAAGCTATGCCCCGAGCACCATTATGGTTGCACTGATTGTGATTCATAACTGTGCGGTGCTGGGATTATTTGCTCTGGAAAACATTACCATGGCAGAAATGTTCGGCTGTAAAAACCGCTTTACCCGGATGGCTATTTCAAAAGAAATTGGTGGTCTTATCGCTTCCGGTTTTGGTCCTATCCTGGCGGGTATTTTCTGCACCATGACGGAATCCTGGTATCCGATCGCCATTATGATCATGGCATATTCAGTAATTGGTTTAATCTCTGCGCTGAAAATGCCAGAGGTGAAAGACCGTGATTTAAGTGCGCTGGAAGACGCTGCGGAAGATCAACCGCGTGTTGTAAGAGCTGCGCAACCTTCCAGAAGTCTGTAAACCCTCAATCCCTTCTCTTACCGGAGAGGGGATTTTTATTCATATAACAAAACATATAGCTTGCCATATTTAAATTTAAGGAATTGTTATGGGAAATAATTTGTTATCAGCAAAAGCGACACTCCCTGTTTATGATCGTAATAACCTGGCCCCAAGAATTATTCATTTAGGCTTTGGTGCATTTCACCGTGCGCATCAGGGCGTGTATGCCGATATTCTTGCTACAGAACATTTCAGTGACTGGGGATATTATGAGGTCAACTTAATCGGCGGCGAACAGCAAATTGCCGATTTACAACAGCAAGATAATCTTTATACCGTTGCGGAAATGTCGGCCGATGCGTGGACGGCTCGCGTCGTTGGCGTCGTTAAAAAAGCCTTGCACGTACAGATGGATGGCTTAGAAACCGTGTTGGCTGCGATGTGTGAACCGCAAATCGCGATTGTCTCTCTGACAATCACCGAAAAAGGGTATTTCCACTCTCCGGCGACCGGACAGTTAATGCTCGATCACCCGATGGTCGCTGCCGACGTGCAAAATCCCCACCAGCCGAAAACAGCAACAGGGGTAATTGTTGAGGCGCTGGCCCGCCGTAAAGCGGCAGGACTTCCCGCATTTACCGTCATGTCATGTGACAACATGCCAGAAAACGGTCATGTTATGCGTGACGTTGTCACTTCATACGCGAAAGCTGTTGATGTAAAACTGGCACAATGGATCGAAGATAACGTGACTTTCCCATCAACAATGGTGGACCGTATTGTGCCCGCAGTGACAGAGGATACGCTGGCGAAAATCGAACAACTTACCGGTGTGGGCGATCCTGCGGGCGTTGCCTGTGAACCTTTCCGCCAGTGGGTAATAGAAGATAACTTTGTTGCCGGACGTCCAGAATGGGAAAAAGCGGGAGCCGAACTGGTTAGTGATGTGCTGCCTTATGAAGAGATGAAGTTGCGCATGCTCAACGGCAGTCATTCATTCCTGGCGTATTTGGGTTATCTTGCTGGATATCAGCACATTAATGACTGCATGGAAGATGAACATTATCGTTATGCGGCGTATGGCTTGATGTTGCAGGAACAAGCGCCGACGCTGAAAGTGCAGGGCGTTGATTTGCAAGATTACGCTAACCGATTAATTGCACGCTATAGCAACCCGGCGTTACGTCATCGAACCTGGCAGATTGCGATGGATGGTAGCCAGAAATTGCCACAGCGGATGTTGGATTCTGTTCGCTGGCATCTGGCGCATGACAGCAAGTTCGATCTGCTGGCGCTGGGCGTCGCGGGTTGGATGCGTTATGTCGGTGGTGTTGATGAACAGGGAAATCCGATAGAAATCAGTGACCCACTGTTACCTGTTATTCAGAAGGCTGTACAAAGTAGTGCCGAAGGGAAAGCGCGCGTCCAGTCATTGCTGGCGATTAAGGCAATCTTTGGTGATGATTTGCCAGACAATAGCTTGTTTACTGCAAAAGTGACGGAAGCGTACTTGTCTTTATTAGCGCATGGCGCGAAAGCGACCGTGGCGAAATATTCCGTGAAGTAAAAAAAGCAATGCCGCCATCGGCGGCATTCACACACTTAGTTCATGCCGAGACGAATCAGGTCCAGAGGTGCCAGTTTCTCTTCACAACCTTCAACAACTACGGTTTTTCCGCGGCGGATTTGCTCAGCGGTCAGACCTTCAGTATCAATCGACAGGATCTTGCCAGTGTGACCGGTGCCGCTAACCATAACACGGCTGCCAGTGGTGATTGCGTTACGGTTACGATCGTAGGTCGTCATAGGTGTTTTCTCCTTTCTGATTTACAGTCGAAGCCCACGTAACGGGCGCAATATAAATACTCCTGTCGAGTGAAATATTTTTTGTTTTTGATCAAGCTCACATCTTTTTTGATGCATGCATGAGCCGTAAGGCGGGGGGAAAAGCCTCTCATCCCGGATGGGATGAGAGTAAATGAATTACTCTTCGCTAAACCAGTCGCTGTTTTCCTGGCGGATCTGGCGCACGGATTCGCTGATTTCCTGCAAATGTTGCGTCATTGCACGTTCTACCGCATCGCCATCACGTTTTTGCAGGGCAGAGAAAATATCAAGATGCTGGCGTAACAGCATTTCTGGTGGAGAAACATGGTCGAAACTCATATAGCGCACGCGATCAACGGTCGCTTTCAGGTTCTCAATGGTATCCCACGCCAGTTGACAGTCGGCAATCTGCGTCAGGAGTTGATGGAAGTTGTCATCAAGTTCAAAAAAATCATCCAGTTGCTTGCGCTCAATGGCAATGCGTTGCTGGTGAAGATTTTGTTCCAGTTGGTAGCACTGGCTTTCGGTAATCATGCTCGCCGCCCGACGCGCCACCGCGCACTCAATGGCCTGACGGATAAAACTGCCGTTTCGCACCTGGGCCATGGAAATTTTGTTGACGTAGCTGCCACGCTGCGGACGAATTTGAATCAGGCCGTTTTCCGCCAGTTTAATAAAGGCTTCACGAACCGGCTGGCGTGACACATTGAAACGAACAGAAACTTCTTTTTCCGACAACGGTGTGCCTGGTGCAATCAGGCAATGGACAATGTCGCGACGAAGAATACGATAAATCTGCTGATTGACAGGCTGTGTGGGATTAAGTTGCGTTTCGACGGTCATTCGTTCTTGCTTGTGAGTGAGTTAACTGCATGAGTCTACCACTTTTTTGTGACAAGCAATAACCCGGCAGTTACGCCGGGTATAAAAATTACTGACGGTGGACATTCAGTCCGGCATAGCTTTGGGTAACCGGCATCATTTCCAGGGTATTGATATTGACGTGAGCAGGCAGCGTTGACACCCACCAGACGGCTTCGCTGACATCTTCTGGCGTCAATGCAACGGTATTTTGATAGGTTTTTTCCGCTTTACCGTCATCGCCTTTAAAGCGGACATTGGAAAACTCGGTGCCACCCACCAGACCCGGTTCGATGTCGGTGACGCGCACCGCCGTACCATGCAGATCCGTACGCAGATTCAGGCTAAACTGACGAACAAACGCTTTCGTCGCACCGTAAACGTTACCACCGGCATACGGCCAGCTACCTGCCGTTGAGCCAATGTTAATAATATGACCATGATTACGTTCAACCATACCCGGTAAGACGGCGCGCGTCATATATACCAGGCCTTTGTTGTTGGTATCAATCATCGTTTCCCAGTCTTCAACGCTGGCTTTATGCGCAGGCTCCATGCCCAACGCCAAGCCGGCATTATTTACCAGGATATCAATATTGCACCACTCGGCAGGAAGCGATGCCAGCATCTCTTCAATAGCGGCGCGGTTGCGAACGTCCAGTTGGGCGATATACAGATTATCTCCCAGTTCGTCTTTTAACTCCTGCAACCGCTCCTGGCGACGGCCAGTGGCGATAACTTTATGCCCTTGTTGAATAAAACGACGAGTAATGCATTCACCAAAACCTGCCGTTGCTCCAGTTACTAAAACGATCATCTCACTGTTCCTCAACGCTTTTGTGTGTCAATAACATAGCACGTGATGCTTAAGAGCGGGTAATACTGGTTTGCAAGATTGCACTACGTTATCAGTAAGCCTACGCTATGGAACACCTCGCGTTCAGGAGAAGAAAATGACAACAATGAATCCTTTCCTTGTGCAAAGCACACTGCCGTATCTGGCTCCTCATTTTGATCAAATTGCCAATCATCACTATCGCCCGGCATTCGATGAGGGAATGCAGCAAAAGCGGGCAGAAATTGCTGCCATCGCGCTTAACCCGCAAACGCCTGATTTCAACAATACTATTCTGGCACTGGAACAAAGCGGAGAATTACTTACCCGCGTTACCAGCGTCTTTTTTGCGATGACTGCGGCGCATACCAATGATGAATTACAGCGTCTTGATGAACAGTTTTCCGCTGAACTGGCGGAACTGGCTAATGATATCTATCTGAACGGTGAATTATTCGCGCGGGTAGATGCTGTCTGGCAGCGCCGTGAATCCCTGGGGCTTGATAGTGAATCCATCCGCCTGGTGGAGGTTATTCATCAACGTTTTGTCCTTGCCGGAGCCAAACTTGCGCAAGCTGATAAAGCAAAATTAAAAGTACTGAATACAGAAGCTGCGACCCTGACCAGCCAGTTTAACCAGCGGTTACTTGCAGCAAATAAATCCGGCGGTCTGGTTGTGAACGATATCGCGCAGCTGGCAGGAATGAGTGAGCAAGAGATTGCGCTGGCGGCAGAGGCGGCTCGCGAGAAAGGTCTGGATAACAAATGGCTGATTCCGCTGCTGAATACCACCCAACAACCGGCGCTTGCCGAAATGCGCGATCGTGCGACGCGTGAAAAACTGTTTATTGCGGGCTGGACGCGAGCGGAAAAAAATGATGGCAATGATACCCGCGCTATCATTCAACGTCTGGTAGAGATTCGCGCACAGCAGGCGAAACTGCTTGGTTTTCCTCATTATGCCGCATGGAAAATCGCCGATCAGATGGCAAAAACACCTGAAGCAGCACTCAACTTTATGCGGGAAATTGTTCCAGCGGCGCGTCAACGTGCTAGCGATGAATTAGCCTCCATACAGGCGGTTATCGATAAGCAGCAAGGCGGGTTTAGCGCGCAGCCGTGGGACTGGGCATTTTATGCCGAACAGGTACGGCGGGAGAAATTTGATCTTGATGAGGCGCAGCTCAAGCCATATTTTGAATTAAACACGGTGTTGAATGAAGGTGTATTCTGGACCGCGAATCAGCTCTTCGGTATTAAGTTTGTCGAACGTTTTGATATTCCTGTCTACCATCCTGACGTTCGTGTGTGGGAAATTTTTGATCATAATGGCGTGGGACTGGCGTTATTTTACGGTGATTTCTTCGCCCGTGATTCAAAAAGCGGCGGTGCATGGATGGGCAATTTTGTTGAGCAATCAACGCTTAATGAAACGCATCCGGTAATTTATAACGTTTGCAATTATCAGAAACCCGCTGCCGGTGAGCCTGCGTTGTTACTCTGGGATGATGTAATAACCTTATTCCATGAATTTGGTCATACGCTGCACGGCCTTTTTGCCCGCCAGCGTTATGCCACGCTTTCCGGCACCAACACGCCGCGTGATTTTGTCGAATTTCCGTCGCAAATCAACGAACACTGGGCAACGCATCCGCAGGTATTCGCTCGCTACGCCCGGCATTATCAGAGCGGGGCAGCAATGCCTGACGAACTGCAACAGAAAATGCGTAATGCCAGCCTGTTCAACAAAGGGTATGAGATGAGCGAACTGCTTAGCGCCGCACTTCTCGATATGCGCTGGCATTGCCTGGAAGAAAACGAAGCAATGCAGGATGTCGATGATTTTGAATTGCGGGCGCTGGTGGCGGAAAATATGGATCTTCCTGCTATACCGCCACGCTATCGCAGCAGTTATTTCGCCCATATTTTTGGTGGCGGATATGCTGCAGGTTATTACGCTTATCTGTGGACGCAAATGTTGGCCGATGATGGTTACCAGTGGTTTGTTGAGCAGGGCGGATTAACGCGTGAAAATGGGCAGCGTTTTCGCGAGGCGATCCTTTCCAGAGGTAACAGCGAAGATCTGGAACGCCTGTATCGACAATGGCGCGGTAAGGCTCCTCAAATTATGCCGATGCTGCAACATCGTGGCTTGAACATATAAACACCACCAATGGCTGGCCTGGAGATATCGCCAGGCCAGCCTGGTTATAGCAGTAATTGCAGCAGCTGGACGAGGGCAAACCTCACCGCTAAAGCTAATACCGTTTCGCAGTCGCCAGCAAAATGCATAACCGCAGTGTAGGTCTGGCCTTTAATATGCCACGCGAACCAGACGGTACCCGCTGGCGTACCATCTTCACCGCCCTCCGGTCCGCCGTAGCCGGTAATGGCAATACTGACATCAGCATCCGCACGCTCTATGGCACCTGTTGCCATTTCTGCTGCCACTTTCTCACTCACCGCAGAATATCGTTCAAGAGATTGCTGGCTTACGCTGAGGATTTTCATCTTTGCCTGATCGGTGAAAGTAACAAAGCCTGCACCGTAAAATTTGGGTGTATCTTCAGCTGCACACAGGGCGCTAGCCAACTTACCGCCGGTGCATGATTCGGCGGTAGTTAAGCGTAATTGATCCGCGATAAGTCTTTGACTCAACGCGGATGTCAGGTTTTCAATAGTGTCGGTATCTGCGAGTTGTACAATTTTATCTTTATTAATGTTCACTGTTTTTTGTCCACGCTATTATATGTAAAGGTGATTTGCTTTTTCTGTATGCTCGTCAAATATAATAATTTTCAAACATATAAATCCGATTATTCTGAAAATATGTTTAAGACTCTTCAATCTTCTTAACTTTAGTGAGTTAAATTCTCTGAATATTTGACAGCTAGTGGGCTGATTTTAAATGCCTTATAACAATTGGCAGTATTCTTATTTGGCAATTATAAAAATAGCAACCAGACTTAATAAGTCAAACCAAACGCAATTAAGGAGTTAGTATGAAATTTCAGGCCATTGTATTAGCAAGTTTTCTTGTCATGCCTTATGCGTTGGCAGATGACCAGGGCGGTTTAAAACAGGATGCAGCGCCACCGCCGCCTCATGCAATAGAAGATGGCTATCGCGGAACCGATGATGCAAAAAAAATGACCGTTGATTTCGCAAAAAACATGCACGATGGCGCTTCGGTTTCACTACGCGGTAATTTGATTTCTCACAAAGGAGAGGACCGTTACGTTTTTCGCGATAAGAGCGGTGAAATTAATGTCGTTATTCCTGCGGCCGTCTTTGATGGACGAGAAGTTCAGCCGGACCAGATGATCAACATTAGCGGCAGTCTGGATAAGAAAAGCGCGCCGGCCGTCGTTCGGGTCACTCATTTGCAGAAATAAAAATAAATTAGCCTGATGGCCTGAACTACTGGGCCATTAGGGTATTGGGTTATGCTATTTGTCATCCTTTTATTTACGATAATGCAGAGGTGATTTACAGAATTAAACACTTTTTTATCCGCTGATTTTGTTTTAAATCACAATGTTATCTCAGAGATGACTCCTAACTTCGGATTTCTATGAAAATATTGACGTAATTTTGCTTTTCTCTCGTTAGAATAGCGCGCACAAGGAACTGTGAAAAAGGAGTGGCAATGATCAAGAAGACAACGGAAATTGATGCCATCTTGTTAAATCTCAATAAGGCTATCGATGCCCACTACCAGTGGCTGGTGAGTATGTTTCACAGCGTGGTCGCGAGAGATGCCAGTAAGCCAGAAATAACGGATAACCATTCTTATGGACTGTGCCAGTTTGGTCGGTGGATTGATCATCTGGGGCCACTCGATAACGATGAATTACCTTACGTTCGGCTAATGGATTCTGCCCATCAACATATGCATAACTGTGGTCGGGAATTAATGCTGGCTATTGTTGAAAATCACTGGCAGGACGCGCATTTCGACGCCTTTCAGGAGGGGTTGCTTTCTTTTACTGCGGCATTAACCGATTACAAAATTTATTTGCTGACGATCCGTAGCAATATGGATGTTTTGACGGGATTGCCGGGGCGTCGGGTTCTTGATGAATCCTTTGATCATCAGTTACGCAACACTGAGCCTCTGAATCTTTATTTAATGTTGTTGGATATTGACCGATTTAAATTGGTTAATGATACCTACGGGCATTTAATCGGCGATGTAGTATTACGCACCCTGGCAACTTACTTAGCCAGTTGGACGCGTGATTACGAAACGGTTTATCGCTACGGGGGCGAAGAATTTATCATTATTGTCAAAGCGGCTAATGATGAAGAAGCATGTCGTGCAGGTGTCAGAATTTGCCAGTTAGTCGATAACCATGCCATCACACATTCTGAAGGGCATATCAACATTACCGTGACAGCAGGTGTGAGTCGCGCATTTCCTGAAGAGCCTCTGGATGTGGTCATTGGAAGAGCAGACCGGGCAATGTATGAGGGTAAGCAAACCGGAAGAAATCGCTGCATGTTTATTGACGAACAAAATGTGATTAACCGAGTTTAAGCTCCGTTTAACATTCATTGAGAAAACTGATGCTACTGTGTCAACGATCCGTTATCAGTGCAGGAAAATGCCTGTTAGCGTAAAAGCAAAACACAAATCTATCCATGCAAGCATTCACCGCCGGTTTACTGGCGGTTTTTTTTCGCCGTCATAAAAATCAGGCCCCTTGTACACAACTGTAACAAGGGGCCGGTTAGGTGAGGGATTATCTCCGTTCATTAGTCATCCCATTTGTGGCTGAAATACGCGGCCAGAAAACCAGAAAATAAAATTATTCCCAGTACGGCCATAAAAACATTCATATTACCCAGCATTATTTGCCTCCGTTTATGGTGTGGTGTGTTTCCTCGCTTACCTTAATTTTCATCTCAATGAGAAAGATATTAGCAGAGGTAACCTAAACGAAGGCTGAATTAAATTTTTATTGTGTTCGACTTAAATCAACAAAGCGCGGGCTGCCCCCACGGTCTTGCACGAATCCCTTTTAACATCAGCACCCACGCAGCAATGATCACCAACGCTAAGATGACAAACAGCGAGGAAGGCGGCAGGCTGGTTAGCACTACGCCACTCACTAATGGGTTAATCGCGGCACCAAGCCAGCCTAAAGACTGGGCGGAAAAATAGCTGGCTTTCATTCCTGGCGGCGCAATATGGTCAATCAACATATACTCGCCCGGCGCATAAATGATTTCACCGACAGTAAATACCGCAGCTGACATACCCCACAATAGCAGGCTGTTGCCGGAAAAAATAAAACCGACCAGACCGATGACGAAACATAGGGTGCCTGCTGTCATCAGCGCGCGGATGTTAGCCGGGTTAAGTCGGCGGCCCACGGAATATTGCAACGTAACCACCATGGCAGCATTCACCGGAAGAACAACCGCGACCACCTTTTCGGCAAAATCCCCATCAGCAATCACCATCACATATTGTGAAATGCATGAAGCAAATGCGCCGCTTACAAAAGAAGCCAGAAAACCAGAGCAGGTAAACCACAACAGTGCTTTATCTTGTAATAAAACTTTCGGCGACCAGACACTGCCTGTTTCCGTGGCGATGATTTTCTCGCTGCGCTTTACCCAAATTTGAATGAAAAGCATGGGAAACGCGGAACAGATAGCTGCCAGCCAGAAGGGCAGATTGATGCTCTGCATCACCAACAGCGTGCCGAGCGGCGGACCGATGGTCCAGCCAATGTTTAGCATGGTGTAGTTGATTGAGAAGATTTTCGTTTTGCTGGTGGACGAAAGATTGTCGGCAAACCAGGCTTTCAGCACGGTAGCAAAAACAGAATAGGCGCAGTTAATGAGGGCAAAAAAGAGCACCACCAGCGTTACGTTATTCACTAAAGGAATGGCAATAAAACCGCTGGCGAAGGCGGTAATTGCCAGTAACATATAGCGTTTCTTGTCGAACTTATCCGCCAGGATACCAAAACCGAGGCTAAAAACGACGCCAATAGTGAGCGCAATTGTCATCGCATAACCGATTAGATCGACACTCAGGCTGTACTGGCGACTCAAGTAAATGGTCATAAATGGCAGCGTAGCGCCGCGTCCGATGGTTAATAACAACGACGAGGCAAGAAGGGCGCTGGTAGAGCGTCGTAGGGATAAGTTCATTTGTCTGTCCGGCAGTGCGTTTCGTTATGTTTTGTTTTAGAGATGTAAAGAAATAGCATGGCAAAAATCCGAAGTATAGCGACTTATTTGCGCATTAATGCCGTCGTAACCGGCGACTAACGAATCAACTGTTAAAGAAAAGTAAATTCAGCTAAGTTGATTGCTTACAAAAGATGAAATTCAGAGGCGGTAGAATGTCGCGAAAAGATGGGGTGTTGGCGCTACTGGTAGTGGTCGTATGGGGGCTAAATTTTGTGGTCATCAAAGTGGGGCTTCATAACATGCCACCGCTGATGCTGGCCGGTTTGCGCTTTATGCTGGTCGCTTTTCCGGCTATCTTTTTTGTCGCACGACCGAAAGTACCACTGAATTTGCTGCTGGGGTATGGATTAACCATCAGTTTTGCGCAGTTTGCTTTTCTTTTTTGTGCCATTAACTTCGGTATGCCTGCTGGACTGGCTTCGCTGGTGTTACAGGCACAGGCGTTTTTTACTATCGTGCTTGGCGCGTTTACTTTCGGGGAGCGATTGCATGGCAAACAATTGGCGGGGATCGCCTTAGCGATTTTTGGCGTACTGGTGTTAATCGAAGATAGTCTGAACGGTCAGCATGTGGCGATGCTCGGCTTTATGTTGACCCTGGCTGCAGCATTTAGTTGGGCGTGTGGCAACATCTTCAATAAAAAGATCATGTCGCACTCAACGCGTCCGGCGGTGATGTCGCTGGTAATCTGGAGCGCTTTAATCCCAATCATTCCCTTCTTTGTTGCCTCGCTGATTCTCGATGGTTCCGCATCCATGATTCACAGTCTGGTTACTATTGATATGACCACCATCTTGTCGCTGATGTATCTGGCGTTTGTGGCGACAATTGTTGGTTATGGGATCTGGGGGACGTTACTGGGACGCTATGAAACCTGGCGGGTTGCACCGTTATCGTTACTGGTGCCCGTAGTCGGACTGGCAAGTGCGGCACTATTGTTGGATGAACGCTTAACGGGTCTGCAATTTTTAGGTGCGGTGCTCATTATGACCGGGCTGTATATCAATGTATTTGGCTTGCGGTGGCGTAAAGCGGTAAAGGTTAGAGGCTAAACCATACGCACAGAATGTGATGTCAGCACTCTGTGCGTCTGCTTTTATCGCGGGAAAAAGTACTTTACCTGGAACTCGAAAATATTGCTGTAAAGTAACGAATAATCCAGCGGAATAGAGTTACTGTCCACAGCCTGGGTCTGAATTTTAAGTATGGGATCCCGTGGGCTGATCCGTAAAATACTGGCGATTTCTGGGGTAGGAAAAGTAGGGGAGAAAGTTTCAAAGGTGCCAATGATTTTGATCCCGCATTCATTCTCAATATATGAAAATTTGGATTTTTGCATATGTGACACGGTTAAATCAGGAAAACGTGCTACTGACATCCACGTTTCTTCTAATTGTGCTGCATTATCCTCAATGAATCGCAGTCTCTTTATGTAATAAACCTGCTCACCAGTCACTAAATTCAGCTCAGTCGCAATAGTGGGTGAAGCATCCTGCACTTCAAATTTCATAATCTGACTCCCTGCCTCTTTGCCGCTTTTATGCGCAATTTCACTGAAACTGTTCATGTGATCAATGTGTGCAACAAAATTCTTTTTTTGAATGTATGTTCCTGAACCATGCTTTCTGTGAATAATTCCTTCGCCTTCCAGCAAGGATAATGCCTTACGCAGGGTATTACGCGAAACATTATAACGAACAGCGAGTTCCGCTTCTGACGGCAACAAATCACCAACATGCCATGAATTGCCATTGATTTCGGATTTAAGTAAGCGGGCAATCTTTTGAAAAATCACTTTTGCACCTTTTAAGAGCCATTGAAAACAAGGAGTTGAGTCCTGATTGGTTTATCGTATGGCCGAGTCGTTTAATAATCACCCTGATGTTGAACAACTTTATCACTGTATTACTGTGATCAATGTACCAGGACGTATAGCTACTGCGGGATATGATATTTAAACAATGTAATCTGTTATATACCAGTAAGGGAAAATATGAAAAAAATATTGTTAGTTTGCGCTGCGGGCATGTCAACCAGTATGCTGGTTAAACGTATGATTGATCATGCTAACGCTATTTCACTTGAAGTTAATATTTCCGCATTGGCGATTGCAGAGGCTAAAGGGAAAATTAAAAATAACGAAGTTGACGTTGTTTTACTTGGCCCGCAAGTTCGCTTTCAGAAACCAGAGATTGAAGCCGTTGCACAGGGGAAAATGCCTGTAGCCGTTATCGAGATGAAAGACTACGGCACCATGAACGGACAGGCAGTTCTTGAATTTGCGATGAAACTACTGCAAGAGTAAGAATCTAATATTATTAAACTATTACCTGAACTAACTTTTCACACATCATAAAATGGATATGGCATACATGCTTTATTGGGATGTATAAATATCCAAAACAACAGGTATAAAAAAATGGGATTAATGGCCTCATTCGAACGTGGAATGGAACGTTTTCTTGTTCCAGTTGCTATCAAGTTAAACTCACAAAAACATGTTGCAGCGGTGAGAGATGGATTCGTTTTTACGTTTCCAATTATCATGGCAAGTTCATTAATTATATTAATTAACTTTGCCATATTATCGCCAGACGGTTTTATTGCCGGATTACTGCATCTGAATAGCATTTTCCCCAACCTTGAAAAAGCACAAGCTATTTTTACTCCGGTAATGAATGGTTCTGTAAATATCATGTCAATTATGATTGCTTTCCTGGTCGCCAGGAATATGGCGATTAGCTATGAGCAAGATGATCTTTTATGCGGATTAACGGCAATAGGAGCATTTTTTATTGTTTATACGCCATATCAGATGATAGATGGGCAAGCATTCCTGACGACCAAATATCTCGGCGCGCAGGGGTTGTTTGTTGCTGTTATCGTTGCATTGATCACCAGTGAAATATTTTGTCGCTTAGCTCGAAACCCAAAAATCACCATAACGATGCCGGCAGCTGTACCGCCTGCGGTAGCGCGTTCATTTAAAGTTTTATTGCCAATATTTTTTGTCATGGTGTTCTTTTCCGCACTTAATTATTGCCTGACACTGATATCCCCGGCAGGACTAAACGATCTTATTTACACATTAATCCAGACGCCGCTCAAACATATGGGAACGAATATCTTTGCGGTAATTATCCTGGGGGCTGTGGGTAATTTCCTGTGGGTGCTGGGGATCCACGGACCTAATACCACATCGGCAATTCGAGAAACCGTTTTTTCTGAGGCTAATCTGGAGAATCTCTCCTGGGCCGCTCAACATGGCACTACCTGGGGCGCGCCATATCCGATTACCTGGACTTCTATTAATGATGCATTCGCCAACTGCGGCGGTTCAGGTATGACGTTGGGGTTATTGTTGGCTATTTTTATCGCTTCTAAGCGTGCGGAATACCGTGATCTGGCAAAAATGTCATTTATCCCCGGTATTTTCAATATCAATGAACCGATAATGTTTGGCCTTCCTATTGTACTTAACCCCATCATGATGGTGCCGTTTATTATGGTTCCCATTGTTAACTGTGCCATTGGTTACTTCTTTGTTTCGATGGAAATTATTCCACCGGTTGCTTATGCCGTGCCCTGGACTACGCCCGGACCTTTAATTGCTTTCCTCGGAACCGGGGGGAACTGGCTGGCTTTACTGGTTGGTTTTTTATGTTTAGGTGTGGCGACAATGATCTATTTACCTTTTGTTATTGCCGCCAACAAAGTCAATAACATGACAACTAACGGATAATTCCATTTACCCAGGAAGGAGATTGTGATGTTTGCAGATGAAGAACTTGTTATGGAGTTACTGGTCAACGCGGGGCAGGCACGTTCTGACGCGATGGAAGCCATACGTTGTGCCGGGCAAAAAGACTGGCAGGGCGCAACTCAGCTAATGGCCAGTTCTGAATCTGCCTGTCTTCAGGCACATAAGATTCAGACCGCATTAATTAGTCAGGATGAAGGCTGTGGCAAAATAAAAGTTAATTTAATTCTGATTCATGCACAGGATCATTTGATGAATGCAATATTATGCCAGGATTTAGCCAGGGAAATTATTTCATTAAGAAAAGAACTCCATGCCTGATTTTTTCCTCCAGTGCGATAGCTGGAGGAAATTATTATACTCTTAAGGATAAGTCATGAATATAAAGACGCTTAACGTCAGCCTTTTGTCTTTTTCTATTATTACAGCATTGTTTCCATTGAACGCGATGGCAACAAAATTAACCATAGAGCAGCGCCTTGAATTGCTTGAAAATGAATTGTCGCAAAATAAACAAGAGCTGAAAGCAACACAGAATGAACTGGGAGTATATAAATCCCGACTTTCGACCTTACAAAAAAGCATCACGGAAAACAAATATAAATCAGCCTCGCTTGCTGAAATATCAGCGACATCTCCCGTCGCTGATAACATCAAAAATGAAAACGGTGAACAGAACTCGTCTGCCGCAGCGCATACTATAAATGGATCGCAGCAAGTTGCCGTTATTGAAAGTAAAGGCGACAAAACCACTATCGAAAGCGTGACCCTGAAAGATATCAGTAAATATATAAAGGATGATATTGGGTTCAGCTATCAGGGGTACTTCCGCTCAGGCTGGGGTACTGGTAATCACGGCTCACCACAAACTTATGCAGCGGGTTCTCTGGGACGTTTTGGTAATGAGATGAGCGGTTGGTTTGACCTGACCTTAAATCAGCGTGTTTATAATCAGGACGGTAAAACGGCAAATGCGGTCGTTACCTATGATGGCAACGTGGGTGAGCAGTATAACGATGCCTGGTTTGGTGACAGTGCCAATGAAAATATCATGCAGTTCAGCGATATTTACCTGACAACGCGAGGTTTTTTACCCTTCGCACCAGAGGCAGACTTCTGGGTCGGCAAACATAAACTCCCGCAATATGAGATCCAGATGCTGGACTGGAAAACCTTAACCACGGATGTCGCCGCGGGTGTGGGGATTGAAAACTGGGCACTTGGTGTAGGGCTGTTTGATATGTCCTTAAGCCGTGATGATGTCGATGTTTACTCTCGTGATTTTTCGCGTACCAGCCAGATGAATACCAATTCTGTGGATGTTCGTTATCGCAATATCCCGTTATGGGATGATGCGACATTATCATTAATGGCTAAATATTCCGCACCTAATAAAACGGATCAACAACAAGATAACGAAAATGACAACAGTTATTTTGAAATGAAAGATAGCTGGATGCTGACTTCTGTTTTACGGCAAAACCTGCAACGCGATACGTTTAATGAATTTACGTTACAGGTTGCCAATAATTCCTATGCCAGCAGTTTTGCCAGTTTCTCAGATGCCAGTAATACGATGGCGCATGATCGCTATTACTATGGTGATCATACCAATGGGATCGCCTGGCGTTTAATCTCTCAGGGCGAGATGTATCTTACTGACAATATTATTATGGCTAACGCGCTTGTCTATTCTCACGGCGAAGATGTTTATAGTTATGAAAGTGGTGCTCATAGTGATTTTGACAGTATTCGCACTGTAATAAGACCGGCTTGGATCTGGAATACATGGAATCAGACGGGGCTTGAATTAGGCTGGTTTAAGCAACAGAACAAAACTCAGCAGGGTGTAACACTAAATGAATCGGCTTATAAAACGACACTCTGGCATGCATTGAAAGTGGGTGAAAGCATTTTAGGTTCACGACCAGAAATTCGCTTCTATGGAACGTATATCAATATTCTGGATAACGAATTATCGAATTTTAAGTTTAATGAGAACAGCAAAGACGAGTTTATGGCCGGCATCCAGGCGGAAGTCTGGTGGTAATCTATTTTAGTTAAGGAGTTGTGTATGTCAGGATTTAAAAAAGGTTTTTTATGGGGCGGTGCGGTAGCCGCGCATCAGTTGGAAGGTGGCTGGAATGAAGGAGGAAAAGGCATCAGCATCGCTGATGTGATGACTGCTGGCGCTCACGGGGTGCCGCGTGAAGTGACAGAAGGCGTTATCGACGGGCTTAATTATCCCAATCATGAAGCAATTGATTTTTATCATCGCTATAAAACAGATATTCAGTTATTTGCCGAGATGGGATTCAAATGCTTTCGAACTTCCATTGCCTGGACACGAATCTTTCCGCAAGGTGACGAACAGGAGCCGAATGAAGAGGGTTTACAATTTTATGATGATCTGTTCGATGAATGCCTTAAGCAGGGAATGGAACCTGTGGTGACGCTTTCACATTTTGAGATGCCTTATCATCTGGTGACAAAATATGGTGGCTGGCGAAACCGTAAACTGATCGACTTTTTTATCCGCTTCGCATCAACGGTCTTCACGCGCTATAAAGAAAAAGTAAAGTACTGGATGACGTTTAACGAAATCAATAATCAGGTGAATTTCAGCGAAAGCCTGTGTCCATTTACTAATTCCGGTATCTTGTATTCGCCAGAGGAAGATATCAATGAGCGCGAACAAATAATGTACCAGGCGGTACATTACGAGTTAGTTGCCAGTGCCCTGGCGGTACAGACTGGAAAATCGATCAATCCTGAATTTAACATTGGCTGTATGATCGCCATGTGTCCCATCTATCCTCTGACGTGTGCACCCAACGATATGATGATGGCCACGAAAGCAATGCATCGTCGTTACTGGTTTACTGATGTTCATGCTCGTGGATATTATGCGCAACATATGCTGAATTACTTTGCCAGGAAAGGATTCAACCTCGATATCACACCAGAAGATAACGCGATTCTTGCCAGTGGTTGTGTCGACTTTATCGGCTTTAGCTACTACATGTCTTTTACGACACAATTTTCGCCCGATAACCCGCAACTGGATTATGTTGAACCACGAGATTTGGTCAGCAACCCTTATATCGATACATCCGAATGGGGATGGCAAATTGATCCGGCAGGGCTACGTTATTCACTCAACTGGTTCTGGGATCATTTCCAGTTGCCGCTGTTTATTGTCGAAAATGGATTTGGTGCGGTTGACCAGAGACAAGCTGACGGCACGGTGAACGATCACTATCGCATTGATTACTTTGCTTCCCATATTCGGGAAATGAAAAAAGCCGTAGTTGAAGATGGTGTTGACTTAATTGGCTACACCCCGTGGGGCTGCATTGACCTGGTTTCTGCCGGAACAGGGGAAATGAAAAAGCGCTACGGAATGATTTATGTCGATAAAGACAACGAAGGGAAGGGAACGCTGGAACGGATACGTAAAGCGTCGTTTTACTGGTATCGGGATCTCATCGCCAACAATGGCGAAAATATTTGAGACTTGAGGAAGATATTACGGAGATGTCAGGCTCTGTGATCAGAGCCTGACAATAACTACATAGCGTGTTGATTATAATAGGGCACGCCGAGCGCATCCGACTTATCACTGCCAGTACCCATGTGATTTAAATCAAACGGTGGTTGTTCCTGCGATGGGGGAACAACCACGACATTGGCACAAGAAGTAACAACTGGCTGCGTGGTTTGTTCCGCAACGCCCTGCGCGGAAAAGAGAATAAGCGCAGCTGCTATTGCGGATGAAAGTGGTTTCATGATAGCCTCAGTGACGTTGTCACGTTATCAACTAGCTGTTGTAATGATTTAATGGATGTAAAAAGCGCGATTCGCCCTGCATATTGGTCATCCGGTATTTATGCGGCGGAACATCAAAGTAATTTTTGAAGGTTCGGGTCAGAGTTTGTTGCGACTCGAAGCCATATCGTTCTGCCAGATAGAGTATCGGCTCGTTACTTTCCTTCAGCTTTTGCGCGATTTCCGTCATCTTACGGCTGCGGATGTATTGGCCTAATGAATGACCGGTTTCTTTTTTAAACATCCGTTGCAGGTGCCATTTAGAGTAACCTGAACGCTCTGACACTTTCTCCAGTGACAGTGGCGATTCCAGGTTGTCCTCGATCCAGTCCAAAATGCTATGAATGGTAATAGCGTCAGTATTGCGTCTGGACATCGTCATACCTCTTTTTTGTTTACGGCAGGACTTTCTTAAGCAAATGCTCAAGTGTTGCCACTTCGTCCGCCGTCAGGTTTTTTGTTAATTCTTGGTGCAGGTCCTGGCCAACTAATTGATGGCATTGTTCACATATTGCCGCGCCGCTGGTGGTAAGTTTTACCAGTACGCCGCGCTTATCATTCGGGTTCGGCAACCTTTCAACCCAGCCTTTACAGACCAGGCGATCCAGCATACGGGTGAGTGCTCCCAGGTCGACCGACAACACTTTTTTCAGTTCAACCGGAGTAATACACGCCGCGCAGCGGATAGAGCAGAGCACCTTAAACTGTGCCGCGGTAATATCCAGCGGAGACAGATACTCGTTAAGCAGACGATCTTTCTTCTGATTAACCATATGGATTAAGCGACCCAATGGAATAATTTCATTGAACAGATCGCTGGTACTTTTCACATTAGTTGCCCTGGCAAGTAATTAGTTGCAGGGGATAATATTGCCCAGGCAAGTATAAGTCAAATGAATGAATTGACCGATGCCACGTTTTGCTAAATCGGTTCAAGTTTTGTTCAATGCGATGTAAGGCTAGCTAAAGAGTGACACTTTATCCTTGTTTACCCCTTATACTTTTCGCTGATAACCCAGATACACAGGATAACAACCACCAATGTTAGATTTGTTTAAAGCAATTGGCCTGGGGCTGGTGGTGTTGCTGCCGTTAGCTAACCCATTAACAACTGTCGCGCTATTTCTTGGTCTGGCAGGCAACATGAACAGTGCCGAACGTAATCGTCAGTCGTTGATGGCCTCGGTGTACGTATTTGCCATCATGATGGTGGCGTATTACGCCGGGCAACTGGTGATGGATACATTTGGCATTTCGATTCCCGGTCTGCGAATTGCAGGCGGCTTAATCGTCGCGTTTATCGGTTTTCGGATGCTTTTTCCGCAACAGAAAGCGATTGATTCACCGGAGGCGAAAAGCAAGTCGGAAGAGCTGGAAGATGAACCGAGTGCCAATATTGCCTTTGTACCACTGGCAATGCCAAGTACCGCCGGTCCGGGAACCATAGCGATGATTATTAGCTCGGCGTCCACAGTGCGTCAGAGTTCAACCTTCGCTGATTGGGTACTGATGGTTGCGCCGCCGCTGATCTTTTTCCTGGTTGCGGTTATTTTGTGGGGAAGCCTACGCAGCTCCGGCGCAATTATGCGGCTGGTGGGCAAGGGTGGCATTGAAGCGATCTCCCGTCTGATGGGATTCCTGCTGGTATGTATGGGTGTGCAGTTTATTATTAACGGCATCCTGGAAATCATTAAAACGTATCATTAAAAAAGGCCCGAATGGGCCTTTCAACTATTGCGTCTGTTCTTCGAGTGTCACTGGCCAGCGGCGAAATATAATGATTGACCAAATTAACGCGGCAAAAGCAGGCACCGCGCCCACATAACCAATCATCGACATTGACCAGTGCAGACTCACCTGATTACCTACCAACGCACCCGCCCCGATTCCAATATTAAATATCCCGGAGAATAGCGCCATCGCGACGTCGGTGGCATCTGGTGCCAGCGCCAGCACTTTAACCTGCATACCAAGCCCGATGATCATCATCGCGATCCCCCAGAAAATACTCAGCACCCCGAGGTGTATTTCACTGTTCGCCGCAGGTAGCAGCAGTGCCAGGCACACCAGCAACAGCGCAATCGCCGTACTTACCAACGCAGACGCATACTGATTACCCAGTTTACCGAAAATTACGCTGCCAATAATGCCCGCACCACCGAGTAATAACAGTAATGCCGTGGCAAAGTTGGCGCTGAATCCCGCAATGTTTTGCACAAAAGGCTCGATATAGCTGTATGCCGTGTAATGGGCGGTGACAACCACCACAGTTAACAAATAAATGCTCATCAATGCCGGGCGGCGGAACAATAGCGGGAGGCTTTTCAATGAACCGGAATGCTCACTGGGCAGTAAGGGAAGTAACTTAATCAGGCACAAAAGGGTGATAAGCGCCGCAATACCAATCGCGAAGAAGGTCATTCGCCAACCGAAATACTGGCCCACAATACGCCCGAGAGGTAAACCTAAGACCATCGCCAGTGCTGTACCGGTGGCAATTAAACTCAATGCCTGTGCTCGCTTCCCGGCCGGAGCCATACGGATCGCCAGAGACGCCGTAATCGACCAGAAAATCGCATGCGCAAAAGCCACACCAATGCGACTGATCACCAGAACGGTAAAGCTCCACGATAAAAACGACAGTACATGGCTGGCAATAAACACCACAAACAGGCAGATCAGTAATTTGCGCCGTTCAACCTGGCTGGTCATTAACATAAAAGGCAATGACATTAGCGCCACTACCCATGCATAAATGGTCAACATAATGCCGACCTGAGCGGTTTGCATGTGAAAACTTTGCGCAATGTCAGAGAGCAGGCCAACAGGGACAAATTCGGTGGTGTTGAAGATGAAGGCGGCGACTGCCAGCGTAACGACCCGTAGCCACGCCACTTTGCGGGAAACAGTGTTTGTTGTCATAACAGATTATCGGGTGAGTTGCGAAAAAGTGATGAAATGATCTTAAAACGGTTAATGATGTGAATACAATGCATTTGTGATCTGGATCGCGTTTTCCGTTTCTCTGACGCTGATTCTGTTCCGCGTCAGAGAGTCGGTAACATCACGGTTTAATGACGTTCAGGGAGGTCTGGCGTTTTGGCGATTGCGGGTATAGGTGGTCTGACAGGGGAGCGAGGCCTGTTTTTCACCAGGTCTTCGTGAGTAACTTTTGGCGGCGTTTCATTTTTACAAACAGTTTGAGGGTCCTGCGCGCCATATGTTTGATAATTTTATCATCACTTAATGATGCTGGCATCAACACGTCATTCAGATCACTTTCATTGGGATTCATAAATTGGTGATAGTGCAATAACATATTGGCGAAAAATAAAAAAAAGTCCTGAAAATGAGGAGATTCTTGTTCTGCTAAAAGGGATAAAAAGCAGATGCAGACTTCGGGTAGTACATGTTTGTTAGAACCTAATGAATCCATCAGGCTTTGCAATAAATCCTCTTTTAATTCGCTGTCCGTTATGTCGAGAATGGCGGTGTTCAAGTTAGGATCTTTATTGACGAACCATCTGTGAACCTCAGAGTTATTCCATAATCGGGGGAGTATGACAAAATTACCGCGAGAGATAAAATTCAGGACAAGCAAATCAAACTGGCGTAAGTAATCTGCAGCGGTATGGTGATCCGGAGGCAGGGGTTCAATATGTGGTGTATGCGCTCTTTTGATGGGAGCGCCAGGGTTGATCATCGGAAATTGTTCAATAAAATCATTCAGAAACAGAAAGGGCACACGCTCGACGCCGGTCTGAAATACGCGCCCCATAGTGACAGGCTTTGGGTTGGGAGCGCAAAAAATATTAATTTCTCCATCATGGCGAAAATTATCTAAATAAATAGGGCTTAAATTTATTACTACCTGAAATTCAATATTTTCTTTGTGTCTTCCATTCTTGACGGGATAAGTGAGTTTAAACTGAACCTTTTCATTGTATAGCGTGTCGTTACCCCGGAAAGAAGTCCTCTGAATATATGATAAGTTATCAAGGTTATTAAATATCTTTTTTGTGGCTGAGTTGATGTTTAAAGACGTGCGCCACTCTTCATCACATATTATGGTACTGAGTGCATCAATAAAATCCTTTAAAACTTCTTTTACCTGAGGTGCAATATTACGAGCGGGAAAATCATCAGGAAGAGATATATAATTGCTGATGCTTACTGGCGTAACCATATTTGCCCCATATAGTCATAAGTCATCGGAACATCACTATATAGGGCATTTGAGCTGCAAGAACTATCAAAAATAGCTCATTGGTAACCCTGTTTTGCCGAGTCAGGCACATCCAGTAGTTGAATAAATGCCTCAAGCGGACGCGTTTTCGCACCACGACGCCAGACCAGCCAGGTTGTTAACCAACGCCATTGCTCAGCTAACGGCCACGCTTCAACCTGGTGATGCCCCGGCATACTTTCCAGCATAGAGCGTGGAATAAGCGCAATGCCTGCTCCTGCGACCACACAGGCCAACATCCCGTGATACGACTCCATCTCGTGAATAGTTCCCGGAGCGGCACCGTCAGCATGAAACCAGCTCTCGAAGTGGCGACGATACGAACAATTGGCGCGGAAGGCATAAATGTTACTGCCGTTAACCTGACTGGCGCGGATTACTGGCGCATGACCTTGTGGCGTGACGATCATCAGCTCCTCGCGGTATACCGGTATCCCGTCAATGGCAGTATGGTTAATGGGCCCATCAATAAATGCCGCATTCAGTTTTCCCTCCAGCACTCCTTCCAGCATAGTGCCGGAAGGGCCGGTGGAAAGTGAAAACTGAATTTTGGGATAACGATGGTTGAATTCCGCCAGCGTGGCCGGAATGCGCACTGCTGCGGTGCTTTCCAGCGAACCAAGAGAAAATAAACCTTGCGGCTCATCGCCAGCGACAACGCTCCGCGCTTCATCCACTAACGCGAGAATTTGTTGGCTATAGCGTAAAAAGTTATGCCCGGCAGGAGAGAGACGTAAACGCTGATTCTCGCGAATAAACAGATCTACCCCCAGTTCTGTTTCCAGCTGGCGTAGACGGGTAGTGAGATTCGACGGCACGCGATGCACTATTGCTGCTGCCTGGGTTATGCTGCCAGCTTCGGCAACCGCGTTGAACATCTCCAGTTGTGTCAGATCCATAATATTCTCGATTCGTGAATAAGTGGCTTAATATTATTCATTTTAAAGCAAGAGTAAATCTGCGTATCTTCATACCATGACTCATAAAGGAGATACCCCGATGACCATTACTCCGGCAACTCATGCAATTTCAATAAATCCTGCCACGGGTGAACAACTTTCTGTGCTGCCGTGGGCTGGCGCTAACGATATCGAAAACGCACTTCAGCTGGCGGCAGCAGGCTTTCGCGACTGGCGCGAGACAAATATAGATTATCGTGCTGAAAAACTGCGTGGTATCGGTAAGGCTCTGCGCGCCCGTAGCGAAGAAATGGCGCAAATGATCACCCGTGAAATGGGCAAACCAATCAATCAGGCGCGCGCTGAAGTGGCGAAATCGGCGAATTTGTGTGACTGGTATGCAGAACATGGTCCGGCAATGCTGAAGGCGGAACCTACGCTGGTGGAAAATCAGCAGGCAGTTATTGAGTATCGACCGTTGGGGACGATTCTGGCGATTATGCCGTGGAATTTTCCGTTATGGCAGGTGATGCGTGGCGCGGTTCCCATCATTCTTGCAGGTAACGGCTACTTACTTAAACATGCGCCGAATGTGATGGGCTGTGCTCAGCTCATTGCCCAGGTGTTTAAAGATGCGGGAATCCCGCAAGGCGTATATGGCTGGCTGAATGCCGACAACGACGGTGTCAGTCAAATGATTAAAGATTCGCGCATTGCTGCTGTCACGGTGACCGGAAGTGTTCGTGCGGGAGCGGCTATTGGCGCACAGGCTGGAGCGGCACTGAAAAAATGCGTACTGGAACTGGGCGGTTCGGATCCATTTATTGTGCTTAACGATGCCGATCTGGAACTGGCGGTTAAAGCGGCGGTAGCCGGACGTTATCAGAATACCGGACAGGTTTGTGCAGCGGCAAAACGCTTTATTATCGAAGAGGGAATTGCTTCTGCATTTACCGAACGTTTTGTGGCAGCTGCGGCAGCCTTGAAAATGGGCGATCCCCGTGATGAAGAGAACGCTCTCGGACCAATGGCTCGTTTTGATTTACGTGATGAGCTGCATCATCAGGTGGAGAAAACCCTGGCGCAGGGTGCGCGTTTGTTACTGGGCGGGGAAAAGATGGCTGGGGCAGGTAACTACTATCCGCCAACGGTTCTGGCGAATGTTACCCCAGAAATGACCGCGTTTCGGGAAGAAATGTTTGGCCCTGTTGCGGCAATCACCGTTGCGAAAGATGCAGAACATGCGCTGGAACTGGCTAATGATAGTGAGTTCGGCCTTTCAGCGACCATTTTTACCACCGACGAAACACAGGCCAGACAGATGGCGGCACGTCTGGAATGCGGTGGGGTGTTTATCAATGGTTATTGTGCCAGCGACGCGCGAGTGGCCTTTGGTGGCGTGAAAAAGAGTGGCTTTGGTCGTGAGCTTTCCCATTTCGGCTTACACGAATTCTGTAATATCCAGACGGTGTGGAAAGACCGGATCTGACGCGACATATTCAGCTCTGATATACTCGCAGGTCTTTTCAGACCTGCGGTCCAGGAGTAGAAAGTGGCAGTCGCCATGGATAATGCAATTTTAGAAAACATCTTGCGGCAAGTGCGGCCGCTCATTGGTCAGGGTAAAGTCGCGGATTATATTCCGGCGCTGGCTACAGTAGACGGTTCCCGATTGGGGATTGCTATCTGTACCGTTGACGGACAGCTTTTTCAGGCCGGAGACGCGCAAGAACGTTTTTCCATTCAGTCTATTTCCAAAGTGCTGAGTCTCGTTGTCGCCATGCGTCATTACTCCGAAGAGGAAATCTGGCAACGCGTCGGCAAAGATCCGTCTGGATCACCGTTCAATTCTTTAGTGCAACTGGAAATGGAACAGGGTATTCCGCGTAATCCGTTCATTAATGCCGGTGCGCTGGTGGTCTGCGATATGTTGCAAGGGCGACTAAGCGCACCACGGCAACGTATGCTGGAAGTCGTGCGCGGCTTAAGCGGTGTGTCTGATATTTCATACGATACGGTGGTAGCGCGTTCCGAATTTGAACATTCCGCGCGAAATGCGGCTATCGCCTGGCTGATGAAGTCGTTTGGCAATTTCCATCATGACGTGACAACCGTTCTGCAAAACTACTTTCATTACTGCGCTCTGAAAATGAGCTGTGTAGAGCTGGCCCGGACGTTTGTCTTTCTGGCTAATCAGGGGAAAGCTATTCATATTGATGAACCTGTGGTGACGCCAATGCAGGCGCGGCAAATTAACGCGCTGATGGCGACCAGTGGTATGTACCAGAACGCGGGGGAGTTTGCCTGGCGGGTGGGACTACCGGCGAAATCTGGCGTTGGTGGCGGTATTGTGGCGATTGTTCCGCATGAAATGGCCATCGCAGTCTGGAGTCCGGAACTGGATGATGCAGGTAACTCGCTTGCGGGTATCGCCGTCCTTGAACAATTGACGAAACAGTTAGGGCGTTCGGTTTATTAATGCAGTCTCTCGATCCACTCTTCGCGCGTTTATCCCGTTCAAAATTTCGCTCTCGCTTTCGTCTGGGCATGAAAGAGCGTCAGTATTGCCTGGAGAAAGGCGCGCCAGTCATCGAACAACATGCGGCGGATTTTGTCGCTAAACGTCTTGCTCCGGCATTACCGGCTAATGACGGTAAGCAAACCCCCATGCGCGGGCATCCGGTGTTTATCGCTCAGCACGCCACCGCGACCTGCTGTCGCGGTTGTCTGGCTAAGTGGCATAACATTCCGCAGGGTGTTTCGTTAAGCGAAGAACAACAACGTTATATCGTGGCGGTAATCTATCACTGGCTGGTTGTACAGATGAATCAGCCATGAGAATTGCGGAAAACGATAAAATAGCATTCCCAGGGTACCTTTATTTGCCGCCGCTGTTAGCGAACATGCTATCCTTTATGTGAATTTACTTATTACGTTGAGATAATTGCCACCCGCAATTGTATGGACAGATAATTAATGCATGTACACCCCATTTCAACTTTCCGTTTGTTCCAGGAAGGTCATCTGCTACGTAATAGCATCGCTATTTTTGCGCTAACCACGCTGTTCTATTTTATTGGTGCAGAGTTACGGCTGGTTCACGAACTTTCTCTTTTCTGGCCGCTGAATGGCGTAATGGCGGGGTGTTTGCCCGCTATGTCTGGCTTAATCGACTGCATTACTATGCGATCAGTTATGTGGCGATGCTGGTTTATGATGCCATAACCACCGAATGGGGACTGGTTTCACTGGTTATCAATTTCTCCAATATGATGTTTATTGTTACCGTCGCCTTACTGGTCGTGCGGGATAAGCGTCTGGGGAAAAATAAGTATGAGCCAGTAAGTGCCTTACGGCTATTTAATTACTGTCTGATTGCCGCATTATTATGCGCTATTGTCGGGGCGATTGGTTCGGTCAGTATTGATAGTCTGGATTTCTGGCCTTTGCTTGCGGACTGGTTCAGTGAGCAATTCTCAACGGGCGTGTTGATCGTGCCTTGTATGCTGACGTTGGCTATTCCTGGAGTGCTGCCGCGCTTTAAAGCAGAACAGATGATGCCCGCCATCGCGCTTATTGTGTCGGTTATTGCCTCGGTAGTCATTGGCGGAGCGGGGAGTCTGGCGTTCCCGCTGCCTGCATTAATCTGGTGTGCAGTGCGCTATACGCCGCAGGTAACATGTCTGTTGACCTTTGTCACCGGTGCGGTGGAAATCGTACTGGTGGCAAATTCGGTGATTGATATCTCGGTCGGTTCGCCGTTCTCCATTCCGGAAATGTTCTCCGCACGTCTCGGTATTGCCACGATGGCGATATGCCCAATTATGGTTTCTTTTAGCGTGGCAGCGATCAATTCGCTAATGAAGCAAGTTGCGCTGCGAGCCGACTTTGATTTTCTGACTCAGGTTTACTCACGGTCCGGTCTTTATGAGGCGCTGAAAAGTCCATCGCTGAAACAGACACAACATCTGACGGTCATGCTGCTTGATATCGACTATTTCAAAAGCATTAACGATAACTATGGACATGAATGTGGCGATAAAGTGTTAAGCGTGTTTGCCCGGCATATTCAGAAGATTGTCGGTGATAAGGGGCTGGTGGCGCGCATGGGCGGCGAAGAATTTGCTGTTGCAGTGCCGTCGGTGAATCCTGTCGATGGTCTGCTAATGGCGGAAAAAATCCGTAAAGGCGTTGAACTGCAACCATTCACCTGGCAACAAAAAACGCTTTATCTCACGGTAAGTATTGGCGTCGGTAGTGGTCGCGCATCGTACCGAACGCTGACCGATGATTTTAATAAATTGATGGTCGAAGCCGATACGTGTCTGTATCGCTCGAAGAAAGATGGGCGCAACCGTACCAGCACTATGCGTTACGGTGAGGAAGTTGTCTGACATCTTTATTCATTCCGCGCGATTTGAATGCAATGTGTTCTACCACTTTATGATCCAGGAAAAGGCGTATTTCCTCGATTAAACCATGATCCGCGCCACACTTTTCTCATAAAACTGCTCATTAATCATCAGGAGTTGATCAAAACAGGGGTTCGGCGTATTAAAGTTTGCTAACCTGTCGTACCAATTCAAACAGGTTGTATGACTAATCAGAAGGGAACCCATTGTGAAAACACTAAATCGTCGCGATTTTCCCGGTGCACAGTATCCAGAACGTATCATTCAGTTTGGTGAAGGTAACTTCCTGCGCGCCTTTGTTGACTGGCAAATCGATCTCCTGAATGAGCACACCGATCTGAATTCTGGCGTGGTCGTTGTTCGTCCGATTGAAACTTCATTCCCGCCGTCACTGAGCACGCAGGATGGTCTGTACACCACCATTATCCGTGGCCTGAATGAGAAGGGGGAAGCGGTCAGCGACGCGCGTCTGATTCGCTCTGTTAATCGTGAAATCAGCGTCTACAGTGAATACGATGAATTCCTGAAACTGGCGCACAATCCGGAAATGCGCTTTGTTTTCTCTAACACCACCGAAGCGGGTATCAGCTACCATGCGGGCGATAAATTCGATGACGCGCCAGCGGTAAGCTATCCCGCAAAACTGACCCGTCTGCTGTTCGAACGTTTTAGCCATTTCAACGGTGCGCTGGATAAAGGTTGGATCATCATCCCGTGTGAGTTGATCGACTACAATGGCGACGCGTTGCGTGAACTGGTGCTGCGCTATGCGCAAGAGTGGGCACTGCCAGAAGCATTTATTCAATGGCTGGATCAGGCTAACAGCTTCTGTTCTACGCTGGTGGACCGTATCGTTACCGGTTATCCGCGCGATGAAGTGGCTAAACTGGAAGAAGAGCTGGGTTATCACGATGGTTTCCTCGACACCGCTGAACACTTTTACCTGTTTGTGATTCAGGGGCCGAAATCCTTAGCGACTGAGCTGCGCCTGGACAAATATCCACTCAACGTGCTGATTGTTGACGATATTAAACCGTATAAAGAGCGCAAAGTGGCAATCCTCAACGGTGCTCACACCGCGCTGGTGCCGGTGGCGTTCCAGGCAGGGCTGGATACCGTAGGTGAAGCGATGAACGATGCTGAAATTTGCGCATTCGTTGAAAAAGCTATCTACGAAGAAATTATTCCGGTACTGGATTTGCCTCGTGATGAATTGGAATCTTTCGCCAGTGCAGTCACCGGGCGTTTCCGTAACCCGTACATTAAGCATCAGCTGCTGTCTATCGCGCTCAACGGTATGACCAAGTTCCGCACCCGCATCCTGCCGCAGCTGCTGGCAGGGCAGAAGGCAAAAGGCACACTTCCGGCGCGCCTTACTTTCGCATTAGCGGCATTGATTGCCTTCTATCGCGGTGAGCGTAACGGAGAAACATATCCGGTACAGGACGATGCACACTGGCTGGAACGTTATCAGCAACTCTGGAGCCAGCATCGTGACCGTGTTATCGGTACCCAGGAACTGGTAGCGATTGTGTTGGCAGAAAAAGACCACTGGGAGCAGGACCTGACGCAAGTGCCTGGTCTGGTCGAGCAGGTTGCTAATGACCTGGATGCGATTCTTGAAAAAGGGATGCGCGAAGCTGTACGTCCGTTGTGCTAATAACACCGTTACTTCTGAACCCGGTTTCGACCGGGTTTCTTATTTCACTATATTAGTTACAACATCCTATGTGCCTTTATCATTAACAGATGCCACATGCAGCGCCTGTTAATGTTGTAAGCTTGTAGGTAATTTGTAAGTAGCGTCTTGAGAATGTGATCGTAATCACGTTTAATAGGGCGACTTTTTCACGCCTGAAGATAACCATGATTGTTCGTCCACAACAACACTGGCTGCGCCGTATTTTTGTCTGGCACGGCTCAGTATTATCCAAGATATCATCGCGCTTACTACTCAATTTTCTCTTTTCTATCGCTGTTATTTTCATGCTGCCCTGGTACACGCATCTGGGCATCAAATTCACCCTCGCACCGTTCAGCATTCTCGGTGTCGCCATCGCCATTTTTCTTGGTTTTCGTAATAATGCCGGGTACGCCCGTTACGTTGAAGCGCGAAAACTTTGGGGGCAGTTGATGATTGCCTCACGGTCGTTACTGCGCGAGGTAAAAACGACATTGCCGGATTCGGCAAGTGTAAGGGAGTTTGCCCGGTTGCAAATCGCCTTCGCCCACTGTTTACGCATGACATTACGCAAACAGCCACAGGCGGAAGTGCTGGCTCATTATCTCAAGACTGAAGATCTTCAGCCTGTACTGGCTTCGAACTCTCCAGCTAACCGTATCTTGTTAATAATGGGGGAGTGGTTGGCGGTTCAGCGCCGCAATGGGCAGCTTTCAGATATCCTGTTTATTAGCCTCAACGATCGGCTTAATGATATTTCAGCGGTCCTGGCAGGATGCGAGCGCATTGCCTATACGCCAATTCCCTTTGCCTACACCCTGATTTTGCATCGTACCGTTTATCTGTTTTGTATCATGCTGCCGTTCGCGCTGGTCGTGGACCTGCATTACATGACGCCTTTTATCTCTGTGCTGATTTCCTACACTTTTATTTCGCTGGATTGTCTGGCGGAAGAACTGGAAGATCCGTTCGGTACTGAAAACAATGATTTACCGCTGGATGCCATCTGCAACGCTATTGAAATTGACCTGTTACAGATGAACGATGAAGCCGAAATTCCAGCAAAAATTCTTCCCGATCGTCATTACCAGCTGACGTGATATTTACTCCATACGCCGGGCAACAATAAAAAGACGCGGAAATGCCAGCAGTATCTGTCCGTTCTCTTGCAGTGGATACTGCTCTTCCAGCATCTGATGGTAGCGCTTAAGAAAAAGCTGCTGTTCGCTCTCGGTCAGATCCTGTAACCACGGACGTAATCCAGTGGCGGTCACCCAATCGATAATCGCCTGGTGTGACGGCATCTGGTGATAGTAGGTGGTTCGCCAGATATCGACCTCACATCCGGCTTCGCTCAAAATATCGTAGTAAGCATGAACGCCAGCCAACGGCTCACGCCCGCGATCCGGGTAGTTTTGTTCCCAGGCAACTTCGCGCATGAGCACATGGGTCGGCTCCAGCCAGTTATCTGGCATCTGTACTGCCAGCACGCCCTGCGGATTAAGTAAAGAAACCAGATGAGGAAACAATTCGTAGTGGTCGGGCAGCCATTGCAGTGAGGCATTAGCAAAAATCAGATCGAGTGCCTGTACCGGTTGCCAGTTGCGGATGTCTGCTTCCACGAACTGGCAGTCTGGCAAAGCACTGCGCGCTTCAGCAATCATCGCCGGAGACGAGTCGATGCCTGTTATCCTGGCAGCAGGCCAACGTTGGTTTAGAAGGGCGGTGCTGTTACCTGGGCCACAGCCAAGATCGGCAACGTATTCGATATTCTCCAGCGGTACTCTGGCAAGCAGCTCCACCGCCGGACGCGATCGTTCAGCGGCAAAGTGCAGATATAAAGAGGGGTTCCAGTCAGACATTTATTTACTCCCGTCAGCGCGTTACCCCAATTGTAGATAAAACTGATGAATTCGCCTCACGGCATCAACCCATTGAACAGACGTTTTTTACGCGGCCCGGTCATTAAAGATTCCAGTTTCGCGACACAGGTTTTGTAGTGGGGCGTGGTTTTATGGAATGCCACTGCGTCTTCATCTTTATAGGCTTCGTAGATATAAAAGCGCGAATTCACTTCTGGGTCCTGTAAGACATCGAAGCGCAAATTGCCTTCTTCCTGTACAGAGCCCAGGTGGTTCTGGCGAAAAACTTCGATAAACTCGTCAATCTTGTCTTCATGAACGTTAATTTCAACCAGTGTGACGTGCATAATTCTTCTCCTTAAATCCGCAGTTACTGTTTTTCACTCAGATAGAGTTCATATGCCCGATCAGCCGTTTCGTTATGGTGAACCACCGCCTGTACGGCTTTCATCATCGCCACCGGATGGTCAGACTGGAAAATATTACGCCCCATATCCACACCAGAAGCGCCCTGATCGATAGCCTGCCAGCACATTTCCAGCGCCTCGCGCTCCGGTAATTTTTTACCGCCAGCAATAACAATGGGTACCGGACATCCGGCAACAATCCGTTCAAAACCTTTTTCGACATAATAGGTTTTGATAATTTGCGCCCCCATTTCAGCGGCGATTCGAGTCGCGAGCGAGAAATAACGCTGATCGCGCACCATATCTTTGCCCACGCCAGTCACGGCCATGGTCGGCATTCCCACTTTCATTCCGGCATCGACCAGCTGAATAATATTTTTGATCGACTGATGTTCATATTCGCTGCCGATATAAACCTGCGCCGCCACCGCGCAACTGTTCAGGCGCACGGCGTCATCCATCGATAACGCCACGGCTTCATTACTTAATTCCGCCAGAATAGAGTTCGCACCTGACGCCCGCAGTACCACCGGCTTATTGGTCGCTGGGGGAACTACGCTGCGCAAAATGCCGCGCGTACACATTAATACATCGGCATGTTCAAACAGCGGGGCGATATTTATATCAATGCGTTCAAGTCCGGTAGTCGGCCCCTGAAAATAACCATGGTCAAAGGCCAGCATCACGGTTTTACCCGTTTTCGGATTAAATATCCGCGATAAGCGTGACTGCATTCCCCAATCCAGCGCACCGCAACCTTTTAGGATAAAAGGGATATTTTGTTGCGGTTGATCGGTACGAAAATCTTTACCATCTTTAATATCGTCTAAATCTGCCATAACTTACTCCGGTTAAGTAATGCACATCAGAAATCGTATTTGCCGATATTCTCTTTGTTGAATATCACGCGCTCCGGTAACAGTACGATGCCATTACCATCCGCTTCGTAGTCATAGCCCTGAACGCTGTTTGGCGAGACTTCCACCTGACCTACGCCCTGGATATCCAGCTTGTCGCCCGTTTTCATTGATCCTTTTTTCAATAATGCATCCGCGACATACACTGAAATTTTGCCTTGCTGAACCACATCCCACAGGCCAAATTCTTTCACCGTGCCGCGTTCCACATATGGACGCATCACGTTTGGCGTACTGAATCCGACAATCGCAACTTTGTCATTTTTCAGGTTTTCTGCGGCTTGTGCGGCAGCGGGCAGGGCGTTGGCGTCGGGGGCGATAATGGCGTCGAGATCGCTATACGCTTTTAATATTCCTTCTGCGGTTTGTAATGATTTAGTGGCATCGTTATAGCCAAACTGCGTAGTGACAATTTCCCAGCCAGGATGCTCTTTGGCGATTTTCGCTTTCGCTTCTTTCACCCACTGGTTTTGGTCCGTAACGGTGGGGCTTGAGTAGAAAAACGCGACTTTGGCTTTGTCTTTATTCACCTGACGCGCCGCCATATCCACCAACATACCTCCCAACTGGGCGGGCGTTCCCTGATTAATGTAGTAAGAGCGGCACTCCGGTTTAGTATCAGAGTCCCAGGTCAGCACTCTCACACCACGTTGCATGGCGCGTTTCAGTGCCGGACACAAGCCATCAGGCGAAACCGCAGAAACGATAATGGCGTTATAACCTTGATTGACGAAGTTATTAATCAACTGTACCTGACCAGAAACACTGGGTTCTGTCGGCCCGTCGTAGGTCACATCAACGCTCAGCTCTTTACCCGCTTGTTGTGCGCCGTTGCCACCGCTGGTAAAAAATCCCACGCCAACCAGTTTGGGAATAAATGCAATACGCTCTGCGGCCTGCACATTCATAGAGATTGCGGCAATGCCAAGAGCGCTAAGTAAGGCGATTTTCTTAAAGCGATGAAGTGTCATGAAGATATCCTTTATGGCAATGGGTTATTGGCCCGACGCGCCAGCCACTCTTTAATTTGCTGGCGATGCAGGCTAACGGAACGACCTACGACAACGACGATAAGTAGCGCACCGGAAAGGGCGCTGGACACCTGATTTGGCACTCCTGCCATTTGCAAACCTTGTTGCAAATATCCCACTAATAAAACCGCAATGGTGGTGCCGATAATGGAACCGGAACCACCATAAATATTGGCACCGCCAAGCACCACGGCGGTGATGGCGGGCATCAGAAACGACGCACCGAGATCGGAACGTGCTGAACCAAAATACGACACCAGCAGCACAGCGGCGACCGCAGACGCCAGCCCCGTCATGGCATAGAGCGCACATAAGGTGCGGTTAACTGGAATCGCGCTATAAAGCGCCACGCGCGGGCTTTGCCCAATCAAAAACACATTACGTCCGGCATGGGTTTTATGCAGCCAGAGCCAGAAAACGAGGAGACATATCAGGAAGATAATCAGCGGAACGGGGAGTCCCAGCACATCCAGGTTAGCGAAATCTGTAAACGCCATCGGGAATCCACCAATACCTTCGTACCCCGTCGCTCCGGCCATACCGGAAAGCAGCAGAGCGCTTCCGGCAAACAGATACAGCGTGCCAAGCGTAATCACCAGCGGGTTAACTTTGGTATAGATAATTAATCCGGCGTTGATCAGCCCGCACAATGCGCCGAGCAGTAAGGTCAGGAGTATCGCCAGCGGCATCGGCACACCACTTTGAAACAGTACGCCCAATGCAATGGCGCAGAGGCCGATGGTCGAACCAAACGAAATATCGATCCCGCCACTGACAATCACCATCGTCAGCGGTAGGGCGACAATGCCAATGCAGATAAAGTCACTGGTGCTGAACAGCAACATATTGAGATCTAACATCCGCGGGTTAATTGCACCAAATGCGACAATCTCAATAACGAGCAGTGCGGCAAGAGCCAGTTCCCAACCGTAGCGAATACGCATTATGCGGCCTCCCGATTTTTACCTGACGAAGCGGGTTTAACGGATGGCGGTGGCGTCATAAAGCGGGCATATTTTTGCCGCCGTAGATTACGTTCCAGCGCACAACGCAGGCGTCCATCAAACACCAGCACCGCCAGCAGCACGAGGCCCGCGATAAAATCGTTCCACCATGCCGGAATGCGCAACAGCACCAGTACGCTATCGATCTGCGTCAGGAACCATGCGCCGAGTACCGCACCAATGATCGCACCGGAACCGCCGAGCAAACTAATGCCGCCCAGCACGCAGGCTGCAATTGCTTTCATCTCCAGCCCGGTACCGGTCTGGTTGGGGATAAAACCAATCTGCGAAGCAAACACAATTCCCGCCAGTGCCGCCATGCAGCCGTTCAACGAAAATGCCACAATGCGAATGGCTTCCGTACGAACACCCAGTTGACGAGCGCCCTGTAAATTATCGCCCGTGGCATAAAAACTGCGTCCAAACGCCGTCTTTGCCAGCAGCCAGGCCATAAATGCCACCAGAATTATCGTCAACCAACCAATCGCGGAAACGCCAAACAGCAGCGGTGCGGAGAGCTCTTTCAGTTCGGCGGGTAACCCTTCAATCCATTTGCCGCCAGTCCACAGCAACATGATGCCTCTGTACAACCCTAACGTGCCAAGGGTGGCAACAATGGCAGGGATCTTTAGCCACGCGACCAGGACACCGTTGAAAAATCCCGCGAGCAAACCAAGCAGTAAAGTCGCGACACAGGCAACAGGTAGTGAATATCCTGCGTTCAGTAACATCCCCAACAGCACCGCGCACATTCCGGTAATCGAACCCACTGAAACATCAATATTGCGCGTAAGCATTACCAGCGTCGCGCCCATTGCCAGTAGGATCAGGATTTGCGCGCTGCTATAAACCATGGTCAGCGTTTGCACACTTAAATACTGGCGGTCGAGAAAACCGGGGAATACAAACAGCAGCACCACCGCCAGCAATGCCGTGATTTCACGGTTGTTCTGAATAAACTTCAGCATGATGCCTCCTGACGCTGACTATCGCCGAAGGCAACGCGCATAATAGTCTCGACATTAATATCGCGCCCGGTCAGTGCAGAGTGGGTAATTTCGCCCTGATGCATCACATACACACGATCTGCCATCAGTTCGATCTCTTCCAGATCAGAGGAGATAAGCAGCACAGCCACATTCTGTGCGGCGATGCTGCGCAACAGCTGGTAGATATCATTACGTGCCGAGACATCCACGCCGCGCGTCGGCTCATCGACAATCAATACTTGCGGCGAAGCTTCCAGGCATTTGGCAATGAGGATTTTTTGCTGGTTGCCACCGGATAATGTCCGTGCAGCTTGTTCCGGTTGGTTAAATTTAATATTCAGCGCCCGACGATAACGTTCCAGGGTGGCATTATCTTTCGCGGTTTTCGCCCAGAATCCACGAAGGTTATGAGTAAGGGCGCAGACGTTCCAGGCCAGCGAAGCATCGAGATTCAGTCCGGATGACTGGCGATCTTCCGGCAGATAAACCAGACCGCGCAGTAAACGTTCTCCAGTGGATAATTTATTGATCTCTTTACCATTCAGCATAATGCGTCCGCCACGCAAAGTACGCAGACCATAGAGCGTCTCGGCCAGTTCTGTGCGTCCGGCTCCCACCAGCCCAGCCAGGCCCAGAATTTCTCCGGCATTGAGCGTCAGGCTGACATTCCTGAAACCTTCGCCGGTCAGATTTTCCAGTGTCAGCACCGGCGTTCCGGCAGCATGTTGTGGGCGGTTACCAGGTAACTCCAGCCATAATTTTTGGCTGGCAGAGAGCGATTTTTCCCGTACCGCTGGGGTGATGGCCTGAATAATGTCGTCGGTAGACAGTTCGCTGGTTTTGCCGCTTAAGGCGATGGTTCCGTCGCGCATCACGCTAATTCGATCGGCAATCTGGCGAATTTCCGGCAGCTTATGCGAGATAAAAACAATACCCACGCCAGTAGCAAGCAGCTCTTGCAAGCGACTAAACAAGCGTTCGGTTTCCGCAGGGGTAAGCGAGGCGGTAGGTTCATCGAGGATCAGAATCCGCGAGTCGCGCATCAGCCCGCGGAGGATTTCCACCATTTGGCGATCGGCGACATCCAGCGATCCTGCCAGACTATGCAGATCAAACTGGCAGCCCAGCGCCGCCAGCAAGTTCTTCATTTTTTGCATGGAGAGCTGTTTTTTTGCCATCCCAAACAGGATGTTTTCTTTTATCGACAGGCTTGGGAAAAGCAGCGGTTCCTGGGGAACGAGATAAATGCCCAGCTGATGAGCATGAACTGGCGTTAATCTGGCGTAGTTGTTGCCCCCAATCTCCAGCGTACCGCTATCAGCAGGGGTAATACCGGCAATAATCTTCATTAACGTCGATTTACCGGCACCATTGCCGCCGAGCAGGGCGTGGACCTCCCCCTGATGCAACGTAAAATCGATGCCTTTCAGGACATTGACCCCTGAATACTGTTTATAAACCGAGCGGGCGCAAAGTAGCGGTAACGCGCGGGTATCACTCGTTTGCATATTTCCCCCGTTCAGTTTTGCAGGTGAGTTTTGAACAAATGTATTTCTGCTTTTAATTTGTTCATAACCTTAGGTGGACATTGCACATATTTCCGACGAATAGATCACAATTTATGCTATTTTGATTTTCACGGTTGCGTTTGTTCATGCTCGTAGAGTCAAACTGTGGCTGCCATCACAGATATAAATGCGCAAGAACTGAACAATTGCATTAAAGATTTAAATATGTTCAAAGTGAAGAATGAATTATGACAATCAACGATTCGGCAATTTCAGAACAGGGAATGTGTGAAGAAGAACAGGTCGCGCGGATCGCGTGGTTTTACTATCACGACGGGCTGACCCAGAGCGAGATCAGCGATCGTCTCGGCCTGACCCGTTTGAAAGTGTCGCGCTTGCTGGAGAAAGGGCATCAGTCCGGCATTATTCGCGTACAGATTAATTCTCGCTTTGAAGGCTGTCTGGAATATGAAACTCAATTACGTCGTCAGTTTTCGCTGCAACATGTCCGGGTGATCCCTGGGCTTGCGGATGCTGATGTCGGCGGGCGACTGGGGATAGGCGCGGCGCATATGTTGATGAGTTTACTTCAACCACAACAGATGCTGGCGATTGGTTTTGGCGAGGCAACCATGAATACGCTGCAACGCTTAAGTGGTTTTATTTCGTCACAGCAAATTCGCCTGGTCACGCTCTCCGGTGGCGTCGGTTCTTATATGACGGGTATCGGGCAGCTTAACGCGGCGTGCAGTGTGAATATTATTCCGGCTCCGTTGCGGGCATCCTCCGCTGACATTGCCCGTACGCTAAAAAATGAAAATTGCGTCAAAGATGTTCTGTTAGCCGCGCAAGCAGCCGATGTGGCGATTGTCGGCATTGGGGCCGTCAGTCAACAGGACGACGCGACGATCATTCGCTCCGGTTATATCAGCCAGGGCGAACAGTTAATGATTGGTCGAAAAGGGGCGGTTGGCGACATTTTAGGCTACTTTTTTGATGCAAAAGGTGACGTTGTCACGGATATTAAAATACATAACGAACTGATTGGCTTACCTTTAAGCTCGCTGAAGACCATACCCGTCCGGGTTGGCGTGGCAGGGGGAGAAAATAAAGCCGAAGCAATTGCCGCTGCAATGAAAGGCGGTTATATCAACGCACTGGTTACCGATCAGGACACAGCAGCGGCGATTTTACGTAGTTAAATTTGCATGACCTTATTACCGGGAATGATGGAGAACGTATAGAGGAACAGACAGAACGCATAAGCCGAGGATAATCTAATGGCTCGACTCTTTACCCCTTCAGAATCAAAGTATTACCTGATGGCGCTGGATGCAGGTACCGGAAGTATTCGGGCTGTGATATTCGACCTGGAAGGCAATCAAATAGCAGTGGGACAGGCGGAGTGGCGGCACCTGGCAGTACCGGACGTTCCTGGTTCTATGGAATTTGATCTCAACAAAAACTGGCAACTGGCGTGTGAGTGTATGCGCCAGGCGCTGCACAACGCCGGCATAGCCCCGGAGTATATCGCTGCCGTTTCGGCATGTTCGATGCGTGAAGGCATTGTTTTATATAATAATGAAGGAGCCCCGATCTGGGCCTGCGCCAATGTGGATGCCAGAGCGGCACGCGAAGTTAGCGAACTTAAAGAACTGCACAACAATACCTTTGAAAACGAAGTTTATCGCGCGACCGGACAAACACTGGCTTTAAGTGCCATCCCCAGATTACTTTGGCTGGCGCACCATCGTTCCGATATTTACCGTCAGGCATCAACCATCACCATGATCAGCGACTGGCTGGCCTATATGCTCAGCGGCGAACTGGCGGTGGATCCCTCTAACGCTGGCACCACGGGACTTCTTGATCTAACCACCCGTGACTGGAAACCTGCATTGCTGGATATGGCTGGCCTACGTGCCGATATTCTTTCTCCTGTCAAAGAAACCGGCACATTGCTGGGCGTGGTAAGTTCACAAGCGGCGGAACTCTGCGGTCTGAAGGCGGGCACTCCGGTGGTCGTTGGAGGAGGCGACGTGCAGCTTGGTTGCCTTGGGTTAGGCGTTGTGCGTCCGGCACAAACCGCGGTTCTTGGCGGCACATTCTGGCAGCAAGTTGTAAATTTAGCCGCGCCGGTGACAGACCCAGAAATGAACGTGCGCGTTAATCCTCATGTTATTCCTGGCATGGTACAAGCTGAATCTATAAGCTTTTTTACCGGACTCACCATGCGCTGGTTCCGCGATGCTTTCTGTGCCGAAGAAAAACTGATTGCCGAACGTTTAGGCATCGACACCTATACGCTGCTGGAAGAGATGGCCAGTCGGGTGCCGCCTGGGTCGTGGGGCGTAATGCCGATCTTCTCCGACAGAATGCGCTTTAAAACCTGGTATCACGCTGCGCCTTCCTTTATTAACTTGTCCATTGACCCGGATAAATGTAACAAAGCGACATTGTTCCGTGCGCTGGAAGAAAATGCGGCGATTGTATCAGCGTGTAACTTGCAGCAAATTGCTGATTTCTCGAATATTCATCCTTCATCGTTAGTCTTTGCAGGCGGAGGTTCAAAAGGGAAATTATGGAGTCAAATTCTCGCTGATGTCTCGGGATTACCCGTCAATATTCCGGTGGTCAAAGAAGCCACTGCATTAGGATGTGCCATTGCAGCTGGCGTCGGTGCCGGAATTTTTTCATCAATGGCAGAAACCGGAGAACGCCTGGTTCGCTGGGAACGGACGCACACACCAGACCCGGAAAAGCATGAACTTTATCAGGATTCACGCGATAAGTGGCAGGCAGTTTATCAGGATCAGCTGGGGCTGGTTGATCATGGACTGACGACGTCGTTATGGAAAGCGCCTGGGTTATAGTTTCATTGACAGCCACATCATGATGACCGTGGCTGTTAGTTTTTGAGTATAGTTATTCTTATTTCCCTTCTTTTAGAGCTGGCTTGTTAAAAGCCAGCTTGCAGATTCATCGTTCCATCACCAGTACTATATTCAAGGGAAAATTGCTATTTTTCTTAAAGCATTAAGCACAACCCTTATTTTATAGCGAATATTCCTAAAGACACTAATGGATGCAAAAGGGGTTTAATAAACTTCGATTTTTAGCAATTAGTGCTATTCTTTGTTAAATATGATGATGATAATTTTCCTATTGAAAGAAACAGTTTTCTTATTAAGCAACAATAACTCATAGTTCATGTTTAAATAAAATAAGAACTATGCAATTTTTAATCTATCAATTCGAAAGCATTAGCAAATTAGCCAAATTGACACCTTCCCACCTCCAACTAACACTCAATACAGACCTCTGACAATTTAATAAGTTTCATTTTTAATGTCTGACGACTCATCTCTTTCGTGACTGTATTGTTTGTATATGGAGCGTTTATATGAATAGAATCTATCGCGTGATATGGAATTGCACTCTACAGGTATTTCAGGCCTGCTCGGAATTAACTCGCAGGGCAGGTAAAACATCGACGGTTAATTTGCGTAAATCCTCTGGACTGACAACGAAATTCAGTAGATTGACGCTGGGTGTTTTGCTGGCACTAAGCGGTTCAGCGTCTGGTGCAAGTCTGGAAGTTGATAATGATCAGATTACCAATATTGATACTGATGTTGCTTATGATGCCTACCTGGTTGGCTGGTATGGCACTGGAGTGCTTAATATTTTGGCTGGCGGTAATGCCTCCTTAACCACTATTACTACCAGCGTCATTGGCGCTAATGAGGACTCAGAGGGCACCGTTAATGTTTTGGGTGGCACCTGGCGATTGTATGATAGCGGAAATAATGCAAGGCCTTTAAATGTGGGTCAATCCGGAACGGGGACGCTGAATATTAAACAGAAGGGTCACGTCGATGGAGGCTATTTAAGATTAGGTTCTTCGACAGGAGGCGTCGGGACGGTCAATGTTGAGGGAGAGGACTCTGTTCTGACGACCGAATTATTCGAAATAGGGAGTTACGGTACGGGCTCATTAAATATTACGGATAAGGGTTACGTCACGAGTTCAATCGTCGCCATTTTAGGCTATCAGGCGGGCAGTAATGGCCAGGTTGTCGTTGAAAAGGGTGGCGAGTGGCTAATAAAAAATAACGATTCCTCAATTGAATTTCAAATTGGTAATCAAGGAACGGGGGAAGCGACTATTCGCGAGGGTGGACTGATTACGGCTGAAAACACGATTATCGGTGGCAATGCTACCGGTATCGGAACCCTGAATGTGCAGGATCAAGACTCTGTCATCACGGTACGCAGACTCTATAATGGATATTTCGGTAATGGCACACTCAATATTTCCAATAATGGACTAATTAATAACAAAGAATATTCATTAGTGGGCGTTCAGGACGGTTCCCACGGTGTCGTCAACGTGACCGATAAAGGGCATTGGAATTTCCTCGGAACGGGCGAAGCTTTCCGCTATATCTATATCGGTGATGCTGGCGACGGTGAACTTAATGTCTCGCGTGAAGGTAAAGTAGATTCGGGAATTATCACTGCGGGGATGAAAGAAACAGGCACAGGCAACATTACTGTTAAGGATAAGAACTCCGTTATCACTAATCTCGGAACTAATCTTGGTTATGACGGCCACGGCGAAATGGATATCAGTAATGAGGGGCTTGTTGTCAGCAACGGAGGAAGCTCACTCGGTTATGGAGAAACCGGCGTCGGGAATGTCAGCATCACCACGGGGGGGATGTGGGAGGTCAATAAGAATGTCTATACCACCATTGGTGTTGCGGGCGTCGGAAACCTCAATATTAGCGATGGCGGTAAGTTCGTATCGCAAAATATTACTTTTTTGGGCGATAAAGCAAGCGGTATCGGCACACTGAACCTGATGGATGCGACATCATCGTTCGATACTGTGGGTATCAATGTCGGTAATTTTGGTAGCGGTATCGTAAATGTCAGTAATGGTGCCACCCTTAATTCAACGGGCTATGGATTTATCGGAGGAAATGCCTCCGGTAAGGGGATAGTTAATATTTCAACGGACAGTCTCTGGAATTTAAAGACATCATCTACTAACGCACAATTGCTACAGGTCGGTGTATTAGGCAAGGGTGAACTGAATATTACCACCGGAGGTATAGTTAAAGCGCGTGATACACAGATAGCTCTCAATGACAAAAGTAAGGGCGACGTGAGGGTGGATGGGCAGAACTCTCTTCTTGAAACATTCAATATGTACGTAGGGACATCTGGTACGGGTACGTTAACCCTGACGAATAGCGGCACGCTGAATGTCGAAGGTGGAGAAGTTTACTTAGGTGTTTTTGAACCTGCTGTAGGAACGCTAAACATTGGTGCAGCTCACGGTGAGGCGGCGGCAGATGCCGGGTATATAACCAACGCGACGAAAGTAGAGTTTGGTTCTGGCGAAGGTGTTTTTGTCTTTAATCATACTAATAACAGTGATGCCGGCTACCAGGTCGATATGCTGATTACAGGTGACGATAAAGACGGAAAAGTGATCCATGATGCAGGCCATACGGTGTTCAATGCAGGGAATACTTATAGCGGTAAAACGCTGGTCAATGACGGCCTCCTGACCATTGCGTCTCATACGGCAGATGGGGTAACGGGCATGGGTTCGAGTGAAGTCACCATTGCAAGCCCCGGTACGCTCGACATTCTCGCATCAACGAACAGTGCAGGAGATTACACGCTGACCAATGCGCTCAAAGGCGATGGCTTGATGCGAGTGCAGCTGTCATCCTACGACAAGATGTTTGGCTTTACCCATGCAACAGGGACTGAATTCGCCGGTGTTGCCCAACTGAAAGACAGTACCTTCACTCTGGAACGCGACAACACCGCTGCGCTTACTCACGCGATGTTGCAGTCTGACAGTGAAAATACCACATCGGTAAAAGTGGGAGAGCAATCCATTGGTGGACTGGCTATGAATGGCGGTACGCTCATTTTCGATACGGATATTCCTGCTGCGACGCTTGCAGAGGGATATATCAGCGTCGATACGCTGGTTGTCGGCGCGGGTGACTACACCTGGAAAGGCCGTAACTATCAGGTAAACGGGACGGGCGACGTGCTTATCGACGTGCCTAAACCGTGGAATGATCCCATGGCGAATAACCCTCTGACGACGCTCAATTTGCTGGAACACGACGATAGCCATGTCGGCGTTCAACTGGTGAAGGCGCAAACGGTTATTGGGTCGGGTGGCTCATTAACGTTACGTGATTTACAGGGCGACGAGGTGGAAGCGGACAAAACGTTACACATTGCGCAAAACGGAACGGTGGTCGCCGAGGGTGATTATGGATTCCGCCTCACGACCGCACCAGGTGATGGTTTGTACGTTAACTATGGGCTGAAAGCGCTGAACATCCATGGTGGGCAAAAGCTGACGTTAGCCGAACATGGCGGAGCCTATGGCGCAACGGCCGATATGTCGGCAAAAATCGGTGGTGAAGGGGATCTGGCAATCAATACGGTGCGACAGGTTTCGCTTTCCAACGGTCAGAACGACTATCAGGGGGCAACCTACGTTCAGATGGGGACATTACGTACCGATGCGGATGGTGCACTTGGCAACACCCGGGAACTGAACATCAGCAACGCGGCCATCGTCGATCTTAATGGATCGACGCAGACGGTAGAGACATTCACCGGGCAGATGGGTTCGACTGTTTTGTTCAAAGAGGGGGCGCTGACGGTAAATAAAGGTGGGATCAGTCAGGGTGAACTGACAGGTGGCGGAAACCTGAATGTTACAGGGGGAACGCTGGCTATCGAGGGGCTTAATGCACGCTACAATGCGTTAACCAGCATTAGCCCAAATGCGGAAGTCAGCCTCGATAATACTCAGGGGTTAGGCAGAGGAAATATTGCCAATGACGGTCTGTTAACGCTAAAAAACGTGACTGGCGAACTGCGTAATAGCATAAGCGGGAAGGGTATCGTGAGCGCAACCGCCAGGACAGATGTAGAGCTGGATGGCGATAATAGCCGCTTTGTGGGGCAATTCAACATTGATACAGGCAGCGCGCTCAGCGTCAACGAGCAGAAAAACCTGGGTGATGCTTCCGTTATCAATAATGGCCTGCTCACCATCTCCACTGAGCGTAGCTGGGCGATGACGCACAGTATCAGCGGTAGCGGTGATATGACAAAACTGGGTACCGGGATCCTGACTCTTAACAACGATTCCGCGGCGTATCAGGGTACGACGGATATCGTGGGGGGGGAAATTGCTTTCGGTTCCGACTCTGCCATTAATATGGCAAGTCAACACATTAATATCCATAACAGCGGTGTGATGTCGGGAAATGTCACCACTGCAGGTGATGTGAACGTTATGCCTGGGGGGACACTGCGTGTCGCTAAAACCACAATCGGCGGCAACCTGGAGAATGGCGGCACGGTTCAAATGAATAGCGAAGGGGGGAAACCGGGGAATGTACTGACCGTTAACGGCAACTATACCGGAAACAATGGCCTGATGACGTTCAACGCGACGCTGGGCGGCGATAATTCGCCCACCGATAAAATGAACGTGAAAGGCGATACCCAAGGGAACACTCGCGTTCGGGTTGATAACATTGGCGGCGTCGGTGCACAAACGGTCAACGGTATTGAACTCATTGAGGTTGGCGGTAATTCTGCAGGTAACTTCGCGCTGACCACCGGAACTGTCGAAGCTGGGGCTTACGTCTACACGCTGGCTAAAGGGAAGGGGAATGACGAGAAAAACTGGTATCTGACCAGTAAATGGGACGGCGTAACGCCAGCGGATACGCCCGACCCCATCAATAATCCCCCTGTTGTGGATCCGGAAGGCCCATCAGTTTATCGCCCGGAGGCCGGAAGCTATATCAGCAACATTGCCGCAGCCAACTCGCTGTTTAGCCATCGTTTACACGACCGTCTGGGTGAGCCGCAGTATATAGATTCACTGCATTCTCAGGGGTCGGCAAGCAGTATGTGGATGCGTCATGTCGGAGGGCACGAACGTTCAAGGGCCGGTGACGGTCAGCTAAATACTCAGGCTAACCGCTATGTATTGCAGCTAGGCGGCGATTTGGCGCAGTGGAGTAGCAACGCGCAGGATCGCTGGCATCTTGGCGTGATGGCAGGTTACGCTAATCAGCACAGTAATACTCAGAGTAATCGTGTGGGTTATAAATCGGATGGGCGCATCAGCGGTTACAGCGCTGGGCTGTACGCGACCTGGTATCAGAACGATGCGAATAAGACCGGCGCTTATGTTGACAGCTGGGCGCTGTATAACTGGTTTGATAACAGCGTCAGTTCCGATAACCGTTCTGCTGACGACTATGATTCTCGCGGTGTGACGGCCTCTGTTGAGGGTGGGTATACCTTTGAAGCGGGAACATTTAGCGGCAGCGAAGGGACGCTGAATACCTGGTACGTCCAGCCACAGGCGCAAATCACCTGGATGGGTGTGAAAGATTCCGACCATACCCGGAAAGACGGAACGCGCATTGAAACGGAAGGCGACGGAAATGTGCAAACGCGACTTGGGGTGAAAACCTACCTGAACAGCCATCACCAGCGTGACGATGGTAAACAGCGTGAGTTCCAGCCTTACATTGAAGCGAATTGGATCAACAACAGCAAAGTCTACGCCGTGAAGATGAATGGTCAAACCGTAGGCCATGAAGGTGCGCGTAATCTCGGTGAAGTACGTACCGGGGTTGAGGCGAAAGTAAATAACAACCTTAGCCTGTGGGGGAATGTCGGTGTGCAACTAGGTGATAAAGGCTATAGCGATACTCAGGGCATGCTGGGAGTGAAATATAGCTGGTAAACCGTATAAGCCGCATGTCGAGATGGCATGCGGCTTAATATTGCCGACTTCAAAGGCTTTAAAGCCTCCCTTTTATCCGCGATCGCGGATATCGCAGCGTTTATCCCGTACAGCGGATAAGATGTGTTTCCAGATTGACTTTATCCTCACTAAAGGATAAAACTGATAATATCCCCTTAAGCGGATAAATTTGCTGTGGACGTATGACATGATGAGCTTTCAGAAGATCTATAGCCCAACGCAATTAGCGAATGCAATGAAACTGGTTCGCCAGCAAAATGGCTGGACGCAGAGCGAGCTGGCGAAAAAAATTGGCATTAAGCAGGCGACAATTTCCAATTTCGAAAACAACCCTGACAATACCACGCTCACGACATTTTTTAAGATTTTACAGTCGCTTGAACTCTCAATGACACTATGCGACACGAAAAATGCCTCGCCAGAATCAACAGAACAGCAAGATCTGGAGTGGTAATGCCTAAACTTGTCACTTGGATGAACAACCAGCGGGTAGGCGAGTTAACGAAGTTAGCCAACGGCGCGCACACCTTTAAGTATGCACCGGAGTGGTTAGCCAGCCGTTATGCCAGACCGTTGTCACTTTCGCTGCCATTGCAGAGGGGGAATATCACCTCAGATGCCGTATTTAACTTCTTCGATAACCTGTTACCCGATAGCCCGATTGTACGTGACCGGATCGTTAAACGTTATCATGCTAAATCCAGACAACCGTTTGATTTATTGTCAGAAATAGGGCGAGACAGCGTTGGTGCCGTAACGTTATTACCCGAAAATGAAACCATAACGCGCCCGATAATGGCATGGGAAAAGCTTACTGAAGCCAGGCTTGAAGAAGTATTAACGGCTTATAAAGCAGATATCCCTCTGGGCATGATTAGAGAAGAAAATGACTTTCGCATCTCGGTTGCTGGCGCGCAGGAGAAGACAGCGCTGCTTAGAATAGGCAATGACTGGTGCATTCCGAAAGGAATAACGCCGACGACGCACATCATTAAATTACCGATTGGCGAAATCAGGCAGCCCAATGCGACGCTCGATCTCAGCCAAAGCGTTGATAATGAGTATTACTGTCTGCTGCTGGCGAAAGAACTTGGGTTGAATGTTCCGGACGCAGAAATCATTAAAGCGGGAAATGTGCGCGCGTTAGCGGTCGAACGTTTTGACAGGCGTTGGAATGCTGAGCGAACGGTTTTACTTCGCTTGCCACAGGAGGATATGTGTCAGACATTCGGTTTACCTTCATCGGTGAAATATGAATCAGATGGAGGCCCAGGCATCGCGCGGATCATGGCTTTTTTGATGGGGTCCAGCGAGGCGCTGAAAGATCGCTATGATTTTATGAAATTCCAGGTCTTCCAGTGGTTGATTGGCGCAACGGACGGTCATGCAAAAAACTTCTCCGTATTTATTCAGGCTGGCGGCAGTTATCGACTCACGCCATTTTACGACATCATTTCAGCATTTCCGGTCCTTGGCGGTACGGGAATACACATCAGCGATCTCAAACTGGCAATGGGGCTTAACGCATCCAAAGGCAAAAAAACGGCAATCGATAAAATTTATCCGCGACATTTTTTGGCGACAGCAAAGGTGCTGAGATTCCCGGAAGTGCAGATGCATGAAATCCTAAGTGACTTTGCCAGAATGATTCCGGCAGCACTGGATAACGTGAAGACTTCATTACCGACAGATTTTCCGGAGAACGTGGTGACGGCAGTTGAAACCAATGTGTTGAGGTTGCATGGACGGTTAAGCCGAGAATACGGTAGTAAGTGAGATATGGGGTTTGGTCGTTGTTAATGAGCACGACAATCATGACCGCCAACGACTGGATTCTTCCTTGGTTTATACTGGTGCGCATAATGTATATTATGTTAAATCATGTCTGAGTGATGCGAAGTGCTTTTCTGGTAGTCGTTATTCGTTCAGGGTTCAAGAACTTAAGCCTCTCCTCTTTCATAATTGGCCTGTGCATGGAGAAATAGCCTGGTTATTCCCTGCCCCATGCTAAGAGCGCAGTGTCTGTCGCATAGACACTGCATACGAAAACACCAGAGGGTGCTGTTACTTATTTAAGGACGGATCAAGCGGGAATGAGTCCACTCCGGTATCAGAAATGGCTACGTCTCAATGAAGTCAGGCGACCGATGCTGAATGAACATTACGATGTCACCACAGCAGCCTATGCTGTCGGTTACGAAAGCTATCCCATTTCAGTCGGGAATATTCGCGGATGTTTGGAGAGTCACCCAAGAGAGATATTACCAGGTTAAGAAAGTCTGTCGGTCAGCTTTAATAAACCCTGCACTTATCTGTTTAGAGCAATTCGGTGTTAGTTTCAGCAAGCAAACATTAACCATAGCTAATGATTTATAGCCATATTAACCATTAGTAGCCCTTGACCTTTCCTGACACTTCCCTTGTTCGCAATAATATTCTGTTTAGTCACGGTTTATAAATAACATGCATAATGAAATCGTCATGTTATTTAGCGACATAAAATGTTTTTGCAAATACTCTCTTCAACAAGTGCAGCAATAAACTTGTTGTGATTAGGTGTCCTTGTGATTTAAAGATATTATCGTTCTTCGTGAAATGTAATAACCCTGGAAACTATATTCTCAGGGCAACAACCAATCAAGAATGATTCTTGTTTTATAAGCAATAACAGAATGACTTAATTGTTAACTCTCTTTATTCAGCTACTTAAATATAAATTTTGGAGAATTATGAAACTCAAACATGTTGGTATGATTGTCGTTTCTGTGTTGGCGATGTCGTCTGCTGCGGTAAGCGCAGCCGAGGGTGATGAATCAGTAACGACCACTGTTAATGGCGGTGTTATTCATTTTAAAGGTGAAGTGGTAAATGCCGCTTGTGCAATTGATTCAGAATCAATGAACCAAACGGTTGAGCTGGGTCAGGTTCGTTCTTCTCGCCTGGCTAAAGCGGGTGACCTCAGCTCCGCCGTTGGCTTCAATATCAAGCTGAATGATTGTGATACCAATGTTTCCAGTAATGCAGCTGTTGCATTCCTGGGTACTACTGTCACCAGTAATGACGATACGTTAGCGCTGCAGAGTTCAGCGGCAGGCTCTGCCCAAAATGTCGGTATTCAAATTTTGGACCGTACGGGTGAGGTATTAATACTTGATGGGGCCACTTTTAGTGCTAAAACCGACTTGATTGATGGCACGAATATACTGCCATTCCAGGCTCGTTATATTGCTCTCGGGCAGTCCGTAGCTGGTACTGCAAACGCTGATGCGACCTTCAAAGTTCAATATCTATAATTCAATCTTAAGGTGGCTATACGTCATCTGAAATTGAAACAGGGTGTGTGTGGCATGGCTACGCACACCCGAGCAATTTACCAATATTCATCTCATTTTTAATGAGAAATGGTTTGTATTTGGAGCGCTATGAAAAATCACATAATATCTAAACTATCAATAAACAACAGTAGTTAAACTTACTGTTATTTAAAATATTTACTTTGTAGCAAGGTTTTCCTATTAAAAGAGAACCAACATTTATTACAAACGCATTAAGTCTGGAAACCCGGCGACTCGCCAATGTATTAGCAACATTAATCGATTGTCTGATGTAACGGTTTTCCCGCTTATCCTCTTAACACATGGAGAATGCATCAGATGCAAACTACGCGTACCCCCTACTCTATTTCCTTTATGGCGACAGTGTTACTTTTATTGCTCTTTGCTTGCCATAGCACCGTTGCCAACGCAGCTGTCGCACTGGGTGCGACGCGGGTAATTTATCCGGCAAACCAGAAACAGGTTTTATTGCCTGTCACGAATAATGATCCTGCCAGTGTCTATCTCATTCAGTCATGGATAGAAAATGCAGGTGACCAAAAAGACACCCAGTTTGTCATTACCCCACCGCTTTTTTCCATGCAAGGTAAAAAAGAGAATACGCTGCGGATAATCAACGCTACTAATCATCAGTTACCAGGCGACCGTGAAAGCCTGTTCTGGGTGAATGTTAAAGCTATTCCTGCTATGGAAAAAGACCAGAAGAATGAGAATACATTACAGCTGGCAATTATTAGCCGCATAAAAATGTTTTATCGCCCCACGAACCTGGCAATGGCACCTGAAGAAGCGCCTGCAATGCTTCGGTTTCGTCGCAGCGGTAGCAAACTCACGCTTATTAATCCAACGCCCTATTTCATTACCGTAACAAATATGAAAGCAGGAAATAGCAATCTCCCAAACACCATGGTGCCGCCAAAAGGTGAAGTATCGGTGGATATCACGCATGCTGCAACCGGGGATATCAGTTTTCAGACGATCAATGATTACGGTGCATTAACTCCGCGTATTAAGGCAACCATGCAGTAAGCCAGTGACCTAATTAATAATAAACTCAATCGGAATTAATAATGACAGCCATTCGTGCCGCATTTAAGGCATATCGTATGCATCAGGTGTTAATAATGCCTCGCTTTGCACGGCTTACCATTGCCCTTGGCTTAGCAACTGCGGTATTTCCCGTTGACGCAGAGTATTATTTTAATCCACGGTTTTTAAGCAATGATCTTGCTGAATCTGTCGATTTATCCGCCTTTACTAAGGGACGCGAGGCACCACCTGGTACATATCGGGTCGACATTTATTTGAACGATGAATTTATGACTAGTCGGGATATTACTTTTATTGCAGATGATAATAATGCAGAACTCATCCCATGCCTGAGTACAGATCTTCTTGTCAGTCTTGGTATAAAAAAATCAGCGTTATTAGACAATAAAGAACATTCGGCAGAAAAACATGTGCCGGACAACAGCGCATGCACACCACTTCAGGATCGTTTGGCCGACGCATCAACTGAGTTTGATGTTGGTCAGCAACATTTGTCACTCTCCGTTCCGCAAATTTATGTTGGCAGAATGGCTCGCGGCTATGTTTCTCCTGATCTGTGGGAAGAAGGAATAAATGCTGGGCTTCTAAACTATAGTTTTAATGGTAATTCTATTAATAATCGTAGTAACCATAATGCAGGAAAATCAAACTATGCATATTTGAATTTACAGAGTGGCATCAACATTGGTAGTTGGCGACTGCGCGATAACTCAACGTGGAGTTATTACAGTGGGAGTAGCAATTCATCTGACAGCAATAAATGGCAGCATATCAATACGTCGGCTGAACGTGACATTATTCCCTTACGCTCACGGTTAACGGTAGGTGATAGTTATACCGATGGCGATATTTTTGATAGTGTGAACTTTCGTGGCCTCAAAATAAATTCAACAGAAGCGATGTTGCCCGATAGCCAACATGGTTTCGCTCCGGTGATTCATGGTATTGCCCGTGGAACCGCACAAGTGAGTGTAAAACAGAACGGATACGATGTTTATCAGATTACTGTTCCACCCGGCCCTTTTACTATTGATGATATCAACTCTGCGGCCAATGGTGGTGATCTGCAAGTAACCATAAAAGAGGCAGACGGCAGTATTCAGACATTATATGTTCCTTATTCGTCTGTTCCGGTTCTCCAACGTGCTGGATATACGCGTTATGCGCTTGCCATGGGGGAATATCGTAGTGGAAATAACCTGCAAAGCTCTCCCAAGTTCATACAAGGTAGCTTGATGCATGGTCTGGAAGGAAACTGGACACCTTATGGCGGAATGCAAATTGCAGAAGATTATCAGGCCTTCAACCTTGGTATTGGGAAAGATTTAGGACTTTTTGGTGCCTTTTCTTTCGATATCACACAGGCCAATACGACACTTGCAGATGGCACCCGTCACAGTGGGCAATCGGTTAAATCCGTCTACAGCAAATCCTTCTACCAGACAGGAACCAATATCCAGGTCGCAGGATATCGCTATTCTACGCAAGGTTTTTATAACTTATCCGACAGTGCCTACAGTCGAATGAGTGGTTACACCGTCAAGCCTCCTACCGGAGACACCAATGAGCAGACACAATTTATTGATTATTTTAATCTGTTCTACAGTAAGCGTGGTCAGGAACAAATAAGCATCTCTCAGCAGCTTGGAAATTACGGTACGACATTTTTCAGTGCCAGTCGCCAAAGTTACTGGAACACGTCACGCAGCGACCAGCAAATATCATTTGGATTAAATGTGCCGTTTGGTGATATTACGACTTCGCTGAATTACAGCTATTCCAATAATATATGGCAAAACGATCGGGATCATTTACTCGCTTTTACGCTTAATGTTCCCTTCAGTCATTGGATGCGTACAGACAGTCAGTCGGCATTTCGTAATTCAAACGCCAGTTACAGTATGTCAAACGATTTGAAAGGCGGCATGACCAATCTATCGGGGGTTTATGGCACTCTGCTGCCGGATAATAACCTGAATTATAGCGTTCAGGTCGGTAACACCCACGGAGGTAATACATCGTCTGGCACCAGTGGTTACAGTTCTCTTAATTATCGTGGAGCTTACGGTAATACGAATGTCGGTTACAGTCGGAATGGTGACAGCAGCCAGATTTATTACGGAATGAGTGGTGGGATTATTGCTCATGCTGATGGCATCACCTTTGGACAGCCGCTGGGCGACACAATGGTTCTGGTTAAGGCTCCTGGCGCTGATAATGTCAAAATAGAGAACCAGACCGGAATTCATACCGACTGGCGTGGCTATGCAATATTACCATTTGCGACAGAATATAGAGAAAATCGTGTCGCTCTTAACGCGAATTCCCTTGCAGATAATGTTGAACTGGATGAAACCGTAGTCACTGTCATCCCAACTCACGGTGCTATTGCCAGAGCAACATTTAATGCACAAATCGGCGGGAAAGTATTAATGACGTTGAAGTACGGTAATAAAAGCGTTCCATTCGGTGCAATTGTCACTCACGGAGAGAATAAAAATGGCAGCATTGTCGCGGAAAATGGTCAGGTTTATCTGACTGGACTTCCACAGTCAGGGAAATTACAGGTTTCATGGGGCAATGATAAAAACTCAAACTGTATTGTCGATTACAAGCTTCCTGAAGTCTCTCCTGGAACCTTGCTGAACCAGCAGACAGCAATCTGTCGCTAAGGAACAATAGATTATGAAATACAATAACGTTATTTTCCTCGGTTTATGTCTGGGGTTAACCACCTATTCTGCTTTATCCGCAGATAGCGTTATTAAAATTAGCGGGCGCGTCCTCGATTATGGCTGCACAGTCTCATCGGATTCGCTTAATTTTACCGTAGATCTCCAAAAAAACAGTGCCAGACAATTTCCAACGACCGGTAGCACAAGTCCAGCCGTCCCTTTTCAGATTACGTTAAGTGAATGCAGCAAAGGGACAACGGGGGTTCGGGTTGCATTTAACGGTATTGAGGATGCAGAAAATAATACTCTGTTGAAACTGGATGAGGGAAGCAATACGGCCTCCGGTTTAGGTATAGAAATACTGGACGGAAATATGCGTCCGGTGAAACTGAATGACCTTCATGCCGGGATGCAGTGGATCCCACTGGTACCAGAACAGAACAATATTTTGCCTTACTCCGCTCGTCTGAAGTCAACTCAGAAGTCCGTCAATCCGGGACTGGTGAGGGCTTCGGCAACCTTTACCCTTGAATTTCAATAATCAGAGTCAGATATGAAAAGACTTCACAAGAGGTTCCTGTTAGCTACGTTTTGCGCGTTATTCACAGCAACTCTCCAGGCCGTCGATGTCACTATCACTGTTAATGGTCGGGTAGTCGCTAAACCCTGCACTATTCAAACCAAAGAAGCTAACGTTAATCTCGGGGATCTTTATACGCGCAATCTGCAACAACCTGGTTCTGCATCTGGCTGGCACAATATTACTTTGTCATTAACCGATTGTCCGGTTGAAACAAGTGCAGTGACGGCAATCGTGACAGGTTCAACTGACAATACGGGTTATTACAAAAATGAAGGTACTGCCGAAAATATTCAGATAGAGCTGAGGGATGACCAGGATGCGACGTTAAAAAATGGCGATAGCAAAACGGTTATTGTTGATGAGATCACTCGTAATGCACAGTTTCCACTTAAGGCAAGAGCTATCACGGTGAATGGAAACGCAAGCCAGGGAACGATCGAGGCGCTAATCAATGTGATCTACACCTGGCAATAACGTCGATTCGATTTTCTTAGCCTTCTTTTTAAATCAATTTTTAACCTTAGGATATATCATGGGTAAAACAATCAGTATAAAGGTCCTGTTCGGTATTTATCTTCTATTAATGGCAGGCAAAGTTTTTGCCTTCAGTTGTAATGTCGATGGCGGGTCAAGTATTGGAGCAGGTACAACCTCTGTTTATGTTAATCTCGACCCTGTAATACAGCCGGGCCAGAATCTGGTTGTAGACTTGTCTCAGCATATAAGTTGCTGGAATGATTACGGCGGCTGGTACGACACTGATCATATAAACCTGGTACAAGGCTCAGCTTTCGCAGGCTCCCTACAGTCATATAAAGGATCGCTGTACTGGAATAATGTGACCTACCCCTTCCCGTTGACGACAAATACCAACGTATTGGATATTGGTGATAAGACACCGATGCCATTACCGTTAAAACTCTATATTACCCCAGTTGGGGCGGCCGGTGGAGTTGTCATAAAAGCGGGGGAAGTCATTGCCCGTATTCATATGTATAAAATTGCAACATTAGGAAGCGGAAATCCGCGTAATTTTACGTGGAATATTATTTCAAATAACAATGTTGTTATGCCAACAGGCGGCTGCACCGTTGATAGTCGTAATGTCACCGTGGATCTCCCGGACTTTCCTGGAAGCGCAGAAATACCCCTTGGCGTATATTGCTCAAGCGAACAAAAGCTCTCATTTTATCTTTCGGGTGCCACCACTGACAGTGCCCGACAAGTGTTTGCTAACACAGCACCAGATGCAACAAAAGCATCGGGAGTGGGTGTCTCTCTGATGCGTAATGGAAAAATACTGGCTACGGGAGAAAATGTCTCCTTGGGGACAGTAAATAAAAGCAAAGTACCTCTGGGTTTAAGCGCAACCTATGGACAAACAGGGAACAAAGTTTCAGCCGGAACCGTCCAGTCAGTCATTGGTGTCACTTTTATCTATGAATAATTGTGATTTTGACCTTAGTCTATGCGCTCCATTCACGAAAATTGCGCGGATAATTATTTTGTGAAAGCTATTATCCTACACCTGTAAGAAAATCCGCGCACAATTGAAGCCAGAGTCTTATTTTTTATATTAAAAAATATGTTAATTTAAACACTATGAGAGATGATGCTTACCTTATCGTATTTAATCTATTGTTTAACGATAATAGATTAAAAATAGAAAGAGAGTAGTCCCCTACTCTTATATATCCATGTTGGCGATAATCCCTTTGTATGTACTGTGCATCATCGCTATTACAAATCCTAATAATTCATTTCCACACAGGATAAGTAGATGAAGAAAAAAATTGAATCCTACCAGGGTGCTGCCGGTGGTTGGGGTGCTGTTAAATCCGTAGCGAATGCAGTACGTAAGCAGATGGATATACGCCAGGATGTTATTGCCATGTTTGACATGAATAAGCCAGAGGGCTTTGACTGTCCGGGTTGTGCATGGCCAGATCCTAAGCACAGTGCGTCATTCGACATTTGTGAAAACGGCGCAAAAGCAATCGCCTGGGAAGTCACGGATAAGCAGGTAAACGCCTCTTTCTTTGCTGAGAATACGGTTCAATCATTACTTACCTGGGGAGACCACGAGCTTGAGGCTGCGGGGCGACTCACTCAGCCTTTGAAATATGATGCCGTCAGCGACTGTTACAAGCCATTAAGCTGGCAACAAGCTTTCGATGAAATTGGCGCACGCCTTCAAAGCTATAGTGATCCCAATCAGGTTGAATTCTATACTTCGGGCCGCACTTCCAATGAAGCTGCCTTTCTTTATCAGCTTTTTGCCCGTGAATACGGGAGCAATAACTTTCCCGACTGCTCCAACATGTGCCATGAACCGACAAGCGTGGGTTTGGCAGCGAGTATCGGTGTAGGTAAAGGGACCGTGTTGCTGGAAGACTTTGAGAAGTGCGATTTAGTCATTTGCATTGGGCATAACCCTGGTACAAACCACCCTCGCATGCTGACTTCGTTGCGCGCTTTAGTGAAACGGGGAGCGAAAATGATCGCCATCAATCCTCTACAGGAACGTGGCCTGGAGCGATTTACTGCACCGCAAAACCCGTTTGAAATGCTGACGAACTCTGAGACTCAGTTGGCCAGTGCCTACTATAACGTGCGCATTGGTGGTGATATGGCGTTGCTCAAGGGGATGATGCGCCTGTTAATTGAGCGCGATGATGCTGCAAGCGCCGCAGGTCGGCCCTCATTGCTGGATGACGAATTTATTCAAACGCATACCGTCGGCTTTGACGAGCTACGCCGTGACGTTCTCAATTCCGAGTGGAAAGATATCGAACGTATTTCTGGATTAAGTCAGACTCAAATCGCCGAACTGGCTGATGCATATGCCGCTGCCGAACGAACCATTATCTGTTACGGAATGGGGATCACTCAGCACGAACATGGTACCCAGAATGTACAGCAACTGGTCAATCTGCTGTTGATGAAAGGTAACATTGGCAAGCCTGGTGCGGGTATCTGCCCACTACGTGGCCACTCTAATGTACAGGGCGACCGAACCGTCGGTATCACCGAGAAACCGTCTGCAGAGTTTCTGGCTCGCCTGGGTGAGCGCTATGGCTTCACACCACCTCAAGCACCTGGACATGCTGCAATTGCCAGCATGCAAGCAATATGTACAGGGCAGGCTCGAGCATTGATCTGCATGGGGGGCAACTTTGCACTGGCAATGCCAGATCGGGAAGCGAGCGCTGTACCGTTAACGCAATTAGATCTGGCGGTACACGTAGCCACTAAGCTTAACCGCTCTCATCTGCTGACCGCACGGCATAGCTATATTCTGCCGGTTCTGGGACGTAGCGAGATTGACATGCAAAAAAGCGGTGCGCAGGCGGTAACCGTTGAGGATTCAATGTCGATGATTCATGCCTCGCGTGGCGTGTTAAAACCCGCCGGTGTAATGCTGAAATCAGAGTGTGCAGTGGTCGCGGGAATCGCGCAGGCAGCACTACCCCAGAGCGTGGTAGCCTGGGAGTATCTGGTGGAAGATTATGATCGCATTCGCAATGACATTGAAGCTGTGCTGCCAGAGTTCGCCGATTATAACCAGCGCATCCGACATCCTGGTGGTTTTCACCTGATAAACGCTGCTGCTGAAAGGCGCTGGATGACTCAGTCAGGTAAGGCTAATTTCATTACCAGCAAAGGGCTGTTAGAAGATCCCTCTTCAGCGTTTAACAGTAAGCTGGTCATGGCGACAGTACGCAGCCACGATCAGTACAACACGACGATTTATGGTATGGATGATCGCTATCGAGGGGTATTCGGTCAACGAGATGTGGTCTTTATGAGTGCTAAACAAGCTAAAATTTGCCATGTAAAAAACGGCGAAAGAGTTAATCTTATTGCGCTTACGCCAGACGGTAAGCGCAGCTCACGCCGCATGGATAGATTAAAAGTGGTCATTTACCCTATGGCTGACCGCTCACTAGTGACCTATTTTCCAGAATCGAATCACATGCTAACACTTGATAACCACGATCCATTAAGTGGCATTCCTGGCTATAAAAGTATTCCGGTTGAATTAGAACCATCAAATTAATGCCTCTTCTCATTTCTTCTGCTGTCATCCGCACAGCAGAAGAATCCCTCATTGACTATTATCGCGCAATTTGCTCACATGGATTAAATTAAACTACATACTATAAGATATAAACTTCTGCCTACAGCTGTAAGAAACTCCGTTCAGTACTGAAGCGCCAGTCCTATTTCCTCTTTTCTCCGGCCTGTTATATTAAGCATACTGATTAACGATGCTTAACGTTATTCGCTTAATAAACATATTTGAAATGCATGCGACCACAGTGAAAAACAAAATCACGCAAAGAGACAACTATAAAGAAATCATGTCTGTAATTGTGGTTGTCTTATTACTGACCCTTACGTTGATAGCCATTTTTTCGGCAATTGATCAGCTGGGCATTTCAGAAATGGGTCGCATTGCAAGAGATCTTACACATTTCATTATCAATAGTTTGCAAGACTGAAAATAAACAGCAAATTATAAATATGAAATGTTAAAAAAGTATCGATAAAAACTTTATTGTTTTAAGGAGATAAAATGTCGCTCGTTTGTTCTGTTATATTTATTCATCATGCCTTCAACGCTAACATTTTAGATAAAGATTACGCCTTCTCTGACGGCGAGATCCTGATGGTAGATAACGCTGTTCGTACGCATTTTGAACCTTATGAGCGGCATTTTAAAGAAATCGGATTTAATGAAAATACCATTAAAAAATATCTACAATGCACTAACATCCAGACAGTGACGGTGCCTGTTCCTGCGAAGTTTTTACGTGCTTCAAATGTACCGACTGGATTGCTTAATGAAATGATTGCTTATCTCAACTCGGAAGAACGCAATCATCATAATTTTTCAGAACTTTTGCTTTTTTCTTGCCTGTCTATATTTGCCGCATGCAAAGGTTTCATTACACTATTAACTAACGGTGTGCTATCCGTTTCCGGGAAAGTGAGAAATATTGTCAACATGAAGCTGGCGCACCCATGGAAGCTGAAAGATATTTGTGACTGCCTGTACATCAGTGAAAGCCTGTTGAAGAAAAAACTAAAGCAAGAGCAAACGACATTCTCACAGATTCTATTAGATGCCAGAATGCAGCACGCAAAAAATTTGATACGCGTAGAAGGTTCAGTCAATAAAATTGCCGAACAATGTGGTTATGCCAGTACATCTTATTTTATTTATACGTTCCGCAAACATTTCGGCAACAGTCCGAAGAGAGTTTCTAAGGAGTACCGTTGTCAAAGTCACACGGGTATGAATACGGGCAACACGATGAGTGCTTTAGCTATTTGATTATTTGCTAACGAGTAGTCAACCACGCACGCTACGTAAGAATTATATGGGGCAGCCATTCCCTGCCCCGCGTTGTTTTTAGGCGATATATTTATTGAAATAAATAAGTGACATCCATCACATATTTATGCACTTGCATAACCTGTTGCATGATTATTTATGATCTCAATTCGGCATTCTGTCAGTAAAATGCAATAATTTATTAAATATCAATAAATTAGTTGTTTATCGGCGAGAAATTACTTAATAGAACAGAAAGTAATGTCAACGCTTTATGGACTGTTATTTCCCTTTTTTTAGCTAAATCTGCTATCTCTTTATGTGACTAACTTCACTTACATCCACTTATTTCTCTTCGTAAAATTACTTCGGAATTAAGTACAATAAGAAGAGGAACATTTATGAAGTCTGCATTAAAGAAAAGTGTCGTAAGTACCTCGATATCTTTGATACTGGCATCTGGTATGGCTGCATTTGCTGCTCATGCGGCAGATGATGTAAAGCTGAAAGCAACCAAAACAAACGTTGCTTTCTCAGACTTTACGCCGACTGAATACAGTACCAAAGGAAAGCCAAATATTATCGTACTAACCATGGATGATCTTGGTTATGGACAACTTCCTTTTGATAAGGGATCTTTTGACCCAAAAACAATGGAAAATCGTGAAGTTGTCGATACCTACAAAATAGGGATAGATAAAGCCATTGAAGCTGCACAAAAATCAACGCCGACGCTCCTTTCATTAATGGATGAAGGCGTACGGTTTACTAACGGCTATGTGGCACACGGTGTTTCCGGCCCCTCCCGTGCCGCAATAATGACCGGTCGAGCTCCCGCCCGCTTTGGTGTCTATTCCAATACCGATGCTCAGGATGGTATTCCGCTAACAGAAACTTTCTTGCCTGAATTATTCCAGAATCATGGTTATTACACTGCAGCAGTAGGTAAATGGCACTTGTCAAAAATCAGTAATGTGCCGGTACCGGAAGATAAACAAACGCGTGACTATCATGACAACTTCACCACATTTTCTGCGGAAGAATGGCAACCTCAAAACCGTGGCTTTGATTACTTTATGGGATTCCACGCTGCAGGAACGGCATATTACAACTCCCCTTCACTGTTCAAAAATCGTGAACGTGTCCCCGCAAAAGGTTATATCAGCGATCAGTTAACCGATGAGGCAATTGGCGTTGTTGATCGTGCCAAAACACTTGACCAGCCATTTATGCTTTACCTGGCTTATAATGCTCCGCACCTGCCAAATGATAATCCTGCACCGGATCAATATCAGAAGCAATTTAATACCGGTAGTCAAACAGCAGATAACTACTACGCTTCCGTTTATTCTGTTGATCAGGGTGTAAAACGCATTCTCGAACAACTGAAGAAAAACGGACAGTATGACAATACAATTATTCTCTTTACCTCCGATAATGGTGCGGTTATCGATGGTCCTCTGCCGCTGAACGGGGCGCAAAAAGGCTATAAGAGTCAGACCTATCCTGGCGGTACTCACACCCCAATGTTTATGTGGTGGAAAGGAAAACTTCAACCCGGTAATTATGACAAGCTGATTTCCGCAATGGATTTCTACCCGACAGCTCTTGATGCAGCCGATATCAGCATTCCAAAAGACCTTAAGCTGGATGGCGTTTCCTTGCTGCCCTGGTTGCAAGATAAGAAACAAGGCGAGCCACATAAAAATCTGACCTGGATAACCTCTTATTCTCACTGGTTTGACGAGGAAAATATTCCATTCTGGGATAATTACCACAAATTTGTTCGCCATCAGTCAGACGATTACCCGCATAACCCCAACACTGAGGACTTAAGCCAATTCTCTTATACGGTGAGAAATAACGATTATTCGCTTGTCTATACAGTAGAAAACAATCAGTTAGGTCTCTACAAACTGACGGATCTACAGCAAAAAGATAACCTTGCCGCCGCCAATCCGCAGGTCGTTAAAGAGATGCAAGGCGTGGTAAGAGAGTTTATCGACAGCAGCCAGCCACCGCTTAGCGAGGTAAATCAGGAGAAGTTTAACAATATCAAGAAAGCACTAAGCGAAGCGAAATAACTAAACCTTCATGCGGCGGAATTTTCCGCCGCCTTATTGAGCGAGATAGCGATGCACGTTACAGCCAAGCCCTCCAGTTTTCAATGTAATCTCAAATGTGATTACTGTTTTTACCTTGAAAAAGAGTCGCAGTTTACTCATGAAAAATGGATGGATGACAGTACTCTGAAAGAGTTCATCAAACAATATATCGCAGCGTCTGGCAATCAGGTCTATTTTACCTGGCAAGGCGGTGAACCCACTCTGGCTGGCCTGGATTTTTTCCGTAAAGTTATTCACTATCAACAACGCTATGCAGGCCAAAAACGTATTTTTAATGCATTACAAACGAATGGCATTTTATTGAATAATGAATGGTGTGCCTTTCTCAAAGAACATGAATTTCTGGTTGGTATCTCGATCGATGGCCCCCAGGAGTTACATGACCGTTACAGACGCAGTAATTCAGGTAACGGTACTTTTGCAAAAGTGATAGCAGCCATCGAGCGTCTGAAATCATATCAAGTAGAGTTTAATACGTTAACCGTCATTAATAACGTTAATGTCCATTACCCTCTTGAGGTTTATCATTTTTTAAAATCTATCGGCAGTAAACATATGCAATTTATCGAATTGCTAGAAACCGGGACGCCGAATATTGATTTCAGTGGTCATAGTGAGAACACATTCCGTATCATTGATTTTTCTGTGCCTCCCACGGCTTATGGCAAGTTTATGTCAACCATTTTTATGCAATGGGTTAAAAACGATGTGGGTGAAATTTTCATTCGTCAGTTTGAAAGCTTTGTCAGCCGTTTTTTGGGGAATGGGCATACAAGTTGTATTTTCCAGGAGTCCTGCAAGGATAATCTGGTTGTTGAAAGTAATGGAGACATTTACGAATGCGACCATTTTGTCTATCCACAGTACAAAATTGGAAACATTAATAAATCTGAACTCAAAACGATGAACAGTGTACAACTGACAGCGCAAAAAAAACGGATTTCAGCGAAATGTCAGCAATGTGCATATAAACCTATCTGCAATGGCGGTTGTCCTAAGCATCGTATTACTAAAGTAAACAATGAGACTGTTTCTTATTTTTGCGAAGGTTATAAAATCCTTTTTTCAACCATGGTACCTTATATGAACGCCATGGTGGAGTTAGCTAAGAACAGAGTACCGCTTTACCACATTATGGATGTTGCAAAACAAATGGAGAATAATTAATAACGCTCTCTTTTAACTCCATTCTTAGCCTCCTTCTTATGACCTTAACAAGGCACCCGACATAAATTCCTGTCGGGTGTTTCGTCATCATCATCTTCCCTTGCGAAAATCCTGGCTTACGTGGTATGCGTCAGGGCATTAGCAATACCCTTGATTATCAATAGCATAACCATAACCGATGAAAATGAAATATTTCTTTATATTTCATATTGTTAAGTGATACTTAAATAAATTTCATCAGTAAATCATTGCCATAGATAATCATTGGATGGCACAATCAATTTTCGCTAATGATAACCATTCCCATTACGTTTTGTATGTTGATAGCAAAGTATCTCTGTCTGCTGAAGCCCTTTTGGCTGCGTAAGAATAATAAAACTTCAGTGTTGTTAATCATTATTATCCTCGCAATGATCCTTGGCGTGGTTAAAATTCAGGTCTGGTTAAACGACTGGAATAATGATTTTTTCAATGCGCTAAGCCAGAAAGAAACCGATAAGCTTTGGCAGCTTGTCCTTTGGTTCCCTGCCCTGCTGGGGATCTTTGTATTAATATCCGTAAACAAAACATGGTTAATTAAACTACTGACTATTCGCTGGCGCGAATGGTTAACAGATTACTACCTTAATCGCTGGTTTGCAGATAAAAACTACTACTTCACGCAGATCTACGGCGAGCATAAAAATACAGATAACCCTGACCAACGTATCGCTGAAGACATTCTCTTACTGATCAGCAAAACGCTCAGTCTTTCATTTGGCTTCATCCAGTCACTTAGCATGCTGATCACCTTTACCGTTATTCTTTGGCAAAGCGCGGGTACGCTCTCATTCACTGTTGGTGGAACAGAATGGAATATCCAGGGGTATATGGTCTATACCGTCGTGCTCATTGTGATCGGTGGAACTTTATTTACCCATAAGGTGGGTAAACGTATTCGTCCGCTTAATGTGGAAAAACAACGTAGCGAAGCGACATTTCGAACTAATCTTGTGCAGCATAATAAGCAGGCAGAACTGATTGCGCTAAGCAATGCTGAGTCTCTACAACGCCAGGAGTTGCGCGACAATTTTCATACCATTAAAGAGAACTGGCATCGTTTAATGAATCGTCAGCGGTGGCTTGATTACTGGCAAAATATTTATTCGCGCTCGCTTAGCGTTCTTCCCTACTTTCTGTTATTGCCGCAGTTTATTAGCGGGCAGATCAATCTGGGCGGACTGATGAAATCGCGCCAGGCATTTATGCTAGTATCGAACAATTTAAGCTGGTTTATTTATAAATATGACGAACTTGCTGAACTGGCTGCGGTTATCGATCGCTTGTATGAGTTCCATCAACTCACTGAACAGCGCCCTACGAATAAGCCTAAAAATTGCCAACATGCGGTACAAGTGGCTAATGCGAGTATTCGTACGCCTGATAATAAGATCATATTAGAGAACTTGAACTTTCATGTTTCGCCAGGCAAATGGCTATTACTGAAAGGCTACTCTGGTGCGGGAAAAACCACACTGCTTAAAACATTATCCCACTGCTGGCCGTGGTTTAAAGGTGATATTTCTTCTCCTGATGGCAGTTGGTATGTGTCACAAACACCGTTAATCAAAAGCGGCTTACTGAAAGAGATTATTTGTAAAGCACTTCCCCTGCCCGTAGACGATAAATCGTTGAGCGAAGTACTGCATCAGGTTGGTCTGGGGAAATTGGCTGCGCGTATTCATGACCACGATCGCTGGGGAGATATTCTTTCCAGCGGCGAAAAACAACGTATCGCCCTGGCACGATTAATTTTACGACGTCCGAAATGGATATTTCTTGACGAAACTACCTCTCATCTTGAGGAACAAGAGGCTATCCGCTTACTGCGTTTAGTGCGTGAAAAACTACCCACAAGCGGCGTCATTATGGTTACACATCAACCCGGTGTCTGGAACCTGGCCGATGATATTTGTGGCATTAGCGCGGTTTTATAAAAACAATAAAAGCCCTGCTGTACGGAGATATAAATAAATGAAGCGAGTTCTTATTCCTGGCGTCATTTTATGTGGCGCTGATGTGGCGCAGGCCGTCGATGACAAAAACATGTACATGCATGTTTTTGAAGAGATGACGGTCTATGCTCCTGTCCCTGTACCCGTAAACGGCAACACGCATTACACCAGTGAAAGCATCGAGCGTTTACCGACCGGGAATGGCAATATCAGCGATCTGCTGAGAACCAACCCTGCGGTACGCATGGATTCAACGCAAAGTACCTCGTTGAACCAGGGAGATATTCGCCCGGAGAAAATCTCTATTCACGGTGCGTCGCCCTACCAGAATGCCTATTTGATTGATGGTATTAGTGCCACTAATAACCTGAACCCAGCGAATGAGTCCGATGCCAGTAGTGCAACCAATATTAGCGGGATGTCACAGGGGTATTATCTTGATGTCAGCTTACTGGACAATGTGACGCTTTATGACAGTTTTGTGCCGGTTGAATTCGGTCGCTTCAATGGCGGGGTAATTGATGCAAAGATCAAACGCTTCAACGCTGATGATAGCAGCGTGAAACTGGGTTATCGCACTACGCGTTCGGACTGGTTAACATCGCATATCGATGAGAATAACAAGAGCGCATTTAATCAAGGTTCTTCAGGAAGTACTTATTACTCTCCAGATTTTAAAAAGAACTTTTATACCTTGTCGTTTAATCAGGAACTCGCTGATAACTTTGGCGTTACCGCCGGTTTATCGCGCCGCCAGTCTGATATCACCCGCGCGGATTATGTTTCGAATGACGGCATTGTCGCCGGTCGGGCACAGTATAAAAACGTTATCGATACTGCATTGAGCAAATTTACCTGGTTTGCCAGCGACCGCTTTACCCACGATTTAACCTTAAAATATACCGGCTCCAGCCGTGATTATAATACCAGCACCTTCCCGCAGTCTGATCGCGAAATGGGTAATAAATCCTATGGTCTGGCATGGGATATGGATACGCAGCTCGCATGGGCCAAACTTCGTACCACCGTTGGTTGGGATCATATTAGTGATTATACCCGTCACGATCATGACACCTGGTACACCGAACTTTCATGTACATATGGTGATATTACAGGGCGTTGCACCCGTGGCGGATTAGGACACATTTCCCAGGCTGTAGATAATTACACCTTCAAAACACGCCTGGACTGGCAAAAATTCGCCGTGGGTAATGTTTCGCATCAACCCTACTTCGGCGCGGAATACATCTATTCCGATGCATGGACTGAACGCCATAACCAGTCTGAATCCTATGTGATTAATGCTGCCGGAAAGAAAACTAACCATACCATTTACCATAAAGGTAAAGGCAGCCTGGGAATTGACAACTACACACTGTATATGGCGGATCGCATTAGCTGGCGTAATGTGTCATTAATGCCCGGCGTGCGGTATGACTATGACAACTATCTGTCAAACCACAATATCTCCCCGCGCTTTATGACGGAATGGGATATTTTTGCTGATCAAACCTCAATGATTACCGCAGGTTATAACCGTTACTATGGTGGGAATATTCTTGATATGGGATTACGTGATATCCGCAATAGCTGGACGGAATCGGTATCAGGCAATAAAACCCTGACGCGTTATCAGGATTTGAAAACGCCTTATAACGATGAACTGGCAATGGGATTGCAGCAGAAAATCGGTAAGAACGTTATTGCGCGTGCAAACTATGTTTACCGTGAAGCGCATGATCAAATCAGCAAAAGCAGTCGTACCGACAGCGCGACTAAAACCACCATTACTGAATATAACAACGATGGCAAAACCAAAACGCATTCGTTCAACCTCAGTTTTGAGCTGGCCGAACCCCTGCATATCCGCCAGGTAGATATTAACCCACAAATTGTCTTTAGCTATATCAAGAGCAAGGGCAACTTGTCGTTAAACAATGGTTATGAGGAGAGCAATACCGGTGATAACCAGGTGGTTTATGACGGTAATCTGGTTTCTTACGATAGCGTTCCAGTGGCAGATTTTAATAACCCATTAAAGATCTCCTTAAACATGGATTTCACGCATCAACCGAGCGGGTTGGTGTGGGCGAATACGCTGGCCTGGCAAGAAGCGCGTAAAGCTCGCATTATCCTGGGTAAGACAAATGCGCAATACATCAGCGAATATTCAGATTACAAGCAGTATGTTGACGAAAAACTGGATAGCAGCCTGACCTGGGACACCCGCTTGTCCTGGACGCCACAATTTCTGAAACAACAAAACCTGACGATCAGTGCCGATATTCTCAATGTATTGGATAGCAAAACCGCTGTTGATACAACGAACACCGGTGTGGCGACCTACGCCAGTGGCCGTACTTTCTGGCTTGATGTCAGCATGAAATTTTAATAGTTCGGATTTTACTTAACCGGGTAAATTCGCCCGGTTTTCGCATGGAGATAATTATGAGAAACCTCTGTTTCTTACTGACGTTAGTGGCAACTCTGTTGCTCCCCGGGCGGCTGATTGCCGCCGCCTTACCGCAGGATGAAAAGTTAATTACCGGGCAACTGGGCAATGGCTTGCGATATATGATTTATCCGCATGCTCATCCAAAGGATCAGGTAAATTTATGGCTGCAAATTCATACCGGTTCATTGCAGGAAGAAGACAATGAGCGCGGCGTGGCTCATTTTGTAGAACATATGATGTTTAACGGCACAAAAACATGGCCGGGTAATAAAGTCATCGAAACATTTGAGTCAATGGGCCTGCGTTTTGGTCGCGATGTTAATGCCTATACCAGCTATGACGAAACGGTGTATCAGGTGAGTTTGCCGACTACGCAGAAACAAAATCTGCAACAAGTGATGGCAATCTTCAGTGAATGGAGTAATGCCGCAACCTTTGAAAAACTCGAAGTAGACGCTGAACGTGGCGTAATTACTGAGGAATGGCGTGCCCATCAGGATGCGAAATGGCGCACCTCTCAGGCGCGCCGTCCTTTCCTGCTGGCTAATACCCGTAATTTAGACCGTGAACCTATCGGCCTGATGGATACTGTCGCCACGGTCACACCGGCACAATTGCGCCAATTTTATCAACGCTGGTATCAACCAAATAATATGACCTTTATCGTGGTCGGCGATATCGACAGTAAAGAAGCGCTGGCGCTGATAAAGGATAATTTAAGTAAGCTTCCGGCTAACAAAGCAGCTGAAAATCGCGTCTGGCCGACAAAAGCCGAAAACCACCTGCGCTTTAATATCATTAATGATAAAGAAAACCGGGTGAACGGCATCGCACTCTATTATCGCCTGCCAATGGTACAAGTGAACGATGAGCAAAGCTTTGTCGAACAAGCTGAATGGAGCATGTTAGTTCAGCTGTTCAATCAACGTCTGCAGGAACGCATACAGTCGGGCGAGTTGAAGACTATTTCTGGCGGCACTGCGCGCAGCGTTAAAATTGCACCCGATTATCAGTCGCTGTTTTTCCGTGTAAATGCACGAGACGATAATATACAGGATGCTGCGAATGCATTAATGGCAGAGTTGGCAACCATTGATCAGCATGGTTTTTCTGCTGAAGAACTCGATGATGTCAAATCTACCCGCCTCACCTGGCTGAAAAATGCGGTTGATCAGCAAGCTGAACGTGATTTACGTATGCTGACCAGTCGCCTGGCATCCAGCTCATTAAATAATACGCCGTTCTTGTCGCCGGAAGAGACATATCAACTTTCGAAACGTCTGTGGCAGCAAATTACCGTGCAAAGTCTGGCGGAAAAATGGCAGCAGTTAAGAAAGAACCAGGACGCATTTTGGGAGCAAATGGTAAACAATGAGCTTGCCGCCAAAAAAGCATTGTCTCCTGCGGCTATCCTGGCGCTGGAAAAAGAGTACGCCAACAAAAAGCTGGCGGCTTACATCTTCCCAGGCAGAAATTTATCGTTAACAGTAGACGCTGACCCACAGGCGGAAATTAGCAGCAAAGAAACGCTGGCTGAGAATCTGACATCATTAACACTTTCCAATGGTGCCAGGGTTATTCTGGCAAAATCCGCGGGTGAAGAGCAAAAGCTACAAATTACTGCCGTATCGAATAAAGGCGATTTAAGTTTCCCTGCGCAGCAAAAATCACTTATCGCGCTGGCAAATAAAGCAGTAAGCGGAAGCGGCGTTGGTGAGCTCTCCTCTTCCAGCTTGAAACGCTGGAGTGCGGAAAATTCGGTAACCATGAGCAGTAAAGTCAGTGGCATGAATACGTTGCTCTCCGTTAGCGCGCGGACTAATAACCCTGAACCTGGTTTTCAGTTGATTAACCAGCGAATCACCCACAGCACGATTAACGACAATATTTGGGCATCGCTACAAAATGCTCAAATTCAGGCGTTGAAAACGCTCGACCAGCGTCCAGCGGAGAAATTCGCCCAGCAGATGTATGAGACGCGCTATGCTGATGACCGCACGAAATTACTGCAAGAAAATCAGATTGTACAGTTTACTGCCGCAGATGCGCTGGCTGCCGATCGCCAGTTGTTTTCATCTCCAGCGGATATCACGTTTGTCATTGTCGGTAATGTCTCAGAAGACAAACTCGTGGCGTTAATTACGCGTTACTTAGGATCAATCAAACACTCTGATTCGCCATTAGCCGCAGGTAAACCATTAACTCGCGCGACGGACAACGCATCGGTTACTGTAAAAGAACAAAATGAACCTGTGGCACAGGTTTCACAGTGGAAGCGTTATGATTCCCGGACACCTGTTAATCTGGCGACGCGTATGGCGCTCGATGCTTTTAACGTCGCACTGGCAAAAGATCTACGTGTTAATATTCGTGAACAGGCATCTGGAGCATACAGCGTTTCTTCTCGCCTCTCGGTTGATCCTCAGGCCAAAGATATCAGTCATTTGCTGGCTTTTACTTGTCAACCAGAACGACATGATGAACTGTTAACGTTAGCGAATGAAGTGATGGTTAAGCGTCTGGCTAAAGGGATCAGTGAGCAAGAACTGAATGAATACCAGCAAAACGTTCAGCGCAGCCTCGATATCCAACAGCGTAGCGTTCAACAATTAGCGAACACTATTGTAAATAGTCTTATTCAATATGACGATCCTGCAGCATGGACTGAGCAGGAGCAATTGTTGAAACAAATGACGGTAGAGAATGTTAACACTGCCGTTAAACAATATCTTTCTCATCCGGTAAATACTTATACCGGAGTATTATTGCCAAAATAATAACAGCCCCGTCAACACATCGTTGGCGGGGATTTTAGCAATATTCGCTATTTTTATGTAATAATTTTATAAATGCGTTCAAAATAATAATCAAGTACTAATAGTGATATTTTAAGGTCTGATTTTTACGTGATAATTCAGGAGACACAGAATGCGCATAAAAATAACAGCATAAAACACCTTACCACCACCCAAGAATTTCATATTGTATTGTTTTTCAATGAAAAAATATTATTCGCGTAATATCTCACGATAAATAACATTAGGATTTTGTTATTTAAACACGAGTCCTTTGCACTTGCTTACTTTATCGATAAATCCTACTTTTTTAATGCGATCCAATCATTTTAAGGAGTTTAAAATGGATAAGAAGCAAGTAACGGATTTAAGGTCGGAACTACTCGATTCACGTTTTGGTGCGAAGTCTATTTCCACTATCGCAGAATCAAAACGTTTTCCGCTGCACGAAATGCGCGACGATGTCGCATTCCAGATTATCAATGACGAATTATATCTTGATGGCAACGCTCGTCAGAACCTGGCCACTTTCTGCCAGACTTGGGACGACGAAAATGTCCACAAATTGATGGATTTATCCATTAACAAAAACTGGATCGACAAAGAAGAATATCCGCAATCCGCAGCCATCGACCTACGTTGCGTAAATATGGTTGCCGATCTGTGGCATGCGCCTGCGCCGAAAAATGGTCAGGCCGTTGGCACCAACACCATTGGTTCTTCCGAGGCCTGTATGCTCGGCGGGATGGCGATGAAATGGCGTT
>NZ_JBJQLJ010000019.1:0-102381 GCF_046486385.1 Escherichia sp. WS33 | reverse complement strand
TCTGAGGCAGCACCTGGCACGGCTGGGACGGAAGTCGCTGTCGTTCTCAAAATCGGTGGAGCTGCATGACAAAGTCATCGGGCATTATCTGAACATAAAACACTATCAATAAGTTGGAGTCATTACCTCCTGGGCGTAGCGCTCTTCTTTTAGGGAAAACAGGAGAACCGCCGAACTATCTCTATTTATAATTTAATGTTATATCTGCCCCGATAAAACGGGGCAGATAATATGTTTAGTTTACTAACGGTCATTTTGCAGTGAAGCCATTTACTGTTTTTTATCGACCAGATAATCTGTTCTCTAATGTTAACTCCCCCTAACCTGTTGCTTTAGTTATTCATTTCCTGTCTCACTTTGCCTTAATACCCTACGTTAAATGTTACTAATTTGTTGCTTTTGATCACAATAAGAAAACAATATGTCGCTTTTGTGCGCATTTTTCAGAAATGTAGATATTTTTAGATTATGGCTACGAAATGAGCATCGCCATGTCACCCTACATCTCATAAGAGGATCGCTTCTGATGAATGCACTGACCGCCGTACACAATAACGCTGTCGATTCAGGCCAGGACTATAGCGGATTCACTCTCATCCCGTCGGCGCAATCCCCGCGTCTGCTGGAACTCACCTTCACCGAACAGACGACCAAACAGTTTCTCGAACAGGTTGCCGAATGGCCCGTGCAGGCGCTGGAGTACAAATCGTTTCTGCGTTTTCGGGTAGGCAAAATTCTTGACGATCTGTGTGCGAATCAGCTGCAACCATTGCTGTTGAAGACCCTGCTAAACCGTGCTGAAGGTGCGCTGTTGATCAATGCGGTGGGTATCGATGATGTGGCGCAGGCAGATGAGATGGTGAAGCTGGCAACGGCGGTAGCGCATCTGATTGGTCGCTCAAATTTCGATGCGATGAGCGGTCAGTATTACGCGCGTTTCGTGGTGAAAAATGTCGATAACTCAGACAGCTATCTGCGTCAGCCGCACCGCGTGATGGAACTGCACAACGACGGCACGTATGTCGAAGAGATCACCGATTACGTGCTGATGATGAAAATCGATGAGCAAAACATGCAGGGTGGAAATTCGTTGCTGCTGCATCTCGATGACTGGGAACATCTGGACCACTATTTCCGCCATCCACTGGCGCGTCGCCCGATGCGCTTTGCCGCGCCGCCGAGCAAAAACGTCAGCAAAGATGTTTTCCATCCAGTGTTCGACGTTGATCAACAGGGTCGCCCGGTGATGCGCTATATCGACCAGTTCGTCCAGCCAAAAGATTTTGAAGAAGGCGTGTGGTTGAGCGAGCTTTCCGATGCCATTGAAACCAGCAAAGGCATTCTTTCTGTACCCGTTCCCGTTGGCAAATTCCTGTTGATAAACAACCTGTTCTGGCTGCACGGTCGCGACCGCTTTACTCCGCACCCGGATCTGCGCCGTGAACTGATGCGTCAGCGTGGCTATTTCGCTTACGCCACTCACCACTACCAGACGCATCAGTAAGCGCAAAGGAATTGAGCGGATGTATGATTTTGTGATTATTGGCGGCGGCATCATCGGCATGTCGACCGCCATGCAACTGATTGATGTTTATCCGGATGCCCGCATTGCGTTGCTGGAAAAAGAGTCCGGCCCGGCCTGTCACCAGACGGGCCACAACAGCGGCGTGATCCATGCCGGGGTTTATTACACGCCCGGTAGCCTGAAGGCACAGTTTTGCCTGGCGGGAAACCGCGCCACTAAAGCCTTTTGCGATCAAAACGGCATTCGCTATGACAACTGCGGCAAGATGCTGGTCGCCACCTCTGAACTCGAAATGGAACGGATGCGCGCGTTGTGGGAACGCACGGCGGCAAACGGTATCGAGCGCGAGTGGTTAAACGCCGTGGAACTGCGCGAGCGCGAACCAAATATCACCGGGCTTGGCGGCATTTTTGTGCCGTCCAGCGGCATTGTCAGCTACCGCGAAGTCACAGCGGCGATGGCAAAAATTTTCCAGGCCAGAGGCGGTGAGATTATTTATAACGCCGAAGTCAGCGCCCTCAGTGAGCATAAAAACGGCGTGGTCGTCCGAACCCGTCAGGGCGGCGAATATGAAGCATCGACGCTGATTAGCTGTTCCGGGCTGATGGCTGACCGGCTGGTGAAAATGCTCGGACTCGAACCGGGTTTTATTATCTGCCCGTTCCGTGGCGAGTATTTCCGCCTTGCGCCGGAGCATAACCAGATTGTTAACCATCTGATTTACCCCATTCCCGACCCGGCAATGCCGTTTTTGGGCGTTCATCTCACCCGCATGATCGACGGCAGCGTGACCGTCGGGCCAAACGCGGTGCTGGCTTTCAAACGCGAAGGCTATCGCAAGCGCGACTTCTCATTTAGCGACACGCTGGAGATTTTGGGCTCGTCGGGGATTCGCCGGGTGCTGCAAAACCATCTACGCTCAGGACTGGGCGAGATGAAAAACTCGCTGTGCAAAAGCGGCTATCTGCGGCTGGTGCAAAAGTATTGTCCCCGGCTTTCGTTAAGCGATCTCCAGCCCTGGCCCGCCGGTGTGCGGGCGCAGGCGGTATCGCCGGACGGCAAGCTGATTGACGATTTTCTGTTTGTCACCACCCCGCGCACGATCCACACCTGCAATGCGCCCTCCCCGGCAGCGACATCAGCAATTCCTATTGGTGCGCATATTGTCAGCAAGGTACAAACGCTGTTGGCAAGCCAGAGTAACCCCGGACGCACGCTGCGAGCGGCACGTAGTGTGGATGCCTTACACGCCGCATTTAATCAATAACCTTTGAAAACAGGATGTAGCGATGAAACTTAACGACAGTAACTTATTCCGCCAGCAGGCGTTGATTAACGGGGAATGGTTGGACGCCAACGATGGTGAAGTCATCGACGTCACCAATCCGGCGAACGGCGACAAGCTGGGTAGCGTACCCAAAATGGGCGCGGATGAAACCCGCGCCGCTATCGACGCCGCCAACCGCGCTCTGCCCGCCTGGCGTGCACTCACCGCCAAAGAACGCGCCAACATTCTGCGCAACTGGTTCAATTTGATGATGGAGCATCAGGACGATTTAGCGCGCCTGATGACCCTCGAACAGGGCAAACCGCTGGCTGAAGCGAAAGGCGAAATTAGCTACGCCGCCTCCTTTATTGAGTGGTTTGCTGAAGAAGGTAAACGCATTTATGGCGACACCATTCCTGGTCATCAGGCCGATAAGCGCCTGATTGTTATCAAGCAGCCGATTGGCGTTACCGCAGCTATCACGCCGTGGAACTTCCCGGCGGCGATGATTACCCGTAAAGCCGGCCCGGCGCTGGCGGCAGGCTGCACCATGGTGCTGAAGCCCGCCAGTCAGACGCCGTTCTCTGCGCTGGCGCTGGCGGAGCTGGCGATTCGCGCGGGCATTCCGGCTGGCGTATTTAACGTGGTCACCGGTTCGGCGGGCGCGGTGGGTAACGAACTGACCAGCAACCCGCTGGTGCGCAAGCTGTCGTTTACCGGTTCGACCGAAATTGGCCGCCAGTTAATGGAACAGTGCGCGAAAGACATCAAAAAAGTGTCGCTGGAGCTCGGCGGCAACGCGCCGTTTATCGTCTTTGACGATGCCGACCTCGATAAAGCCGTGGAAGGCGCACTGGCCTCGAAATTCCGCAACGCCGGGCAAACCTGCGTCTGCGCCAACCGTTTATACGTGCAGGACGGCGTGTATGACCGCTTTGCCGAAAAATTACAGCAGGCGGTGAGCAAACTGCACATCGGCGACGGGCTGGAGAAAGGCGTCACCATCGGGCCGCTGATCGATGAAAAAGCGGTAGCAAAAGTGGAAGAGCATATTGCCGATGCCCTGGAGAAAGGTGCGCGTGTGGTTTGCGGCGGTAAAGCACACGAACGCGGCGGCAACTTCTTCCAGCCGACCATTCTGGTGGACGTTCCGGCCAACGCTAAAGTGTCGAAAGAAGAGACGTTCGGCCCCCTCGCCCCGCTGTTCCGTTTTAAAGATGAAGCCGATGTGATTGCACAAGCCAATGACACCGAGTTTGGTCTTGCCGCCTATTTCTACGCCCGTGATTTAAGCCGCGTCTTCCGCGTGGGCGAAGCGCTGGAGTACGGCATCGTCGGCATCAATACCGGCATTATTTCCAATGAAGTGGCCCCGTTCGGCGGCATCAAAGCCTCGGGTCTGGGTCGTGAAGGTTCGAAGTATGGCATCGAAGATTACTTAGAAATCAAATATATGTGCATCGGTCTTTAACTGGAGAACGCGAATGAGCAGCAATAAAGAGTTAATGCAGCGCCGCAGTCAGGCGATTCCCCGTGGCGTTGGGCAAATTCACCCGATTTTCGCTGACCGCGCGGAAAACTGCCGGGTGTGGGACGTTGAAGGCCGTGAGTATCTTGATTTCGCGGGCGGGATTGCGGTGCTCAATACCGGGCACCTGCATCCGAAGGTGGTGGCCGCGGTGGAAGCGCAGTTGAAAAAACTGTCGCACACCTGCTTCCAGGTGCTGGCTTACGAGCCGTATCTGGAGCTGTGCGAGATTATGAATCAGAAGGTGCCGGGCGATTTCGCCAAGAAAACGCTGCTGGTTACGACCGGTTCCGAAGCGGTGGAAAACGCGGTAAAAATCGCCCGCGCCGCCACCAAACGTAGCGGCACCATCGCTTTTAGCGGCGCGTATCACGGGCGCACGCATTACACGCTGGCGCTGACCGGCAAGGTGAATCCGTACTCTGCGGGCATGGGGCTGATGCCGGGTCATGTTTATCGCGCGCTTTATCCTTGCCCGCTGCACGGCATAAGCGAGGATGACGCTATCGCCAGCATCCACCGGATCTTCAAAAATGATGCCGCGCCGGAAGATATCGCCGCCATCGTGATTGAGCCGGTTCAGGGCGAAGGCGGTTTCTACGCCGCGTCGCCAGCCTTTATGCAGCGTTTACGCGCGCTGTGTGACGAGCACGGGATCATGCTGATTGCCGATGAAGTGCAGAGCGGCGCAGGGCGTACCGGCACGCTGTTTGCGATGGAGCAGATGGGCGTTGCGCCGGATCTCACTACCTTTGCGAAATCGATCGCGGGCGGCTTCCCGCTGGCGGGCGTCACCGGGCGCGCGGAAGTGATGGATGCCGTCGCTCCAGGCGGTCTGGGCGGCACCTATGCCGGTAACCCGATTGCCTGCGTGGCGGCGCTGGAAGTGTTGAAGGTGTTTGAGCAGGAAAATCTGCTGCAAAAAGCCAACGATCTGGGGCAGAAGCTAAAAGACGGATTGTTGGCGATAGCCGAAAAACACCCGGAGATCGGCGACGTACGCGGGCTGGGAGCGATGATTGCCATCGAGCTGTTTGAAGATGGCGATCACAGCAAACCGGACGCAAAACTCACCGCCGAGATCGTGGCACGCGCCCGCGATAAGGGCCTGATTCTTCTCTCCTGCGGCCCGTATTACAACGTGCTGCGCATCCTTGTACCGCTCACCATTGAAGACGCTCAGATCCGTCAGGGTCTGGAGATCATCAGCCAGTGTTTTGCTGAGGCGAAGCAGTAGCTATGTCCGTTTGTAAGAGTTAAACGTTGCTAAGGGAATGATAACGATGCAGTAAAAAATAATAACGATGAGGCGATCGACAAAGTTAAAAACGACTGCGGACTGTCCCCTCGCTCCTCTGGGGAGAGGGTTAGGGTGAGGGGTAATCACGCGGCTACACCCTCACCCCGGCCCTCTCCCTAAGGGAGAGGGAGAAAACTCTCCCGCTTTCGTTTTTAAGATTTTGTTGACCGTCTCAATTAAACGCGTGACCCGACGCGGGAAATGTCGGGGCGCTCTCCCAAGTGACACACTTTCGAGAGGATTCAGGATGGGGCAATCATCGCAACCACATGAGTTAGGCGGCGGGCTGAAGTCACGCCACGTCACCATGTTGTCTATTGCCGGTGTTATCGGCGCAAGTCTGTTTGTCGGTTCCAGCGTCGCCATCGCCGAAGCGGGCCCGGCGGTATTACTGGCCTATCTGTTCGCCGGATTACTGGTGGTTATGATTATGCGAATGCTGGCGGAAATGGCGGTTGCCACGCCCGATACCGGTTCGTTTTCCACCTATGCCGATAAAGCCATTGGCCGCTGGGCGGGTTATACCATCGGCTGGCTGTACTGGTGGTTTTGGGTACTGGTTATCCCGCTGGAAGCCAACATCGCCGCTATGATCCTGCACTCGTGGGTTCCAGGCATTCCCATCTGGTTATTTTCCCTCGTCATTACCCTCGCCTTAACTGGCAGTAATTTATTAAGCGTTAAAAACTACGGCGAATTTGAGTTCTGGCTGGCGCTGTGCAAAGTCATCGCTATCCTGGCCTTTATTTTCCTTGGTGCAGTCGCAATTAGCGGTTTTTACCCTTATGCCGAAGTGAGCGGGATCTCAAGATTGTGGGATAGCGGCGGCTTTATGCCCAACGGCTTCGGTGCGGTATTAAGCGCGATGTTGATCACCATGTTCTCGTTTATGGGCGCAGAAATTGTCACCATTGCCGCCGCGGAATCCGACACGCCGGAAAAACATATTGTCCGCGCTACCAACTCGGTTATCTGGCGTATTTCTATCTTCTATTTGTGCTCTATTTTTGTCGTAGTGGCGTTAATACCGTGGAATATGCCGGGGCTGAAAGCCGTTGGTTCTTATCGCTCGGTTCTGGAATTGCTCAATATTCCCCATGCGAAATTAATCATGGACTGCGTGATATTACTTTCCGTAACCAGCTGTCTGAACTCGGCGCTGTATACCGCGTCAAGGATGCTCTACTCCTTAAGCCGTCGCGGTGATGCGCCCGCGGTAATGGGCAAAATCAACCGCAGTAAAACCCCGTATGTGGCGGTGTTACTCTCCACCGGAGCGGCATTTTTAACGGTGGTGGTGAACTATTACGCACCTGCGAAAGTGTTTAAATTCCTGATAGACAGCTCCGGTGCTATCGCCCTGCTGGTTTATTTAGTCATCGCCGTTTCACAGTTGCGGATGCGTAAAATTCTGCGAGCAGAAGGAAGCGAAATTCGCTTGCGCATGTGGCTTTACCCGTGGCTCACCTGGCTGGTAATAGGCTTTATTACCTTTGTGTTGGTGGTGATGTTATTCCGCCCGGCGCAACAGTTAGAAGTGATCTCTACCGGCTTATTAGCGATAGGGATTATCTGTACCGTGCCGATTATGGCGCGCTGGAAAAAGCTGGTATTGTGGCAAAAAACACCCGTTCATAATACGCGCTGATAATGATCAGGAGTCACACCATGACCATTACGTCTCTGGATGGCTATCGCTGGCTGAAGAACGATATTATTCGCGGTAATTTTCAACCGGATGAAAAATTACGAATGAGTTTGCTGACATCGCGTTATGCACTTGGCGTTGGGCCGTTACGGGAAGCTCTTTCGCAACTGGTGGCGGAACGGCTGGTCACGGTGGTGAATCAAAAAGGGTATCGGGTGGCGTCTATGTCAGAGCAGGAGCTGCTCGATATTTTCGACGCCCGCGCCAATATGGAAGCGATGCTGGTCAGTCTGGCGATTGCCCGCGGTGGCGATGAATGGGAGGCAGACGTTCTCGCAAAAGCGCATCTGCTGAGTAAGCTGGAGGCCTGTGACGCCAGCGAGAAAATGCTTGATGAGTGGGATCTGCGTCATCAGGCGTTTCATACAGCAATTGTGGCGGGCTGTGGTTCTCACTATTTGCTGCAAATGCGTGAACGGTTGTTTGATCTGGCGGCGCGCTATCGATTTATCTGGCTGCGGCGAACGGTGCTTTCGGTAGAAATGCTGGAGGATAAACACGATCAGCACCAGACCCTGACTGCGGCGGTACTGGCGCGAGATACCGCGCGCGCCAGTGAGTTAATGCGCCAGCATTTACTGACGCCAATTCCCATTATCCAGCAGGCGATGGCTGGCAATTAACTACTCTTCCGGAATACGCAACACTTGCCCCGGATAAATTTTATCCGGGCTTTTTAGCATCGGTTTATTCGCTTCGAAGATTTTATTGTACAGATTAGCGTTACCGTAGACCTGTTTGGAAATGGCACTCAGAGTGTCGCCAGACTTAACGGTATAAAACTGGCTGGCAGTGGCTGGTGTCGCCGTTTTCACCTGATCATCAACACTGGCAATACCGGAAATATTCCCCACCGCAACAAGGATTTTCTCCTTCGCCTCCTGACTCAGGCCGTCACCAGTGACCGTCGCTTTGCCGTCGGCAATTTGAATGTTCACTTTATCGGCATCAGGTATACCGGTTTTGCTCAGATGCTCCTGCACCTTCTTCGCCTGATCGTCTTTATCGTGCTGACCTGTAACCGCGTCCCAGAGTTTTTCTCCGGCATCTTTCACAAAATTGAACAGACCCATAGCTACCTCATTCGTTAACGGAAACACTCAGAAAGTGTAGCAGAGGAACGCGGCGCGTTAACGCCGCGGGGGTGAGCACAGGTTTAATCGCGGGTTTGCACCCAGAACGCGTGAATCAAACCGGGGATATACCCAAGCAGTGTCAGCAGAATATTAATAATGAACGCCCAACCGAACCCTTTACCGAGCAGCACGCCGAGAGGCGGCAGAATGATGGTGATGACGATTCTCCAGAAACCCATATGTACTCCCTATAAGAAAATTACTCATTGTTTAAAAAGAGATTTTATCTCTTAAGCGTAGTAATTTTAGCGGAGCCTGCCAGTTTCAGCTTACGCTTTTACTCTCATTTACGCTGCTGATGCTGGTATATGTTGCATTTTTAGTTTAGAGTTTACTTAATTTAGAAAATACTTAAATAAATATGACTGAACTCGCGCAATTACAGGCCAGTGCCGAACAGGCAGCGGCCTTATTGAAAGCAATGAGCCATCCTAAACGATTGCTGATTCTGTGCATGCTTAGCGGTTCCCCCGGCACCAGCGCGGGAGAGCTGACGCGCATTACCGGACTGAGTGCCTCTGCGACATCACAGCATCTCGCTCGTATGCGGGACGAAGGGCTTATCGACAGCCAACGGGATGCCCAACGCATTCTATATTCCATTAAAAATGAGGCGGTAAATGCCATTATCGCCACCCTGAAAAATGTCTATTGTCCGTAAGGAGTCACTATGGCTTTGACAACCATTTCGCCGCATGATGCACAAGAATTAATCGCACGCGGCGCAAAGTTAATCGATATTCGTGATGCTGATGAATATCTTCGTGAACATATTCCTGAAGCAGATCTGGCTCCATTATCCGTGCTGGAACAGTCAGGTCTTCCACCTAAATTACGTCGCGAGCAAATTATATTCCACTGCCAGGCAGGTAAACGCACCAGTAATAACGCCGATAAATTAGCAGCGATTGCCGCCCCCGCAGAAATATTTTTACTCGAAGATGGGATTGATGGCTGGAAAAGAGCTGGATTGCCAGTAGCGGTAAATAAATCTCAACCCTTGCCGTTAATGCGCCAGGTGCAGATCGCTGCGGGTGGTTTAATATTAATCGGCGTTGTACTGGGTTATACCGTAAATAGCGGTTTCTTCTTATTAAGTGGCTTTGTTGGTGCCGGGTTACTGTTTGCAGGAATCAGCGGTTTTTGTGGAATGGCAAGGTTGTTAGATAAGATGCCGTGGAACCAACGAGCTTGAGAAGCGACGCCGGACGCGCCCTAGCAGCGACATCCGGCCTCAGTAATTAGATCAGGAAATCGTCGAGAGATTTACCTTCTGCCAGCGCCTGAGCAATTGGCTTCGGTGTACGGCCCTGACCGGTCCAGGTTTTAGTTTCACCGTTAACATCGGTGAATTTATATTTCGCCGGACGCGGCTGGCGTTTTTTACCAGCGCGTGGTGCAGCAGCAGAGCTATTACCCAATAACTCTTCCGGGTTAATTCCGTCAGCCTTCATCAGCTCCAGCCAGGTGCTAATTTTTTCCTGACGCTCAGCCAGTTCACGCTGCTGCTGTTCTTCTTCTTCACGTCTTTCTTTAGTGACAACCCTGAATTTTTCGAGCATTTCTTCAAGAACGTCAATGGAGAATTCGCGAGCCATCGCACGGAGGGTGCGAATGTTATTTAAACTTTGTAACATTACGGACATAATAAAGAAAACCTTTTAACGCCAAAACAAAAAAGTATTTCGTCGCGTAGTGTAAGCGATCACTTATTATATTTCCACAAAATTTAATCTATTTACAGTCCTGCGCGAGATTATTTCAGCTGTTATTTTCTGAAACTCTCAGAATAATTTCAAGATTATATATTAGCCATTTTGATGAGTAATTTAGATTATTGGTGAACAGAGTGGCGCTCTCTGCTCGCTAATTCCGCAAGCCTGACAAAACCGAAGTGAATAAAAATGCAATATAACAGAATAAAAGAAAACACCCCTCACTGGTGCTTTCTGCTGTTAATGTACATTTTCTGGCATAAAAAATGCTGTAAATGACACGGTCACGACATACACCGAATTCTCTACGCTTATAGCGTTACCTCACCCCCAAACTTTCATTAGTGAAATTAAAGGCAAGGTCATATCTAATTGATTTAATTGAAAATAAATCATATCGGCATGTAAAAATCCACAATGTACAAAAAACGAGCCGTTACGGAATATTTTATCTACAAAAACTGACTAAATAAAAATTTTTCACTAATTGAATAGTCATAGCCAGCGATATACGCTATGCGAAAATGCAGATGACAATGAGATCCACTGCTTTCATCTCCATTAACATCCCATTACGCTTTTATTAAGGAGCATTAGCATGTTCTCACCGCAGTCACGCTTGCGTCATGCAGTTGCAGATACGTTCGCGATGGTTGTTTACTGTTCTGTCGTGAACATGTGTATTGAAGTTTTCCTCTCCGGAATGAGCTTCGAACAGTCTTTTTATTCCAGATTGGTAGCGATTCCGGTGAACATCTTAATTGCATGGCCATACGGTATGTACCGCGATCTGTTTATGCGCGCGGCACGCAAAGTTAGCCCGTCGGGCTGGATAAAAAATCTGGCTGATATCCTGGCTTATGTGACGTTCCAGTCACCGGTGTATGTGGCGATCTTGTTAGTGGTGGGCGCAGACTGGCATCAGATTATGGCGGCGGTCAGTTCAAACATCGTTGTTTCGATGTTGATGGGGGCGGTTTATGGCTACTTCCTCGATTATTGCCGCCGACTGTTTAAAGTCAGCCGTTACCAGCAGGTAAAAGCCTGACTCTTCTTTTCGCGACTGGCATCGCCAGTCGCGTCTTTAACTGGCTTCGCCAAATAAACCATTCAAATAACGTTCAAGCGCAACACGCGAACTGAAGCCATGCGGGATACCGTAATGCTCGTGTCGCTCGCCTGCTAAATAGAGCGGAAATTGCTGGTAATGATCGCAAGTTTTAATATCGGAAGCGGGTTCAGCCAGTGTTGAACTGCGTTCTTTTAATGTTGGATGAATTACCAGAGCGGTACGTCCCATTCGCGCTTCGCGATTAACATAGACATAATTTTCCCCACGGCGGTAACCATACGCTTTCTGGGTTACCACATCGACAGTAAAACCGACTTTTTCAAGTACGCGCGCCACCTCGTCTGGTCGTAAATACATATTTGATCCTCGTTATTATCAACCGCGGGCCTACCTTACCTGATTGCGCATTCACAACGCTTTCAGAAAAGTCCATAAAGCCGCGATGAACCTCAGTTAAGAAAATTATGGTCTACACTGAAAATTACATCGAATTCTAATGGGGGATCATATGTTTAACCGACCGAACCGCAACGACGTTGATGATGGCGTGCAGGATATCCAGAATGATGTCAATCAATTAGCTGACAGCCTCGAATCTGTATTAAAGTCCTGGGGCAGCGACGCCAAAGGGGAAGCTGAAGCCGCACGCAGTAAAGCTCAGGCATTGCTGAAAGAAACCAGGGCGCGAATGCATGGTCGTACTCGCGTCCAGCAAGCCGCACGCGATGCCGTTGGCTGCGCGGATTCTTTTGTTCGTGAAAGACCCTGGTGTAGCGTGGGTACAGCAGCTGCGGTAGGTATTTTTATCGGCGCACTGTTAAGCATGCGCAAATCGTAGTGCAAAAATGATAATAAATACGCGTCTTTGACCCCGAAGCCTGTCTTCGGGGTTTCTTTTTGCCTGGTGAATCACAAAAATCCCCCTACCCCGTCACGCTCATATCCAGGGTAATTTCGACCACTATTTGCTATATATTGTGTGGTTGAATCTTTTTTCAACTACATCTAGTATCTCTGTATCAACAGAGAGACAACCCGACGCGTATCATCGCGCCGTATCTTCATTTTAAACGGAAATACGAATCATGCGCATTACTATTTACACTCGTAACGATTGCGTTCAGTGCCACGCCACCAAACGGGCGATGGAAAACCGGGGCTTTGATTTTGAAATGATTAATGTCGATCGCGTTCCTGAAGCGGCGGAAGCGCTGCGTGCTCAGGGCTTTCGTCAGTTGCCGGTAGTGATTGCTGGCGATCTTAGCTGGTCTGGTTTCCGCCCGGACATGATCAATCGTCTGCATCCAGCGCCACACGCGGCCAGTGCATGAGCCAGCTCGTCTACTTTTCCAGTAGCTCCGAAAATACGCAGCGTTTTATCGAACGTTTAGGACTGCCCGCGGTGCGCATCCCGCTCAATGAGCGGGAACGGATTCAGGTAGACGAGCCTTACATCCTGATCGTGCCCTCTTACGGCGGCGGCGGTACGGCTGGCGCGGTGCCACGACAGGTAATTCGCTTTTTAAACGACGAGCACAACCGGGCGTTGCTTCGCGGCGTTATTGCTTCGGGTAATCGCAACTTTGGTGAGGCGTATGGCCGCGCCGGAGATGTGATTGCCCGGAAATGCGGCGTGCCGTGGCTGTACCGTTTTGAACTCATGGGTACGCAAAGCGATATCGAAAACGTTCGTAAAGGAGTAACCGAATTTTGGCAACGACAACCGCAGAATGCCTGACGCAGGAAACGATGGATTACCACGCGCTGAATGCGATGCTTAACCTCTACGATAGCGCAGGTCGCATTCAGTTCGATAAAGACCGCCAGGCCGTTGACGCCTTTATGGCGACGCATGTGCGTCCGAACAGTGTGACCTTCAGTAGCCAGCAGCAGCGCCTGAACTGGCTGGTCAACGAAGGTTACTATGATGAAAGCGTTCTTAATCGCTACTCTCGCGACTTTGTCATTACGCTGTTTGCCCACGCACACACCAGCGGTTTTCGTTTCCAGACATTCCTCGGGGCATGGAAGTTTTACACCAGCTATACGTTGAAGACATTCGACGGTAAACGTTATCTGGAAGATTTTGCCGATCGAGTCACGATGGTGGCGCTGACGCTGGCACAAGGCGATGCGACGCTGGCGTTGCAACTGACCGATGAAATGCTGTCAGGACGCTTTCAGCCAGCCACGCCGACATTCCTCAACTGCGGTAAGCAGCAGCGCGGCGAACTGGTTTCCTGTTTTTTGCTGCGTATTGAAGACAATATGGAGTCGATTGGTCGGGCGGTAAATTCCGCACTGCAACTGTCGAAACGCGGCGGCGGCGTAGCATTTTTGCTGTCGAATCTGCGGGAAGCGGGCGCGCCAATTAAACGTATTGAAAATCAATCTTCTGGCGTAATTCCGGTGATGAAAATGCTGGAAGACGCATTTTCCTATGCCAACCAACTCGGCGCTCGTCAGGGGGCTGGTGCAGTCTATTTACATGCTCATCATCCCGATATTCTGCGTTTTCTCGACACGAAACGGGAAAATGCCGACGAAAAAATCCGCATTAAAACACTGTCGCTTGGCGTGGTGATCCCGGATATCACTTTCCATCTGGCCAAAGAGAATGCGCAGATGGCGCTGTTTTCGCCCTATGACGTTGAGCGAGTTTATGGCAAGCCGTTTGCCGATATCGCCATTAGCGAACACTATGACGAACTGGTTGCCGATGAACGCATCCGCAAAAAATACCTCAACGCCCGTGATTTCTTCCAGCGACTGGCAGAAATCCAGTTTGAGTCCGGCTATCCCTACATCATGTATGAAGACACGGTAAACCGTGCTAACCCTATCGCCGGGCGCATAAATATGAGTAATCTATGCTCAGAAATTTTGCAGGTTAACAGCGCCTCAGAGTATGACGAGAATCTCGACTATGCCCGTACAGGCCATGATATTTCCTGCAATTTAGGTTCGTTGAATATTGCCCACACCATGGATTCCCCCAACTTTGCCCGCACGGTAGAGACTGCCGTACGCGGTTTAACGGCGGTGTCAGATATGAGTCATATCCGCAGCGTGCCGTCCATCGAAGCCGGAAATGCCGCCTCACACGCCATCGGGCTGGGGCAGATGAATTTACACGGTTATCTGGCGCGAGAAGGCATCGCTTATGGTTCGCCGGAAGCACTGGATTTCACCAATCTCTATTTCTATACCATCACCTGGCACGCACTGCGTACCTCGATGTTGCTGGCACGCGAACGCGGTGAAACCTTCGCCGGGTTCAAACAGTCACGCTATGCCAGTAGTGAATATTTCAGCCAATATCTGCAAGGGAACTGGCAGCCGAAAACGACGAAAGTTGGCGAACTGTTTGCCCGTAGCGGTATTACGTTACCTACCCGTGAGATGTGGGCGCAACTGCGCGACGACGTGATGCGCTACGGCATTTATAACCAGAATCTTCAGGCGGTGCCGCCAACCGGTTCTATCTCTTATATCAACCATGCTACGTCGAGTATTCATCCGATTGTGGCGAAAGTAGAGATACGCAAAGAGGGCAAAACAGGACGCGTTTACTACCCTGCCCCGTTTATGACTAACGAGAATCTGGCGCTGTATCAGGATGCTTACGAAATCGGCGCAGAAAAGATCATCGACACCTACGCGGAAGCGACTCGCCATGTCGATCAGGGTTTGTCGCTGACGCTGTTTTTCCCCGATACCGCCACCACTCGCGATATCAACAAAGCGCAGATTTACGCCTGGCGCAAAGGTATCAAAACGCTCTATTACATTCGCCTGCGTCAGATGGCGCTGGAAGGCACTGAAATTGAAGGCTGCGTCTCCTGTGCACTTTAAGGAATATCTATGAAACTCTCACGTATCAGCGCCATCAACTGGAACAAGATATCTGACGATAAAGATCTGGAGGTGTGGAATCGCCTGACCAGCAATTTCTGGCTACCAGAAAAGGTGCCGCTGTCGAACGATATTCCTGCCTGGCAGACATTAACTGTCGTAGAACAACAACTGACGATGCGCGTTTTTACTGGCCTGACGCTGCTCGACACGCTGCAAAATGTTATCGGCGCGCCTTCGCTGATGCCCGATGCACTCACGCCTCATGAAGAAGCGGTATTATCGAATATCAGCTTTATGGAAGCGGTTCATGCCCGCTCTTACAGTTCGATTTTCTCGACGCTGTGTCAGACCAAAGATGTCGATGCCGCCTACGCCTGGAGTGAAGAAAACGCACCGTTGCAGCGAAAAGCTCAGATTATTCAGCAACATTATCGCGGTGATGATCCGCTGAAAAAGAAAATCGCCAGTGTGTTTCTTGAATCTTTTTTGTTCTATTCCGGTTTCTGGCTGCCGATGTATTTTTCCAGCCGCGGAAAGCTGACCAATACCGCAGATCTGATCCGTCTGATTATCCGCGATGAAGCAGTCCACGGTTACTACATAGGCTATAAATATCAGAAAAACATGGAAAAGATATCTCTGGGACAACGTGAAGAGTTGAAGAGTTTCGCCTTCGATTTGTTGCTGGAACTCTACGACAACGAGTTGCAATACACCGATGAGCTGTACGCCGAAACCCCGTGGGCTGACGATGTGAAAGCGTTTCTCTGTTACAACGCCAATAAGGCTTTGATGAATCTGGGCTACGAACCGTTATTTCCCGCAGAAATGGCGGAAGTGAATCCGGCAATCCTCGCCGCGCTTTCGCCGAATGCCGATGAAAATCACGATTTCTTTTCCGGTTCAGGCTCCTCTTATGTGATGGGGAAAGCGGTTGAAACAGAAGATGAAGACTGGAATTTCTGAGGGTGTTATTTTCAAAAATATCACTACCCGCAGCAGGGAAATAATTCCCGCCAAATAGCTTTTTATCACGCAAATATTCTGTAGTGATCTACACTGATACTCTGTTGCATTATTCGCCTGAAACTACAATATTCAGGCGTTTTTTCGCTATCTATGACAAAAAATATCAACTTTTCTCGATTTGCTCTCAGCCCTTATATCACGGGAAATTCCGGCGATTTGCTCGCATCAATATTCATGCCACATTTGCCCTCAGGGGTTGCCTCAGATTCTCAGTATGTTAGGGTAGAAAAAAGTGACTATTTCCATTGGGTAATATATCGACATAAACAAATAAAGGAATCTTTCTATTGCATGGCAATTAAATTAGAAATTAAAAATCTTTATAAAATATTTGGCGAGCATCCACAGCGAGCGTTCAAATATATCGAACAAGGACTTTCGAAAGAACAAATTCTGGAAAAAACTGGGCTATCGCTTGGCGTAAAAGACGCCAGTCTGGCCATTGAAGAAGGCGAGATATTTGTCATCATGGGATTATCCGGCTCGGGTAAATCCACAATGGTACGCCTTCTCAATCGCCTGATTGAACCCACCCGCGGGCAAGTGCTGATTGATGGTGTGGATATTGCCAAAATATCCGATGCCGAACTCCGTGAGGTGCGCAGAAAAAAGATTGCGATGGTCTTCCAGTCCTTTGCCTTAATGCCGCATATGACCGTGCTGGACAATACTGCGTTCGGTATGGAATTGGCCGGAATTAATGCCGAAGAACGCCGGGAAAAAGCCCTTGATGCACTGCGTCAGGTCGGGCTGGAAAATTATGCCCACAGCTACCCGGATGAACTCTCTGGCGGGATGCGTCAACGTGTGGGATTAGCCCGCGCGTTAGCGATTAATCCGGATATATTATTAATGGACGAAGCCTTCTCGGCGCTCGATCCATTAATTCGCACCGAGATGCAGGATGAGCTGGTAAAATTACAGGCGAAACATCAGCGCACCATTGTCTTTATTTCCCACGATCTCGATGAGGCTATGCGTATTGGCGACCGAATTGCCATTATGCAAAATGGTGAAGTGGTACAGGTCGGCACACCGGATGAAATTCTCAATAATCCGGCGAATGATTATGTCCGTACCTTCTTCCGTGGCGTTGATATTAGTCAGGTATTCAGTGCGAAAGATATTGCCCGCCGGACACCGAATGGCTTAATTCGTAAAACCCCTGGCTTCGGCCCACGTTCGGCACTGAAATTATTGCAGGATGAAGATCGCGAATATGGCTACGTTATCGAACGCGGTAATAAGTTTGTCGGCGCAGTTTCCATCGATTCGCTTAAAACCGCGTTAACGCAGCAGCAAGGTCTTGATGCGGCGCTGATTGATGCGCCGTTAGCAGTCGATGCACAAACGCCTCTTAGCGAGTTGCTCTCTCATGTCGGACAGGCACCCTGTGCGGTGCCCGTGGTCGACGAGGACCAACAGTATGTCGGCATCATTTCGAAAGGAATGCTGCTGCGCGCTTTAGATCGTGAGGGGGTAAATAATGGCTGATCAAAATAATCCGTGGGATACCACGCCAGCGGCGGACAGTGCCGTGCAATCCGCAGACGCCTGGGGTACACCGGCGACTGCACCGACTGACGGCGGTGGTGCTGACTGGCTGACCAGTACGCCTGCGCCAAACGTCGAGCATTTTAATATTCTCGATCCGTTCCATAAAACGCTGATCCCGCTCGACAGTTGGGTCACTGAAGGGATCGACTGGGTTGTTACCCATTTCCGTCCCGTCTTCCAGGGCGTGCGCGTTCCGGTTGATTATATCCTCAACGGTTTCCAGCAGTTGCTGCTGGGTATGCCCGCACCGGTGGCGATTATCGTTTTCGCTCTCATCGCCTGGCAGATTTCCGGGGTCGGAATGGGCGTGGCGACGCTGGTTTCGCTGATTGCCATCGGCGCAATCGGTGCCTGGTCGCAGGCAATGGTTACTCTGGCGCTGGTGTTAACCGCCCTGCTGTTCTGTATCGTCATCGGTTTGCCGTTGGGGATCTGGCTGGCGAGAAGTCCGCGAGCGGCGAAAATTATTCGTCCACTGCTTGATGCCATGCAGACCACGCCAGCGTTTGTTTATCTGGTGCCAATCGTCATGCTATTTGGTATCGGTAACGTGCCGGGCGTGGTGGTGACGATCATCTTTGCTCTGCCGCCGATTATCCGTCTGACCATTCTGGGGATTAACCAGGTTCCGGCGGATCTGATTGAAGCCTCGCGCTCATTCGGTGCCAGCCCGCGCCAGATGCTGTTCAAAGTTCAGTTACCGCTGGCGATGCCGACCATTATGGCGGGCGTTAACCAGACGCTGATGCTGGCCCTTTCTATGGTGGTCATTGCCTCGATGATTGCCGTCGGCGGGCTGGGTCAGATGGTACTTCGCGGTATCGGTCGTCTGGATATGGGGCTTGCCACCGTTGGCGGCGTCGGGATTGTGATCCTCGCCATTATCCTCGACCGCCTGACGCAGGCCGTTGGGCGCGACTCACGCAGTCGCGGCAACCGTCGCTGGTACACCACTGGCCCTGTCGGTCTGCTGACCCGCCCATTCATTAAGTAACTCTGCACTTGCCCGGTAACGCCGGGCATATCACCCTGCCAAAAAAAGGAATAACAATGCGACATAGCGTACTTTTTGCGACAGCGTTTGCCACGCTTATCTCTACACAAACTTTTGCTGCCGACCTGCCGGGCAAAGGCATTACAGTTAATCCAGTTCAAAGCACCATCACCGAAGAAACCTTCCAGACACTGCTGGTCAGTCGTGCGCTGGAGAAATTAGGTTATACCGTCAATAAACCCAGCGAAGTAGATTACAACGTTGGCTACACCTCGCTTGCTTCCGGCGATGCAACCTTCACCGCCGTGAACTGGACGCCGCTGCATGACAACATGTACGAAGCTGCCGGTGGCGATAAGAAATTTTATCGTGAAGGGGTATTTGTTAACGGCGCGGCACAGGGTTACCTGATCGATAAGAAAACCGCCGACCAGTATAAAATCACCAACATCGCACAACTGAAAGATCCGAAGATCGCCAAACTGTTCGATACCAACGGCGACGGTAAAGCGGATTTAACCGGTTGTAACCCTGGCTGGGGCTGCGAAGGTGCCATCAACCACCAGCTTGCCGCGTATGAACTGACCAACACCGTGACGCATAATCAGGGGAACTACGCAGCGATGATGGCCGACACCATCAGTCGCTACAAAGAGGGCAAACCGGTGTTTTATTACACCTGGACGCCGTACTGGGTGAGTAATGAGCTGAAGCCAGGGAAAGATGTGGTCTGGTTGCAGGTGCCGTTCTCCGCACTGCCGGGCGATAAAAATGCCGATACCAAACTGCCGAATGGCGCGAATTACGGCTTCCCGGTCAGCACCATGCATATCGTTGCCAACAAAGCCTGGACCGAGAAAAATCCGGCGGCAGCCAAACTGTTTGCCATTATGCAGTTGCCAGTGGCCGATATTAACGCCCAGAACGCCATTATGCATGACGGCAAAGCCTCAGAAGGCGATATTCAGGGCCACGTTGATGGCTGGATCAAAGCCCACCAGCAGCAGTTCGATGGCTGGGTGAATGAGGCGCTGGCAGCGCAGAAGTAATTTTTATTCAGGCGGATAAGGCGTTTTTGCCTCATCCGCCGCTCTGTACACAATGCCTGATGCGACGCTGACGCGTCTTATCATGCCTACAAAATACACTCATTCGTATGGCGGATAAGGCGTTTTCGCCGCATCCGCCGTTCTGTGCACAATGCCTGATGCGACGCTGGCGCGTCTTATCATGCCTACAAACCACATCGCACATTTCAACAATCTATCTTTCATCCCATATTCATCAACATCCGCTATTATTGATTTCCAGCTTAATCATCACCTGATGAACAAAAATAATGACTAAACCTAATCATGAGCTTAGCCCGGCGCTGATCGTGCTGATGTCTATCGCCACCGGTCTGGCGGTAGCCAGTAACTATTACGCCCAGCCATTGCTCGACACCATCGCGCGTAACTTTTCCCTTTCCGCCAGTTCGGCAGGCTTTATTGTTACCGCCGCGCAGTTGGGCTATGCCGCAGGTCTACTGTTTCTTGTTCCCCTCGGTGATATGTTTGAACGCCGCCGCCTGATTGTCTCGATGACCTTACTGGCAGCGGGCGGTATGTTAATCACTGCCAGCAGTCAGTCACTGGCGATGATGATCCTCGGTACGGCATTAACCGGTTTATTCTCAGTCGTGGCACAAATTCTGGTTCCGCTGGCAGCGACGCTGGCTTCACCGGACAAACGCGGCAAAGTGGTTGGCACTATTATGAGCGGTCTGCTGTTGGGGATCTTACTCGCACGGACCGTTGCCGGATTGCTGGCGAATCTCGGCGGCTGGCGCACCGTCTTTTGGGTTGCCTCGGTGTTAATGGCACTGATGGCGCTGGCATTATGGCGTGGTCTGCCACAAATGAAATCAGAAACCCACCTCAACTACCCACAGTTGTTAGGTTCCGTTTTCAGCATGTTTATCAGCGATAAGATCCTGCGCACCCGCGCATTGCTGGGCTGCCTGACCTTTGCCAACTTCAGCATTCTCTGGACCTCAATGGCCTTTTTGCTTGCCGCTCCACCTTTTAACTACAGCGATGGTGTCATTGGTCTGTTTGGACTTGCGGGAGCTGCCGGAGCGTTGGGCGCTCGTCCGGCGGGCGGTTTTGCCGATAAGGGTAAATCGCACCACACCACAACTTTCGGTCTGCTGCTGCTATTACTTTCATGGCTGGCGATCTGGTTTGGTCACACTTCCGTACTGGCGCTGATTATCGGCATCCTGGTGCTGGATCTCACCGTACAGGGCGTGCATATCACTAACCAGACGGTAATTTATCGAATACACCCTGATGCGCGTAATCGCCTGACCGCAGGTTACATGACCAGCTACTTTATTGGCGGTGCCGCCGGTTCGCTAATTTCAGCCTCAGCCTGGCAACATGGCGGTTGGGCTGGCGTTTGTCTGGCTGGCGCGACGATTGCCCTGGTTAACTTACTGGTCTGGTGGCGAGGTTTTCATCGTCAGGAAGCCGCAAATTAAGCAATCAGCAACCGTTTTCGTGGCTTTACACTTATAAGGGTGTTAAGAAGCCCATCAGTCTGATAAGGTTAAGATATTCATTCAGTCTATTTATAATATTAACAATCGTTAAGCGTACACTCTATGGAAAGCCCTACTCCACAGCCTGCTCCTGGTTCGGCGACCTTCATGGAAGGATGCAAAGACAGTTTACCGATTGTTATTAGTTATATTCCGGTGGCCTTTGCGTTCGGTCTGAATGCGACCCGTCTGGGATTCTCTCCTCTCGAAAGCGTTTTTTTCTCCTGCATCATTTATGCAGGCGCGAGCCAGTTCGTCATTACCGCGATGCTGGCAGCCGGGAGTAGTTTGTGGGTTGCTGCACTGACCGTCATGGCAATGGATGTTCGCCATGTGTTGTATGGCCCGTCACTGCGTAGCCGTATTATTCAGCGTCTGCAAAAATCGAAAACCGCCCTGTGGGCATTTGGCCTGACGGATGAGGTTTTTGCCGCCGCAACCGCAAAACTGGTACGCAATAATCGCCGCTGGAGCGAGAACTGGATGATCGGCATTGCCTTCAGTTCATGGTCATCGTGGGTATTTGGTACGGTAATAGGGGCATTCTCCGGCAGCGGCTTGCTGCAAGGTTATCCCGCCGTTGAAGCTGCATTAGGTTTTATGCTTCCGGCACTCTTTATGAGTTTCCTGCTCGCCTCTTTCCAGCGCAAACAATCTCTTTGCGTTACCGCAGCGTTAGTTGGTGCCCTTGCAGGCGTAACGCTATTTTCTATTCCCGTCGCCATTCTGGCAGGCATTGTCTGTGGCTGCCTCACTGCGTTAATCCAGGCATTCTGGCAAGGAGCGCCCGATGAGCTATGAGGTTCTGCTGCTTGGGTTACTGGTTGGCGTGGCGAATTATTGCTTCCGCTATTTGCCGCTGCGCCTGCGTGTGGGTAATGCCCGCCCAACCAAACGTGGCGCGGTAGGTATTTTGCTCGACACCATTGGCATCGCCTCGATATGCGCTCTGCTGGTTGTCTCTACCGCACCAGAAGTGATGCACGATACACGCCGTTTCGTGCCCACGCTGGTCGGCTTCGCGGTACTGGGTGCCAGTTTCTATAAAACACGCAGCATTATCATCCCAACACTGCTTAGTGCGCTGGCCTATGGGCTCGCCTGGAAAGTGATGGCGATTATATAACCCACAAGAATCATTTTTCTAAAACAATACATTTACTTTATTTGTCACTGTCGTTACTATATCGGCTGAAATTAATGAGGTCATACCCAAATGGATAGTTCGTTTACGCCCATTGAACAAATGCTAAAATTTCGCGCCAGCCGCCACGAAGATTTTCCTTATCAGGAGATCCTTCTGACTCGTCTTTGCATGCACATGCAAAGCAAGCTGCTGGAGAACCGCAATAAAATGCTGAAGGCTCAGGGGATTAACGAGACGTTGTTTATGGCGTTGATTACGCTGGAGTCTCAGGAAAACCACAGTATTCAGCCTTCTGAATTAAGTTGTGCTCTTGGATCATCCCGTACCAACGCGACGCGTATTGCCGATGAACTGGAAAAACGCGGTTGGATCGAACGTCGTGAAAGCGATAACGATCGCCGCTGCCTGCATCTGCAATTAACGGAAAAAGGTCACGAGTTTTTGCGCGAGGTTTTACCACCGCAGCATAACTGCCTGCATCAACTCTGGTCCGCGCTCAGCACAACAGAAAAAGATCAGCTCGAGCAAATCACCCGCAAATTGCTCTCCCGTCTCGACCAGATGGAACAAGACGGTGTGGTTCTCGAAGCGATGAGCTAACGCGTCATCTCGCTCAAAAATCCAGATTTATAAAAGAAAAAATGACCGGCCAGCATCGCAACATGCTGGCCTTTTTGGCAAGCAGGTCGGCTCAGCCGATGAGTTAAGAAGATCGTGGAGAACAATATGAGCGCAAATGCGGAGACTCAAACCCCGCAGCAACCGGTAAAGAAGAGCGGCAAACGTAAGCGTCTGCTCCTCCTTCTCACCTTGCTCTTTATAATTATTGCCGTAGCGATAGGGATTTATTGGTTTTTGGTACTGCGTCATTTCGAAGAAACCGATGACGCATACGTGGCAGGGAATCAGATTCAAATTATGTCTCAGGTGTCTGGCAGCGTGACGAAAGTCTGGGCCGATAACACCGATTTTGTAAAAGAAGGCGATGTTCTGGTCACTCTCGACCCGACAGATGCTCGCCAGGCGTTTGAAAAAGCCAAAACTGCACTGGCTTCCAGCGTTCGCCAAACCCACCAGCTGATGATTAACAGCAAACAGTTGCAGGCGAATATTGAGGTGCAAAAAATCGCCCTCGCGAAAGCACAAAGCGACTACAACCGCCGTGTGCCGCTGGGCAATGCCAACCTGATTGGTCGCGAAGAGCTGCAACACGCCCGCGACGCCGTCACCAGTGCCCAGGCGCAACTGGACGTCGCTATTCAACAATACAATGCCAATCAGGCGATGATTCTGGGGACTAAACTGGAAGATCAGCCTGCCGTGCAACAGGCTGCCACCGAAGTACGTAACGCCTGGCTGGCGCTGGAGCGTACCCGTATTGTCAGTCCGATGACCGGTTATGTCTCCCGCCGCGCGGTACAGCCTGGGGCGCAAATTAGCCCAACGACGCCGCTGATGGCGGTCGTTCCAGCCACCAATATGTGGGTGGATGCCAACTTTAAAGAGACGCAGATTGCCAATATGCGTATCGGTCAGCCGGTCACTATCACCACGGATATTTACGGCGATGATGTGAAATACACCGGTAAAGTGGTTGGTCTGGATATGGGCACAGGTAGCGCATTCTCACTGCTTCCGGCGCAAAATGCGACCGGTAACTGGATCAAAGTCGTTCAGCGTCTACCTGTGCGTATCGAACTGGACCAGAAACAGCTGGAGCAATACCCGCTGCGCATTGGTTTGTCCACGCTGGTGAGCGTCAATACCACTAACCGTGACGGTCAGGTACTGGCAAATAAAGTACGTTCAACACCGGTCGCGGTAAGTACCGCGCGTGAAATCAGCCTGGCACCTGTCAATAAACTGATCGACGATATCGTAAAAGCTAACGCTGGCTAATCCAGAGGTGCGTGTGATGCAACAGCAAAAACCGCTGGAAGGCGCGCAACTGGTCATTATGACGATTGCGCTGTCACTGGCGACATTCATGCAGGTGCTGGACTCCACCATTGCTAACGTGGCGATCCCCACTATCGCCGGGAATCTGGGCTCATCGCTCAGCCAGGGAACGTGGGTAATCACTTCTTTCGGGGTGGCGAATGCCATCTCGATCCCGCTTACCGGCTGGCTGGCAAAGCGCGTCGGGGAAGTGAAACTGTTCCTTTGGTCCACCATCGCCTTTGCTATTGCGTCGTGGGCGTGTGGTGTCTCCAGCAGCCTGAATATGCTGATCTTCTTCCGCGTGATTCAGGGGATTGTCGCCGGGCCGTTGATCCCGCTTTCGCAAAGTCTATTGCTGAATAACTACCCGCCAGCCAAACGCTCGATCGCGCTGGCGTTGTGGTCGATGACGGTGATTGTCGCGCCAATTTGCGGCCCGATCCTCGGCGGTTATATCAGCGATAATTACCACTGGGGCTGGATATTCTTCATCAACGTGCCGATTGGCGTGGCGGTGGTGTTGATGACACTGCAAACTCTGCGCGGACGTGAAACCCGCACCGAACGGCGGCGGATTGATGCCGTGGGGCTGGCACTGCTGGTTATTGGTATCGGCAGCCTGCAGATTATGCTCGACCGCGGTAAAGAGCTGGACTGGTTTTCATCACAGGAAATTATCATTCTTACCGTGGTGGCGGTGGTGGCTATCTGCTTCCTGATTGTCTGGGAGCTGACCGACGATAACCCGATAGTCGATCTGTCGTTGTTTAAGTCGCGCAACTTCACCATCGGCTGCTTGTGTATCAGCCTCGCGTATATGCTCTACTTCGGCGCTATTGTTCTGCTGCCGCAGTTGTTGCAGGAGGTCTACGGTTACACGGCGACCTGGGCAGGTTTGGCCTCTGCGCCGGTAGGGATTATTCCGGTGATCCTGTCGCCGATTATCGGCCGCTTCGCGCATAAACTGGATATGCGGCGGCTGGTAACCTTCAGCTTTATTATGTATGCCGTCTGCTTCTACTGGCGTGCCTATACCTTTGAACCAGGTATGGATTTTGGCGCGTCGGCCTGGCCGCAGTTTATCCAGGGGTTTGCGGTGGCCTGCTTCTTTATGCCGCTGACCACCATTACGCTGTCTGGTTTGCCACCGGAACGACTGGCGGCGGCATCGAGCCTCTCTAACTTTACGCGAACGCTGGCGGGGTCTATCGGCACGTCGATAACCACGACCATGTGGACCAACCGCGAGTCGATGCACCATGCGCAGTTGACTGAGTCGGTAAACCCGTTCAACCCGAATGCCCAGGCGATGTACAGTCAACTGGAAGGGCTTGGGATGACGCAACAGCAGGCATCAGGCTGGATTGCCCAGCAGATCACCAATCAGGGGCTGATTATTTCCGCCAATGAGATCTTCTGGATGTCAGCCGGGATATTCCTCGTACTGCTGGGGCTGGTGTGGTTTGCTAAACCGCCATTTGGCGCAGGTGGCGGCGGAGGCGGTGCGCACTAAGTACAACTAAGCCAGTTCATTTGAACTGGCTTTTTTCAATTAATTGTGAAGATAGTTTACTGACTAGATGTGCAGTTCCTGCAACTTCTCTTTCGGCAGTGCCAGTTCTTCGTTGCTGTTGATGCGTACGTCACGTTCCAGAATGCTACGCGCAATATCCTGCGCTTCCTGCAACGAGTGCATCTGGTAAGTGCCACACTGGTAGACGTTCAGTTCCGGGATCTGATTCTGATCCTGCACTTTCAGCACGTCTTCCATTGCCGCTTTCCAGGCATCAGCAACACGCTGCTCATCTGGCGTACCAATCAGACTCATATAAAAACCGGTGCGGCAGCCCATTGGCGAGATATCGATAATCTCTACACCATTACCGTTAAGATGGTTACGCATAAAACCAGCAAACAGGTGCTCCAGGGTATGGATCCCTCTTTCTGGCATCACTTCTTTGTTCGGCACGCAGAAGCGCAGATCGAACACGGTGATTGCGTCGCCATGCGGGGTGTTCATTGTTTTCGCCACCCGAACTGCAGGCGCTTCCATCCGGGTATGATCGACTGTGAAGCTATCTAACAACGGCATTTAGCCACCTCCGGTAATTTTTTTTAAAATTTTCTGAACTCTTTCTTCCCAGGCGAGTCTGAGTATATGAAAGACGCGCATTTGTTATCATCATCCCTGAATTCAGAGATGAAATTTTGGCCACTCACGAGTGGCCTTTTTCTTTTCTGTCAGGCGTGTTTTTCCAGCCACACCGCAAACGGTTCGGTATCAGCGGTTTCCATTTCCTGCTGACGGCGTTCAGATGCCTCGCGCTCGGCTACAAAATCCTCTTCGCGCAGAATTTCCAGCGGCTCTTCACGCAGCAGATTACGGTAGGCTTCTGCAAACGCTTTGCCTGTTCCGCCAATACCAGTATCAATCATAGACCTTAAGATACGGGCAGAGAAAGTCAGATCGGGATTATCGAAGCAGGCAACCAGTTCATCACACACTTTCTGATACGCTTCGCCGCCGTTAATGCTATCCAGCGTTTGCGCGACGCGTTTCAGATCGCGGAACAGATCTTTACCCACCTGCAGTAACGGGAACTGCGCGGTTTCGCAGCCGATACCCAGCGTCAGGCCCGGTTTGCGACCTTCAAGGATCACCCGGTTCCAGTTAACGCGCGTACAGGCAAGTTCGCTACTGCTCATTTCCGGTGCATCAGCCAGCGCACACCAGACCATAAACAGGTCGAGGAATCGCACCTGCTGTTCATCTACACCAATCGGCGAGAACGGGTTGATGTCCAGCGAACGCACTTCAATATATTCAATGCCGCCACGTAACAGCGCATCAGAAGGTGACTCGCCGCTGCGGGTAACGCGTTTTGGACGAATCGGCGCATACAGTTCGTTTTCAATCTGCAGCACGTTGCTATTGATTTGCAGCCTCTTACCGTCTTTCTCAATACCAATCTTCGCGTACTCTTCCGATGGCGTTTTGATTGCCTGTTTAAGGCCCGCTACGTACTCGTAAAGATCGTTGAAGGTAATACCAAGATTGCTTTGCGATTTATTGGTATAGCCGAGATCGCTCAAACGAAGAGAGGTCGCATACGGCAGGTAATACATACCGCACTCGGTTTTCTCAAACGGCAGCGACGTTGGTTTTCCTTGCAGGAAAGAAGAACAAATCGCCGGAGATGCACCAAACAGATAAGGAATGACCCAACCGAAACGATAGTAATTGCGGATAACGCGGAAATAGCCCGCAGAAATTTTCTCTTTGGCATCAGCGCCCGAGATATCACCGCACTTCGCTTGCCAGAATGCCATTGGCAAAGAGAAATTGTAGTGCACGCCGGAAATGGTTTGCATCAGCGCGCCGTAGCGATTTTTCAGCCCTTCACGATACAGCGTTTTAAAGCGTCCGGTGTTAGAAGTGCCGTACTGTGCCAGTTCGATGTCCTGACCTTCTGCGATGTAGCATGGCATACTTAACGGCCACATCCGCTCATCACCCATATTGCGCGCCGTATAACGATGCAGATCGCGCATAAAGGTCAGCATATGTTCAATATCACCATCCACTGGTGTAATGAATTCCAGCAATGCTTCCGCAAAATCGGTAGTAATCCATTTGTGCGTCAGTGCGGAACCTAATGCTTCAGGATGACCTGTTGTTGCCAGTGTGCCATCAGCATTAACACGCAAAGTTTCGCGCTCCAGCCCACGCTGTATCCCCTTTAACGCCTGAGGATGTTTTTCCAGCCAGGCCAGCGCCTGTGATACGTCCGGGATCAAATTGACCTCCCGCCTGTCAAAATCGTTTTAATTAGCATAACTGTAATGGTGACCATATGTGCAGGCCTACAATTAGTGCCACCACATCATGCCCTGAACGGTCGCTGCTGCAACTGCAACATAGCGTAACGCTTTACCAAGGCACAAAAAAAAGATTACCGGTCCCCAGGAGATGCGCATCCATCCCGCTAACAGACACAGTAAATCGCCAACCACGGGCATCCAGCTTAATAATAGCGTGACTGCACCATAGCGTTTCAGCCAGCCGGTAGCTTTCTCTTGCCAGCGCGATGTTTTACGCAATGGAAAGAAACGCCCAAGGATAACGTTAGTTAACCCTCCAAGGCTATTACCCATTGTTGCTGTTAAAACTAAAACCCAGGGATAACTGATCCCGGAAAGCAACATTGCCACCAGCACGACTTCGGAGTTGCCGGGTAATAGTGTAGCGCTGAGAAAACTACTGGCAAACAACGAGAAAAGCGATAACGCTTCACTCACAGCAAGCGAACATCCACGGCGTCCATGCCTGCTGCACGGGCCGCCTGAATACCGAAATCGGCATCTTCAAAGACCACACACTGCGTCGGTTGCACGCCCATACGCTGCGCGCACAACAAAAATGTGTCTGGCGCGGGTTTATGGTGTTTGACGTGATCAGCAGCGACGACGGCGTCAAAATAACGGCGTAATCCCAGGTGCGCCAGCAATGCCTCAGCGATGGCGCTTTCACTCCCCGTTCCTACAGCCATTGGGCGACGACCATGCCAACTTTTCACCACTTCAACAAGAGGAAGCGGCTCGACACTATCCAGCAGCATACTTCTTACTGCTTCTGTTTTTTCACGCGCTAACGCATGCGGGTCGAGATCGGCCTGATTCAGCTCAATAATTGCCTGAGCAATACGCCAGGTGGGCGATCCATTAAGCGCAATCATTGCCTGAACATCGTACTGAAGACCGTAGTGCCCTAATACTTCGCGCCACGCTTTACGGTGCGTAGGCTCCGTATCCAGGATTGTGCCATCCATATCAAAAATTAAACCTGCATAACGCTCGTACATGGTCTTCTCGCAAGTCGAAAAATATGACGCTACTTTAGCGTAATTGCTTGATTTTGTCGCTGATGGCGAAGGAGAAGAAAATTCAGGAAATGGATAAAGTAGTTATTTAGAAATGAGATATTTTTGAAGGAAATTTTTGGGAGAAGATGGTGCATCCGGGAGGATTACTCACTGGCGTTCGCCCTTCGGGCCGTTGCTGACGCAACGTTATCCTCCCTGGTGCCTGCGGTTAATACCGCTATCTCTTCGATACCTTCATTGCTGAAGGTTACGGAGAATATGGTGCATCCGGGAGGATTCGAACCTCCGACCGCTCGGTTCGTAGCCGAGTACTCTATCCAGCTGAGCTACGGATGCATCGGGAAAATTTATTTTACTGCTGATATTGATATCGCTACTAAAGCCATATCAAGTAAGAGATGGTGCATCCGGGAGGATTACTCGCCTTGCGGCTCGCCCTTCGGGCCGTTGCTAAAGCAACGTTATCATCCCTGGTGCCTGCGGTTAATTCCGCTACCTCTTCGATACCTTCATTGCTGAAGATTTCGGAGAATATGGTGCATCCGGGAGGATTCGAACCTCCGACCGCTCGGTTCGTAGCCGAGTACTCTATCCAGCTGAGCTACGGATGCATCGGGAAAATTTATTTTACTGCTGATATTGATACCGCTACTAAAGCCATATCAAGTAAGAGATGGTGCATCCGGGAGGATTACTCGCCTTGCGGCTCGCCCTTCGGGCCGTTGCTAAAGCAACGTTATCCTCCCTGGTGCTTGCGGTTAGTACCGCCACCTCTTCGATACCTTCATCGCTGAAGATTACGGAGAATATGGTGCATCCGGGAGGATTCGAACCTCCGACCGCTCGGTTCGTAGCCGAGTACTCTATCCAGCTGAGCTACGGATGCATCGGGAAACTTACTTTACTGCAGATTTTTTGATACCGCTACTAAAGCCGTATCAAGTAAGAGATGGTGCATCCGGGAGGATTACTCGCCTTGCGGCTCGCCCTTCGGGCCGTTGCTAAAGCAACGTTATCCTCCCTGGTGCCTGCGGTTATACCGCCACCTCTTCCATACCTTCATCGCTGAAAGTACGTAGAATATGGTGCATCCGGGAGGATTCGAACCTCCGACCGCTCGGTTCGTAGCCGAGTACTCTATCCAGCTGAGCTACGGATGCAAATGGCGGTGAGGCGGGGATTCGAACCCCGGATGCAGCTTTTGACCGCATACTCCCTTAGCAGGGGAGCGCCTTCAGCCTCTCGGCCACCTCACCACACGCCTCTTACGAGTGCTTCGAAGAACTTGTTTATCGCTCATCGTCGCTGCGTGGCGCACATATTACTTTCTGAGACTTATAAGTCAAACAATTTTTCCTACACTTTTATCGTTTGCACACTTCACGTTCAATTAGTCTGTAAAAACGTCAAAAAGAGTGTTTTATCAACAGAAAAATGGAGGTCTGACAGATAGTAGTAATGCAAAAAAATGGAGACTTAAGTTGAATGAACGGGAGTAAAGCGAAAAGACTATAGAGTGAAGGAGAAATTTTGAGGGTGCGTCTCACCGATAAAGATGAGACGCGGAAAGATTAGTAACTGGACTGCTGGGATTTTTCAGCCTGGATACGCTGGTAGATCTCTTCACGGTGAACAGAAACTTCCTTCGGGGCATTTACGCCAATACGTACCTGGTTGCCCTTTACCCCTAAAACTGTCACGGTGACCTCATCCCCAATCATGAGGGTCTCACCAACTCGACGAGTCAGAATCAGCATTCTTTGCTCCTTGAAAGATTAAAAGAGTCGGGTCTCTCTGTATCCCGGCATTATCCATCATATAACGCCAAAAAGTAAGCAATGACAAACACATTACATGTAAGCAGTCATGGCATTACATTCTGTTAAACCTAAGTTTAGCCGATATACACAACTTCAACCTGACTTTATCGTTGTCGATAGCGTTAATGCGAATGCCGTGAAGCGAGTCCACGGCATTGCCTGACGCTTATATTATTGCAATTTCGCGCTGACCCAGCCTTTCACACTGGCTAACGCTGCAGGTAAGGCCGCAGCATCCGTACCACCGGCTTGCGCCATGTCAGGACGTCCACCACCCTTGCCGCCCACCTGCTGAGCGACCATACCAATCAGTTCCCCTGCTTTCACACGATCTGTGACGTCCTTAGATACGCCTGCAATCAGAGAAACCTTACCTTCGGCTACCGTTGCCAGCACGATAATTGTCGACCCCAGCTGATTTTTTAAATCGTCAACCATGGTACGCAACATTTTCGGCTCAACACCGCTAAGCTCGCTAACCAACAGCTTAACACCATTAACATCAATTGCCTTACTGGAAAGATTTGCGCTCTCCAGTGCGGCAGCTTGTTCTTTAAGCTGTTGTAGTTCTTTTTCTAACTGACGCGTACGTTCCAGTACTGAGCGCACTTTATCCGCCAGATTATTGCTATCGCCTTTCAGCAGATGCGCGACTTCGCTTAAGCGATCGCTGTCTGCATGAACGGTGGTGATAGCGCCTTCTCCGGTTACCGCTTCGATACGACGAACGCCTGCAGCAGTACCCGATTCAGAGATGATGCGGAACAGACCAATATCACCAGTGCGGCTGGCGTGAGTACCGCCACACAGCTCGGTGGAGAAATCGCCCATGCTCAGCACGCGTACACGCTCATCATACTTCTCGCCGAACAGCGCCATCGCACCTTTCGCTTTCGCCGCTTCGAGATCCATGATGTTGGTTTCGATCGGCAAATTGCGACGAATCTGTGCGTTCACCAGGTCTTCGACCGCACGAATCTCTTCCGGTTTCATCGCTTCGTTGTGTGAGAAGTCGAAGCGCAGCACCTTGTCGTTAACCAGTGAACCTTTCTGCGATACATGAGTCCCCAGAACCTGGCGCAGCGCAGCGTGCATCAGGTGCGTTGCGGAGTGATTCAGACGAATACGGGCGCGACGAGCCTCATCAACATCAGCCTGCACAGCGTCGCCCACTTTCAGAGAACCCGCAGCAAGTTTACCGATGTGACCAATCGCCTGGCCGTATTTCTGCGTATCTTCCACCGCGAAGGAGAAGTTAGCGCCTTTCAGTTCGCCTTTATCACCAACCTGACCGCCGGATTCCGCATAGAATGGTGTTTGATCCAGCACGACCACAGCTTCCTGGCCTGCATTGATGGCATCAACCGCTTTACCATCAACAAACAGCGCGGTCACTTTGCCGTTCAGTTCCAGATGGTCATAGCCTTTAAATTCAGATGCACTATCAACACGGATCATTGCGTTGTAATCGGCACCAAAGCCGCTGGCTTCGCGCGCGCGACGACGCTGCTCTTCCATTGCTGCTTCAAAACCAGCTTCGTCAACTTTGATGTTGCGCTCACGACAAACATCAGCCGTCAGGTCAACCGGGAAGCCATAGGTGTCGTACAGACGGAAAGCCGTTTCACCATCCAGCGTATCACCAGAAAGTTTTGCCAGCTCTTCATCCAGCAACGCCAGACCGCGCTCCAGAGTACGGGCAAACTGCTCTTCTTCAGTCTTCAGCACCTGCTCAACCTGCGCCTGCTGGCGTTTCAGGTCTTCACCCGCAGAGCCCATAACGTCGATCAGCGGACCAACCAGTTTGTAGAAGAAGGTTTCTTTCGCGCCGAGCATATTGCCGTGACGCACTGCGCGACGAATGATACGACGCAGTACATAACCACGGTTTTCATTGGACGGCATTACGCCATCCGCGATCAGGAACGCACAAGAACGAATGTGGTCAGCGATTACGCGCAGCGATTTATTGCTCAGATCGGTCGCGCCAGTGACTTTCGCTACCGCCTGGATCAACGTGCGGAACAGGTCGATGTCATAGTTAGAGTTAACGTGTTGCAGCACCGCAGCAATACGCTCCAGACCCATACCGGTATCTACAGACGGCTTCGGCAGCGGTTCCATCGTGCCATCTGCCTGGCGGTTGAACTGCATGAAGACGATGTTCCAGATCTCAATGTAGCGGTCGCCGTCTTCTTCCGGACTTCCCGGAGGGCCACCCCAAATGTGGTCGCCGTGATCGTAGAAGATTTCGGTGCACGGGCCGCACGGACCAGTGTCACCCATCTGCCAGAAGTTGTCAGATGCGTATGGCGCACCTTTGTTATCGCCGATGCGAATAATACGTTCGCGCGGGATCCCTACTTCTTTTTCCCAGATTTCGTAGGCTTCGTCGTCGCTTTCATAGACGGTAACCCACAGACGCTCTTTCGGCAGGGCAAACCATTTTTCGCTGGTCAGCAGTTCCCATGCAAACTGAATGGCATCGTGTTTGAAATAGTCGCCGAAGCTGAAGTTGCCCAGCATTTCGAAGAAGGTATGGTGACGCGCGGTGTAACCGACGTTTTCCAGGTCGTTGTGTTTACCACCCGCACGCACGCAGCGTTGGGAAGTGGTAGCGCGGGAATAATTACGCTTGTCGAGCCCAAGGAACACATCCTTGAACTGGTTCATCCCGGCGTTGGTAAACAACAAAGTTGGGTCGTTATGGGGTACCAGGGAGCTGCTGGCAACTACCTGATGTCCCTTACTATGGAAAAAGTCGAGAAACGCCTGACGGATCTCAGCGGTGCTCTTGCTCATAATTATCCTGAAATCAAGCTAACGAAATATCGCCACCAGCTCCAGCGTGTCTTAACCGCCGGGCTGGTAACTGAAAAGTGGGAATAAGATAAGTTTTCTTGACTGGGAAGTAAAATACCGTATGCGTTCAGTCGGCAAAATTTCGCCAAATATCCTGGATATCTTCCATCAGATAGCCACGATAGAGCAAAAAACGCTGGATCTTAACTTTTTCTGAAAAGACAGTTGGCAAAGGTTCACCATATTTTCGCGTCGCCTGATCGCGCGCCAGTGCGCACCAGTCGATGTCACATTCACGCATCGCTTTTTCTGTCGCTTCGCGGGAAATACCTTTCTGATTCAGTTCCTGGCGAATACGCGCAGGTCCATAACCTTTGCGGCTACGGCTGGCGATAAAGCGCGCAACAAATCGGCTGTCATCGAGATAGCCATGTTCATGGCACCAGGCAATAACGCGCTCGTAATCTTCTGCCGTAGCATCAATCTCTTCTGGGCCATTTTTGCCCATAATCGGTGCCGCGAGTTTACGTCGCAGTTCTTGCTCACTGTGATCGCGCACCGCCAGAATGCGTACCGCACGATCCAACAGGCGAGCATATGCCGGGCGACGGGACGTTGATTCTGTCATGGCATATCCTTACAACTTAAAAAAGCAAAAGGGCCGCAGATGCGACCCAGGTTTTGCTGATAAACAGATTTAATAGTCAATGAGTGTGCAGAATGTTCCCGCAGGCCCAATTCGTTAGAGGATCGAGGTGAGAGTAATTTTTCACGCCAGTGCTGGCCTGTTCCCCTCACCCTAACCCTCTCCCCAAAGGAGCGAGGGGACCGTCCGTGCACACATTATCTATTATCATCAATAACGAACGATTAAAAATCTTCGTTAGTTTCTGCTACGCCTTCGCTGTCATCTACAGAGAAATCCGGCGTTGAGTTCGGGTTGCTCAGCAGCAACTCACGTACTTTCTTCTCGATCTCTTTCGCGGTTTCCGGGTTATCTTTCAGCCAGGCAGTTGCATTCGCTTTACCCTGACCGATCTTCTCACCTTTGTAGCTGTACCACGCGCCTGCTTTCTCGATCAGCTTCTCTTTTACGCCCAGGTCAACCAGTTCGCCGTAGAAGTTGATACCTTCGCCGTAGAGGATCTGAAATTCAGCCTGTTTAAACGGTGCAGCGATTTTGTTCTTCACCACTTTCACGCGGGTTTCGCTACCCACCACGTTTTCGCCCTCTTTCACCGCGCCGATACGACGGATGTCGAGACGAACAGAGGCGTAGAATTTCAGCGCGTTACCACCGGTAGTGGTTTCCGGGTTACCGAACATCACACCAATTTTCATACGGATCTGGTTGATGAAGATCAGCAGCGTGTTGGACTGCTTCAGGTTACCCGCCAGCTTACGCATCGCCTGGCTCATCATACGTGCCGCAAGGCCCATGTGAGAGTCGCCGATTTCGCCTTCGATTTCCGCTTTCGGCGTCAGTGCCGCCACGGAGTCAACGACGATAACGTCTACTGCGCCAGAACGCGCCAGGGCGTCACAGATTTCCAGTGCCTGCTCGCCGGTGTCCGGCTGGGAGCACAGCAGGTTATCAATATCGACGCCCAGTTTACGTGCGTAGATTGGGTCCAGCGCGTGTTCAGCATCGATAAACGCACAGGTTTTACCTTCACGCTGCGCTGCGGCGATCACCTGCAGCGTCAGCGTGGTTTTACCGGAAGATTCCGGTCCGTAGATTTCGACGATACGGCCCATCGGCAGACCACCTGCCCCAAGCGCGATATCCAGTGAAAGCGAACCGGTAGAGATGGTTTCCACATCCATGGAACGGTCTTCACCCAGGCGCATGATGGAGCCTTTACCAAATTGTTTCTCAATCTGGCCCAGTGCTGCCGCCAACGCTTTCTGTTTGTTTTCGTCGATAGCCATTTTTACTCCTGTCATGCCGGGTAATACCGGATAGTCAATATGTTCTGTTGAAGCAATTATACTGTATACTCATACAGTATCAAGTGTTTTGTAGAAATTGTTGCCACAAGGTCTGCAATGCATACGCAGTAGCCTGACGACGCACCGCATCACGGTCACCGCTGAAGCATTCCCGCCGGGTAATGCCTTCACCGCGGGCAGTGGCAAAAGCAAACCAGACGGTGCCGACAGGCTTCTCTTCACTGCCGCCATCCGGCCCGGCGATACCACTAATAGACACGGCATAATCAGCACGAGCCGCTTTCAGTGCACCTATCGCCATTTCCACCACGACGGGTTCACTCACCGCGCCATGCTGCGCCAGCGTCTCTTCGCGTACGCCGATCATCTGCGCTTTGGCTTCGTTACTGTAGGTGACAAATCCGCGTTCAAACCAGGCGGAGCTACCGGCAATATCGGTAATCACTTTCGCTACCCAACCACCGGTACAAGACTCGGCAGTTGTTACGGTTGCGCCACGGGCTTTCAGCGCCTGCCCAACCTGTTCACTTAACTGCATCAGTTCACTGTCAGTCATCACAACCTCTGTCAGTCAAAAATTTATGCCGGACAAGATAGCACTTTCGTCAGGAAGATGGTGTTGGCGTTGCAATTTTACGAGGAGGATTCAGAAAAAAGCTGATTAGCCAGAGGGAAGCTCACGCCCCCCTCTTGCAAATAGTTACTGCACGCGCGCCAGCGCCACGGCTTGTCCTAACTGCCAGACCGCCATTGCGTAATGGGTGCTGTGGTTATAACGGGTAATGGTGTAGAAGTTCGGCAGACCGTACCAGTACTGGTAACCGGTACCGACATCCAGACGCAGCAGGCTGGCTTGTTGATGGTTGCCCAGCGGCTGCTGTGGCGTTAAACCTGCCGTGGCAAGCTGCGAAATGCTGTACCTGGTTTTGAAGCCATTTGGCAAGCCTGGAGCCTGACCGTTTGCCATTACCGCGACCTGATCGCCTTTCACCCAGCCGTGCGCTTTGAAATAGTTCGCCACGCTACCGATCGCATCAACCGGATCCCACAGGTTGATATGCCCGTCGCCGCTGAAATCTACCGCATATTGTTTGTAAGACGACGGCATAAACTGTCCGTAGCCCATCGCCCCGGCAAAGGAACCTTTCAGATTGAGCGGATCGTCCTGCTCGTCGCGCGCCATCAACAGGAAGGTTTCCAGCTCGCCAGAGAAATACTCCGCGCGGCGTGGGTAGTTAAATGACAGCGTTGCCAGCGCATCGAGGATGCGAGTTTTCCCCATCACGCGCCCCCAGCGGGTTTCAACGCCGATAATCCCGACGATAATTTCCGGCGGTACGCCATACACCTGCCACGCGCGATTCAACGCATCTTCATACTGATTCCAGAAAACCACACCGTTCTGCACGTTGTCCGGCGTAATAAATTTTTTGCGATAACGGAGCCATGCGCCGTTCGGACCTGATGGCGGTTTCACCGATGTGGTTGGTGCCTGGTTATCCATCAGCCGCAGTACCGAATCCAGACGCTTCGCCTGGGAGAGAATTTCCTGCAACTGCTGACGATCGAAACCGTGTTTGTTCACCATTTTGTCGATGAACTGCTGGGCATTCGGGTTATTAGCGAAATCGCCGCCCATCTGCATCACATTGTGCTGCGGCTCAAGCAGGAAGCCGCCAGACGGCGTTCCGGTGGTCGTTTCAGTCTCAGTAGGTTTTGGCTTGCTGCTACAGGCGGCAAGCAACACAAAAAGGGGAAGCAATGTTACATAACGACGCTTGAACATGAGGGGTCCATTTAACAGATTCAACCAGGGGCAAGTATGGTAAAGCATCACGCCCCACACAAGGAAGCGGTAGTCACTGCCCGATACGGACTTTACATAACTCAACTCATTCCCCTCGCTATCCTTTTACTCAAACTTTCAAATTAAAATATTTATCTTTCATTTTGAGATCAAAATAACACTTTTAAATCTTTCAATCTGATTAGATTAGGTTGCCGTTTGGTAATAAAACAATAAATCCTGAAGGAGAGAACAATGATAGAAACCATTACTCATGGTGCAGAGTGGTTTATCGGGCTGTTCCAAAAGGGCGGAGAGGTGTTTACCGGGATGGTGACCGGCATTCTTCCGCTGTTGATTAGCCTGCTGGTTATCATGAACGCACTGATTAATTTTATCGGTCAGCATCGTATTGAACGTTTTGCTCAACGTTGCGCCGGTAACCCTGTTTCCCGTTACCTACTGTTACCGTGCATTGGCACGTTTGTCTTTTGCAATCCGATGACCTTAAGCCTGGGTCGCTTTATGCCGGAAAAGTACAAACCCAGCTACTACGCGGCGGCCTCTTATAGCTGCCACTCAATGAATGGCCTCTTCCCCCATATCAACCCTGGCGAACTGTTTGTTTATCTTGGCATTGCCAGCGGTCTGACAACGCTGAACCTGCCACTTGGCCCACTGGCGGTGAGTTATCTGCTGGTTGGTCTGGTCACCAATTTCTTCCGCGGCTGGGTGACCGATCTGACCACCGCCATTTTTGAGAAAAAGATGGGCATTCAACTTGAACAAAAAGTTCACCTGGCAGGAGCAACATCATGACGCATATTCGGATCGAAAAAGGAACGGGTGGCTGGGGCGGCCCGCTTGAGCTGAAAGCCACGCCGGGAAAAAAAATCGTCTATATCACCGCCGGTACCCGGCCTGCGATTGTTGACAAACTGGCACAGCTTACTGGCTGGCAGGCTATTGACGGATTTAAAGAAGGTGAACCCGCGGAGGCGGAAATTGGTGTCGCGGTAATCGACTGTGGCGGCACATTACGCTGCGGCATCTATCCGAAACGACGTATTCCCACCATTAATATCCACTCGACGGGCAAGTCCGGTCCGCTGGCGCAGTACATTGTGGAAGATATTTATGTCTCTGGCGTAAAAGAAGAAAACATCACTGTAGTGGGTGATGCGACACCACAACCCTCTTCCGTGGGCCGTGACTATGACACCAGTAAGAAAATCACCGAACAAAGCGATGGTTTACTGGCGAAGGTGGGAATGGGCATGGGGTCCGCCGTTGCGGTGCTGTTTCAATCTGGTCGTGACACCATCGACACTGTATTAAAAACCATTCTGCCGTTTATGGCATTCGTCTCGGCGCTCATTGGCATCATTATGGCTTCTGGCCTTGGTGACTGGATTGCCCACGGTCTTGCTCCGCTGGCGAGCCATCCACTGGGTCTGGTCATGCTGGCGCTCATCTGCTCCTTCCCACTGCTTTCACCTTTCCTCGGCCCAGGCGCAGTTATCGCACAGGTTATCGGCGTATTGATTGGCGTGCAGATTGGTCTCGGCAATATTCCGCCGCATCTGGCTTTACCGGCACTGTTTGCCATCAACGCGCAGGCGGCCTGCGACTTCATCCCGGTCGGTTTGTCGCTGGCGGAAGCCCGTCAGGACACGGTTCGCGTCGGTGTCCCTTCTGTACTGGTGAGCCGCTTTTTAACCGGCGCGCCGACTGTACTGATCGCCTGGTTTGTCTCCGGTTTTATCTATCAATAGAGGCTGAAACATGACCGTTATTTATCAGACCACCATCACCCGTATCGGCGCGAGTGCCACTGACGCCCTCAGCGACCAGATGCTCATCACCTTTCGTGAAGGCGCGCCAGCGGACCTCGAAGAGTATTGCTTCATTCATTGCCACGGCGAGTTGAAAGGTGCACTCCATCCCGGTTTGCAATTTTCACTCGGGCAGCATCGCTATCCGGTGACCGCTGTTGGCAGCGTGGCGGAAGACAACCTTCGCGAACTGGGTCATGTCACCCTGCGCTTCGATGGTTTAAACGAAGCGGAATTTCCGGGCACTGTCCATGTGGCAGGCCCTGTCCCCGACGATATCGCGCCGGGATCGGTTTTGAAGTTTGAATCTGTTAAGGAGTAAAAAATGAATCAGGTTGCCGTTGTCATCGGTGGTGGGCAAACCTTAGGCGCGTTCCTGTGCCACGGTCTGGCTGCCGAGGGGTATCGCGTCGCGGTTGTCGATATTCAGAGCGACAAAGCCGCAAATGTGGCACAAGAAATTAACGCCGAATATGGTGAAAGTATGGCGTACGGTTTTGGTGCTGACGCCACTAGCGAGCAAAGCGTTCTGGCGCTCTCTCGTGGGGTAGATGAAATCTTTGGTCGCGTGGATTTGCTGGTCTACAGCGCCGGAATAGCAAAAGCAGCCTTTATCAGCGACTTCCAGCTCGGCGATTTTGACCGTTCGCTACAGGTGAATCTGGTGGGTTATTTCCTGTGTGCGCGTGAATTTTCGCGTTTGATGATCCGCGACGGGATTCAGGGGCGCATTATTCAGATCAACTCGAAATCCGGCAAAGTGGGCAGCAAACACAACTCTGGCTACAGCGCAGCGAAATTTGGTGGCGTCGGGCTGACTCAATCACTGGCGCTGGATCTGGCGGAGTACGGCATTACGGTGCATTCACTGATGCTCGGTAACCTGCTGAAATCGCCGATGTTCCAGTCACTGTTGCCACAATACGCGACCAAGCTGGGTATCAAACCGGATCAAGTCGAGCAGTATTACATCGACAAAGTACCGCTCAAACGCGGCTGCGATTATCAAGATGTGCTGAATATGCTGCTGTTCTACGCCAGTCCTAAGGCGTCGTACTGCACCGGACAGTCGATCAATGTCACCGGCGGTCAGGTGATGTTCTGATCAACAGCGGAGATCCATTAAGGATCTCCGTGAGACTATAGAATGCCTGATGCGCTACGCTCATCAGGCATACAGGACTTCCGCCACTACATTAAGGAAAAGTTATGGTATCCGCACTCATCACCGTCGCCGTTATCGCCTGGTGTGCGCAACTGGCCTTAGGCGGCTGGCAAATTTCTCGTTTTAACCGTGCCTTCGACACACTATGCCAGCAAGGGCGGGTTGGCGTGGGCCGTTCCAGCGGGCGCTTTAAACCGCGGGTCGTGGTCGCCATCGCGCTGGACGATCAGCAGCGCATCGTCGACACCTTGTTTATGAAAGGACTGACCGTCTTCGCCCGACCGCAAAAAATTCCCGCAATTACCGGTATGCATGCGGGTGATTTACAGCCCGATGTGATCTTTCCCCATGATCCACTATCACAGAATGCTCTATCATTGGCGCTTAAACTGAAACGTGGATAATTTCGTTGTGAATGTTACTTGCTTGCGAAGTTATCATTTTGAAACCTAAATCAGGTAATCACGCCCATGAAACCTCGTCAGCGTCAGGCCGCCATTCTGGAGTATCTGCAAAAGCAGGGTAAATGCTCGGTTGAAGAATTGGCGCAATACTTTGACACCACAGGCACAACCATTCGCAAAGATCTGGTCATTCTGGAACATGCCGGAACCGTCATTCGTACTTATGGCGGAGTGGTGTTGAATAAAGAGGAATCCGATCCGCCTATCGATCATAAAACACTCATCAACACCCACAAGAAAGAGCTGATTGCAGAAGCTGCCGTTAGTTTTATCCATGATGGCGATTCGATCATTCTTGATGCTGGCAGTACCGTTTTGCAGATGGTTCCCCTGCTCTCGCGCTTTAATAACATCACGGTGATGACCAACAGCCTGCATATCGTCAATGCGCTATCCGAACTGGATAACGAACAAACTATCCTGATGCCAGGCGGAACGTTTCGTAAAAAATCGGCCTCATTTCACGGACAGCTGGCAGAGAATGCCTTCGAACATTTCAGTTTCGATAAATTGTTTATGGGCACCGACGGCATCGATCTCAATGCGGGCGTAACCACCTTCAACGAGGTTTATACCGTCAGTAAGGCAATGTGCAATGCCGCGCGCGAAGTGATTTTGATGGCGGACTCATCAAAGTTTGGCCGTAAAAGCCCCAACGTAGTTTGCAGTCTTGAAAGCGTCGATAAGCTGATTACCGACGCAGGTATCGATCCGGCGTTTCGTCAGGCGCTGGAAGAGAAAGGGATCGATGTGATCATAACCGGAGAGAGCAATGAGTGAAGCACTACTGAACGCGGGACGTCAGACGTTAATGCTGGAGTTGCAGGAAGCAAGCCGTTTACCGGAACGTCTGGGCGATGATTTTGTTCGCGCCGCCAATATCATCCTGCACTGCGAAGGCAAAGTGGTGGTTTCGGGAATTGGCAAATCGGGCCACATTGGTAAGAAAATCGCCGCAACACTTGCCAGTACCGGCACACCGGCTTTTTTTGTCCATCCGGCAGAAGCACTGCACGGCGATCTGGGGATGATTGAAAGCCGCGATGTGATGCTGTTTATCTCTTACTCCGGTGGCGCGAAGGAACTGGATCTGATTATTCCGCGTCTGGAAGATAAATCTATCGCGCTGCTGGCGATGACCGGCAAACCGACGTCACCGCTGGGCCTGGCGGCAAAAGCGGTGCTGGATATCTCCGTAGAACGCGAAGCCTGCCCGATGCACCTTGCGCCGACCTCCAGCACCGTCAATACCCTGATGATGGGTGACGCGCTGGCGATGGCGGTCATGCAGGCGCGCGGATTTAATGAAGAAGATTTTGCCCGCTCCCACCCAGCCGGGGCACTGGGCGCTCGCTTGCTGAATAAAGTGCATCATCTGATGCGCCGTGACGATGCCATCCCACAGGTGGCGTTAACCGCCAGCGTGATGGATGCGATGCTGGAACTCAGCCGCACCGGTCTGGGGCTGGTGGCGGTATGTGACGCTCAACAACAGGTACAAGGCGTCTTTACCGACGGCGATTTACGTCGCTGGCTGGTTGGCGGCGGCGCACTCACCACGCCAGTTAATGAAGCGATGACGACAGGCGGCACCACATTACAGGCACAAAGTCGCGCCATCGACGCCAAAGAGATCCTGATGAAGCGCAAAATCACTGCCGCACCGGTGGTGGATGAAAACGGCAAACTCACCGGCGCAATTAACCTGCAGGATTTCTATCAGGCCGGGATTATTTAATCCTTCAATCCCAGACGTTTCGCCAGCCGATGCAGGTTGGCGACGTCGGTTTCCAGCATCCGCGCGCAGGCAGCCCAGTTGTGATGATTTTGTGCCAGTGCCTGGCGAATGGTTTCACGCTGGAACGCTTCTGTCGCTTCACGCAGGTTTTGCTTAACAACGGGCACCGCCGCCGCTTCTGGCGGCGGCAACGTCACCTCAGGAAAAGCAAAATGTTGTGCCTCAAGAATCACTTCATCGCCGCTGCGAGTGGCTCTCGCCAGCACTACCGCCCGATGAATAGCATGTTCCAGTTCGCGCACGTTCCCCGGAAAACGATAGTGTTGCAGTAAATTTCGCGCTCCGGCACTTAATACCACGCGGGAGAGCCCCAGCCGCAAACGACACTGCTCGCAGAAATACCCCGCCAGCAGAATGACATCATCGCCCCGCTCACGCAGCGGCGGCACCGAAAGTGGAAACACGCTCAGGCGATGAAACAAATCGGCGCGGAATCGCCCTGCCAGCACCTCTTCGCGTAAGTCGCGGTTAGTCGCCGCCAGCACGCGCACATCGACCCGCAAACTACGGTCATCGCCAACGCGCTGAATATCGCCATACTGCAACACCCTCAGCAGCTTGGCCTGCAATGCCAACGACAACTCGCCGATCTCATCGAGAAACAGAGTGCCGTTATCCGCCATTTCAAACTTCCCGCTGCGGTTACTGATAGCGCCAGTAAACGCTCCTTTCACATGCCCGAACAACTCACTTTCCGCCACACTTTCCGGCAGTGCGGCACAGTTGAGATAGACCAGCGGATTCACCGCCCGTGGCGAGGCTTCATGAATCGCTTTCGCCACCAGCTCCTTACCGGTTCCCGTCTCACCGCTGATCAGGACGTTGAGATCGGACGCCGCCACAATCTCAATCTCTTTTTTCAGTTGCGTCATGCCAGGGGACAAGCCAATCATCTGCGTCTGTTTCACCGCTTCAAACGGCGTGGCATCGCCTGGCATCATATTCTGGCTTTCCAGTTGTTCAATCAGCAACGCATTGCTTAACGCTCCCGCCGCCAGCGCAGCAATCAGCCGTAGCTCTTCGTCGCTGAAAACATCGAACTGATCGGGCTGCATCCCGTCGAGCGTCAGTGCGCCGATCAGGTTTTGCCCGGCAAACAATGGCAGACCAACGCAGGCGTGAACCTTCAGACTCTCCTGCCCAGGAATCAAACCGTCATAGGGATCGGGCAATTCGCTGTCTGCAGGAAAGCGCACCACGTCCCCGGCGCGGGCAATCGCTTCAAGCCGTGGATGCCCTTCCAGCGCAAAGCGTCTACCGAGTACATCCTTTGCCAGACCGTCGATGGCAAGCGGAATAAACTGCCGCGAATCGTAACGTAGCAACGCAGACGCATCGCACTCCAGCACCTGACGTAGCGTGGTGATCAGGCGCTGAAAACGATCCTGATGACCAATCCCACGCTGCAATTCGATGGCGATATTCGCCAGCACATCAACGGAAAAACTCATCTTTGCCTCACTGTCAATTTGACTATAGATATTGTCATATCGACCATTTGATTGATAGTCATTTTGACTACCCATTAATGAGCATACTTTTATTTATATAGTAAAAACAATCAGATAAAAAACTGGCACGCAATCTGCAATTAGCAAGACATCTTTTTAGAACACGCTGAATAAATTGAGGTTGCTATGTCTATTGTGGTGAAAAATAACATTCATTGGGTTGGTCAACGTGACTGGGAAGTGCGTGATTTTCACGGCACGGAATATAAAACGCTGCGCGGCAGCAGTTACAACAGCTACCTCATCCGCGAAGAAAAAAACGTGCTGATCGACACCGTCGACCATAAATTCAGCCGCGAATTTGTGCAGAACCTGCGTAATGAAATCGATCTGGCGGATATCGATTACATCGTGATTAACCATGCAGAAGAGGACCACGCTGGGGCGCTGACCGAACTGATGGCGCAAATTCCCGATACGCCGATCTACTGTACTGCCAACGCTATCGACTCGATAAATGGTCATCACCATCATCCGGAGTGGAATTTTAATGTGGTGAAAACTGGCGACACGCTGGATATCGGCAACGGCAAACAGCTCATTTTTGTCGAAACACCAATGCTGCACTGGCCGGACAGCATGATGACTTACCTGACAGGCGACGCGGTGCTGTTCAGTAACGATGCTTTCGGTCAGCACTACTGCGACGAGCATCTGTTCAACGATGAAGTGGATCAGACGGAGCTTTTCGAGCAGTGCCAGCGTTACTACGCCAATATCCTGACGCCGTTCAGCCGCCTGGTAACGCCGAAAATTACCGAGATCCTGGGCTTTAACTTACCAGTCGATATGATAGCCACTTCCCACGGCGTGGTATGGCGCGATAACCCGACGCAAATTGTCGAGCTGTACCTGAAATGGGCGGCTGATTATCAGGAAGACAGAATCACCATTTTCTACGACACCATGTCGAATAACACCCGCATGATGGCTGACGCTATCGCCCAGGGGATTGCGGAAACCGACCCACGCGTGGCGGTGAAAATTTTCAACGTCGCCCGAAGCGATAAAAACGAAATCCTGACTAATGTCTTCCGCTCAAAAGGCGTGCTGGTCGGCACTTCGACGATGAATAACGTGATGATGCCGAAAATCGCCGGGCTGGTGGAAGAGATGACTGGTTTACGCTTCCGTAACAAACGCGCCAGTGCTTTCGGCTCTCACGGCTGGAGCGGCGGTGCGGTGGATCGTCTTTCCACGCGCCTGCAGGATGCGGGTTTCGAAATGTCGCTTAGCCTGAAAGCCAAATGGCGACCAGACCAGGACGCTCTGGAGTTATGTCGTGAACACGGTCGCGAAATCGCCCGTCAGTGGGCGCTCGCGCCGCTGCCGCAGAGCACGGTGAATACGGTGGTTAAAGAAGAAACCTCTGCCACCACGACGGCTGACCTCGGCCCACGGATGCAGTGCAGCGTCTGCCAGTGGATTTACGATCCGGCAAAAGGCGAGCCAATGCAGGACGTTGCGCCAGGAACGCCGTGGAGTGAAGTCCCGGATAACTTCCTCTGCCCGGAATGCTCCCTCGGCAAAGACGTCTTTGACGAACTGGCATCGGAGGCAAAATGAGTAACGGCATTGTGATCATCGGTTCGGGCTTCGCCGCCCGCCAACTGGTGAAAAATATTCGCAAACAGGACGCCACTATTCCATTAACCCTGATTGCCGCCGACAGCATGGATGAGTACAACAAACCTGACCTCAGCCATGTTATCAGTCAGGGGCAACGTGCCGATGACCTTACCCGCCAGACGGCGGGTGAATTTGCCGAGCAGTTTAATCTGCACCTGTTTCCACAAACCTGGGTGACGGATATCGATGCCGAAGCCCGTGTGGTGAAAAGCCAGAATAATCAGTGGCAATACGACAAGCTAGTACTGGCAACCGGTGCCAGTGCCTTTGTCCCGCCTGTGCCTGGGCGTGAGTTAATGCTGACGTTAAATAGTCAGCAAGAGTATCGCGCCTGTGAAACGCAACTGCGGGATGCCCGACGCGTGTTGATTGTTGGCGGTGGTTTGATTGGTAGCGAACTGGCGATGGATTTTTGTCGTGCAGGCAAAGCGGTCACGCTAATCGACAACGCTGCCAGTATTCTGGCGTCATTAATGCCACCGGAAGTAAGCAGCCGCTTGCAGCATCGGTTGACGGAGATGGGCGTTCATCTGTTGTTGAAATCTCAGTTGCAGGGGCTGGAAAAAACAGATTCTGGCATTCTGGCAACGCTGGACCGCCAGCGCAGTATCGAAGTGGATGCGGTAATTGCCGCCACCGGACTGCGCCCGGAAACCGCCCTGGCACGACGCGCCGGGCTGACGATTAATCGCGGCGTTTGCGTCGATAGTTATCTGCAAACCAGTAATGCCGATATTTACGCGCTGGGCGATTGCGCGGAAATTAACGGTCAGGTATTGCCGTTCCTCCAGCCGATTCAACTTAGCGCGATGGTGCTGGCAAAAAATCTTCTCGGCAATAACACGCCACTGAAACTACCGGCGATGCTGGTGAAAATCAAAACGCCGGAATTACCGCTGCATCTGGCAGGCGAAACCCAGCGTCAGGATTTACGCTGGCAAATTAATACCGAACGCCAGGGAATGGTGGCGCGCGGCGTTGACGATGCTGACCAGCTTCGCGCCTTTGTGGTCAGTGAGGATCGGATGAAAGAGGCATTTGGATTGTTGAAAACATTGCCGATGTAGGTGGGCTACTGTGCCTAAAATGTCGGATGCGACGCTGGCGCGTCTTATCCAACCTACGGGGAGCGCATGTGTTGGTCACATACTGCGTTCATGTCGCATCCACCTACTGTGCCCAAAATGTCGGATGCGACGCTGGCGCGTCTTATCCGACCTACGGGGACGCATGTGTAGGCCGGATAAGGCGTTTACGCCGCATCCGGCAATGGTGTCCAAATGCAACACGTTTTATCCGTTCTGGACTTCACCCGCTAACCAACGCGCCGCAGCAATAACCCCCTGCCCCAGAGACAAACCGCCATCACCCGCCGGTAAACTCTGTGGAAAGAGCAATGTGAAATCAGCGAGATAATGCGCCAGACGTGCACGCAGCAAACGGTTATGAATAACCCCGCCGCTAAATACCAGCGTAGTGATACCACGCATCGTGGCCTGCTCACGCATCAACGCGGCAAAACCCTGCGCCAGCGCATCATGAAACGCCCACGCGCGTTGATTAACCGGTGCCTGCCAGTTCAGCCACTGCTGCCAGAAAGTGGCGAGATCCAGTTGATTGTCCACCAGCGGCATTGTCACCGGATGCGTCACTCCGTGGCACGAAGCTGCGAGTGCCTCCAGAGCACAAGCCGCTTCACCTTCATAACTTAACGTGGCTGGCGCACAGCCCAGTGCCGCCGCCACGGCATCGAACAACCGCCCACACGATGACGCCAGCGGCGCGTTAATTCCACGCTCAATGGCCCGCGCCAGCACGCTCCAGTTTTGCTGTTGCACACTTGCTGTTTCAGAATAATTCTGCCACTCCGGCACAAAGCGCAGGCACTGCGCCAGCAGGTTTCGCCACGGCTGCTTCGCCGCCAAATCGCCACCCGGAAGCGCCACTGCAGGCAAGCCGCCCAGGTGCTCACATTCGCGATAGTTCACCCGCAGACACTCGCCGCCCCACAAAGCGCCGTTCTCCCCCATACCGATACCATCGAGCGTCAAAGCAATGACATCACCGCCATCCAGCGGCCACTGATGCTCTGCCAGACACGCCGCTGCGTGGGCATGATGATGCAGCACCGTTTGCGTCGGCAGATTCATTTCGCGCGCCCACTGGCTGGAGACATAGCCCGGATGTGCGTCATGCACAACGTATTGCGGGGTGAAATCGTAGATGTTTTGCATCAGGCGTAACGCTTCGCGCCACTGCATCTGGATGCCATCGTCACTTAAATCGCCCAGATGCTGACTCAACACTGCTTGTTCACCGCGCACCAGGCAGAAGGTGTTTTTCAGATCTGCGCCGAGACACAGCACAGGCGGCACATTTTTAAAGCCCGGAGGCAAAGCCAGTGCGTCCGGTACATACCCCCGCGAACGGCGCAGCATTTCGCCGCTTTCGCGCACCACCGAATCATCCATCCGCTGCACGATGTCGCGGTTATGTATCAAGAATCCGTCGGCAATGCCCTGCAAATCCGCCAGCGCCTGTTCGTTGCTGATAGCCGGTGGTTTACCGCTCAGGTTGCCGGAGGTCATCACCAGCGGGCATTGCAGTTCCTGTAACAGCAAATGCTGGAGCGGGTTCGCAGGCAACATCACGCCGACTTCGTTAAGGCCAGGGGCGATATCATCACAAAGCTCAGGAACGTATTTTTTATCCACCAGCACAATCGGCGCGGCGGGCGTGGTAAGCAACTGGCGCGCAGCGTCTGGTAAACCTTCTGCCACTGGCAAGATGACCGCCAGCGGTTTCGCCGGGCGATGTTTGCGCGCCCGAAGTGTCGCCACCGCGGTACTGTTACGTGCATCGCAGGCAAGATGAAATCCGCCAATCCCTTTGATGGCGACAATGTTGCCCATTTTTAACTGTGCGATAGCCGCCTGTAATGCCGCCTCTTGTTCCGCATGTTCACCATGACTTACCCATTCAAGATGTGGGCCACACTCCGGGCAGGCCACCGGCTGGGCGTGGAAGCGACGATCGAGCGGGTCGCGGTACTCTTTATCACAGGCTGGACACAGCGGAAACTCCGCCATTACGGTAAACGGGCGGTCGTAAGGCATGGCGCGAATAATGGTGAAACGCGGGCCGCAGTGGGTACAGTTGATAAACGGATAACGATAACGCCGTTCGCCTGGGGTATTCATTTCGGCAAGGCAAGCAGGGCAAGTAGCGGCATCCGGGACAATTTGCGTATTCATGGCACCTCCCGCGCTCTGGCGGATAGTGAACTCGGTGGGCAGTTGTGACCAGATAAACGGCTCACGCTCGACGCTATCAATACGCGCCAGTGGCGGACAGTGCTGATGCAATTGAACAAGAAACGTTTCCGGGTCTTCCAGCAGCCGGACTTCTACGCCATCGCCGTCATTACAGACATCGCCGTGAAGATTTAATTGCTGTGCCAGCTGCCAGACAAACGGACGAAAACCGACGCCCTGCACTTTGCCACGAATACGCAGTTGGACACCGCAAGATGTGTTTTTTGCCATTGAGTTATTCCCGCCATCATGAATTGCGTAACCCGTCCAGCCGGACACGACAGCGTCGCATCCGGCAGTCACAGGTCGGCGATACCGCCCGCTTCGTATTCTACGAATATTTCCGGGAATTCCTTTGATGCCAGAACAGTTCTGTAAGATTTTTAGAACATCAGCGCCGTACGGCGGCGTTTTTCTGCGCTCAGTTGTTCAAGTTTATTACGATCGACACAAATTAGCGCATGGGTCGGGCAAGCCGCCATACACGCCGGGCCGTCTTCACGATGGTTGCACAGGTCGCATTTATTGGCTTCAGCTTTGTCAGCCCGTACATTCAGCCCCGCGCCGCTGTTGCGGATCACCGGACGTACCACCACTTCCATCGCGCCATACGGGCAAGCCACCACGCAGGTTTTGCAACCAATGCAACGTTCCTGCATCACATGAACAAACCCTTTATCACGGCTGATAGCACCATTCGGGCAGACGTTAGCGCACGGTGCATCTTCACACTGACGGCAGACTGTCGCCGTGGAAATGTTCACACCTTTAATGACATGGATTCGCGGTAAAAAGGTTTCCGGGGTCAGCGATGCACAGTCCTGATTTTCCTGATGAGAAACCACGCACGCCACTTCACAGGTACGGCAACCAATACATTTACTCGCGTCAGCAATGATGAAACGGTTCATCAAATTCTCCAGCAATGACAGTTAATGCGCCGATACATTCACAAATCATGCCAGTTTTTAATTTGCTGTTATTTAAGGAAATTAATTTCTGTAATGCAGGAAAAAAGATGTCATCGACACTAGTGACGATGACATGTGATGACAATGTTTATCGCGAAAGGGCAATGAGTGAGTCGCGGCGGATCAGTTTTCCGCTGAAGGTTTTCGGCGGTGAGAAATCCCCGCCATCGAGCATAAAAATCAGCCGTCCAATAATTTCCTGAATCATCTCTGTTACCGGAATTTTTACGCTGGAGAGCGCCGGAACGGTGTAGGGGGCAATTGCGATATCATCGAATCCGATAACTGACACCTGCTCTGGCACCGCTACGCCGCGCTCGTGCAACGCTTTCATCGCACCTATCGCCATATCGTCGTTACTGGCAACTAACGCGCTAAATTTAGCCCCACGTTCGAGCAACGTTTCTACCCCTTCGGCCCCGCTGGCGGGCGTCCATTTACCGTTAGCGATAAGTTTTTCATTGAGCGCAATACCATGCTGCGCCAGCGCGTCTTTATACCCAGCAAGACGTTCAATGCTGGTGGGGGAATCCATCGAGCCGGTAAGGAAAGCAATCTCCTGATGTCCGGCGTTTATCAACTCTGCCACGGCATTAAAGCTGGTCTGTTTATGATCGCACCAGACGCTATGGCTGCTGTTTTTGCGCAGGCGGCGATTAAGCACCATTATCGGCTGACTGTGCGCGTCAATGATGTCATCAATCTCATCCACGCTTAAAAAACGCGGGTAAATCATAATGGCGTCGCAGCGCAAATCCAGCAGATACTGAATCGCCTGGCGCTCTTCTTCGGCGCTGTGTTTACCATCTGCCAATAGCAACTGCCGCCCTTTCTCTTCCGCCATTCGCGCGGCATGAAACAGTAATTCACTAAAATAAATGCCGTGATAAAGCGTGTTGGTCACTACCAGCCCCAGCGTCTGAGTACTCTTCGCCGACAGATTGCGGGCCAGCAAATTTGGGCGGTAACCGCTCTCTTCTACCGCCTGAAACACGCGATCTTTAGTCTCCTGGCTGACGTAGCCATTACCTGAAAGCACGCGGGAAACGGTCGCTTTTGAAACCCCGGCGCGCTTCGCCACTTCCAGCATCGTCGTCATCATTTTCATCCCTTTACACGCAATCAACGCAGTGTACTGCACCGTTTGCCGATTGTCCTTGCGCAATCGGCGGGAAAAATATTCAGGTGACCGGTTTCACAAATATAAAAAATGAACAATTAACTCTCTTGCTTATTTAGTGACAACTATTCATGATTTTGTGAAACCGGTTTCCTAATTCCGTTTCAGCATCGGCATTTTTCCGTTACGTCGACTGATAACAACTACATCTACCCTACTGATAACAGGATAAAATCCGATGGCCAAAAATTATGCGGCGCTGGCACGCTCGGTGATAGCGGCACTGGGCGGCGTTGATAACATCTCGGCGGTCACGCACTGTATGACGCGTTTGCGCTTTGTTATCAAAGATGACCAGCTTATCGACAGCCCGACGTTAAAAACCATCCCCGGCGTGCTCGGCGTGGTACGTAGTGACAACCAGTGTCAGGTGATTATCGGCAATACCGTTTCACAAGCCTTTCAGGAAGTCGTCAGCCTGCTGCCGGGAGATATGCAGCCCGCACAGCCCGTGGGTAAACCCAAACTCACGCTGCGTCGCATTGGTGCAGGGATCCTCGATGCGCTGATCGGCACCATGTCACCGCTGATCCCGGCGATTATCGGCGGATCGATGGTCAAACTGCTGGCGATGATCCTCGAGATGAGCGGCGTGCTGACAAAAGGATCGCCGACCTTAACCATTCTGAATGTGATTGGTGACGGTGCTTTCTTCTTCCTGCCGCTGATGGTCGCGGCATCTGCCGCCATCAAATTTAAAACCAATATGTCGCTGGCGATTGCCATCGCGGGTGTGCTGGTACATCCGAGTTTTATTGAACTGATGGCGAAAGCGGCCCAGGGTGAACATGTCGAATTTGCCCTGATTCCGGTCACCGCGGTGAAATACACCTACACAGTGATCCCGGCGCTGGTGATGACCTGGTGCCTGTCATATATCGAACGCTGGGTGGATCGCATTACACCGGCGGTGACCAAAAACTTCCTCAAGCCAATGCTGATTGTGTTGATTGCCGCACCGCTGGCAATCCTGCTGATTGGCCCGATTGGTATCTGGATCGGTAGCGCCATTTCGGCGCTGGTTTACACCATTCATGGTTATCTGGGCTGGCTTTCAGTCGCCATTATGGGCGCGCTGTGGCCTCTGCTGGTAATGACCGGGATGCACCGCGTCTTTACGCCAACCATCATTCAGACCATTGCCGAAACCGGCAAAGAAGGGATGGTCATGCCGTCAGAGATCGGCGCTAACCTGTCGCTGGGCGGTTCATCACTGGCGGTGGCGTGGAAAACGAAAAACCCGGAACTGCGCCAGACGGCGCTGGCTGCGGCGGCATCAGCCATTATGGCGGGGATTTCCGAACCGGCGTTATACGGCGTGGCGATCCGCCTGAAACGTCCGCTTATCGCCAGTCTTATCAGCGGCTTTATTTGCGGCGCGGTTGCCGGTATGGCGGGGCTTGCCAGCCACTCAATGGCAGCGCCGGGGCTATTTACCAGCGTGCAGTTCTTCGATCCGGCGAATCCAATGAGCATCGTCTGGGTGTTCGCGGTCATGGCGCTGGCGGTCATGCTGTCGTTTATCCTCACACTGTTGCTCGGCTTCGAGGATATTCCTGTTGAGGAAGCGACTGCCGAGGCGCGAAAGCATCAGAGCGTACAACCGACCGTCGCCAAAGAAGTAAGTCTTAATTGAGGATGAAAATGTCAGTATTTCCAGAAGGTTTTTTATGGGGCGGCGCGCTTGCCGCCAACCAGTCTGAAGGTGCGTTCCGTGAAGGTGGCAAAGGGCTGACCACTGTCGATATGATCCCACACGGCGAGCATCGAATGGCGGTGAAACTGGGGCTGGAAAAACGTTTTCAGTTGCGCGATGACGAGTTTTATCCCAGCCATGAGGCGACGGATTTTTATCATCGTTATAAAGAAGATATCGCCCTGATGGCAGAGATGGGATTCAAGGTTTTCCGTACCTCAATTGCCTGGAGCCGTCTCTTTCCGCAGGGCGATGAAATCACGCCCAATCAGCAGGGCATTGCTTTTTATCGTTCTGTCTTTGAAGAGTGTAAAAAGTACGGTATCGAACCGCTGGTCACGTTGTGCCACTTCGATGTGCCGATGCATCTGGTCACCGAATATGGCTCCTGGCGTAACCGCAAGCTGGTGGAGTTTTTCAGCCGCTACGCCCGGACCTGCTTTGAAGCATTTGATGGTCTGGTGAAATACTGGCTTACCTTCAATGAAATCAACATTATGTTGCATAGCCCGTTCTCCGGCGCGGGTCTGGTGTTTGAAGAAGGTGAAAATCAGGATCAGGTGAAATATCAGGCCGCGCATCACCAGCTGGTTGCCAGTGCGCTAGCCACCAAAATCGCCCATGAGGTTAACCCGCAAAATCAGGTGGGCTGTATGCTGGCGGGCGGTAACTTCTACCCTTACAGTTGCAAGCCGGAAGATGTCTGGGCGGCGCTGGAGAAAGACCGGGAAAACCTGTTTTTTATCGATGTGCAGGCGCGGGGCGCGTATCCGGCTTACTCTGCCCGCGTATTCCGCGAAAAAGGGGTAACCATCGACAAAGCACCGGGCGATGATGAAATCCTGAAAAACACCGTCGATTTTGTCTCTTTCAGCTATTACGCCTCGCGCTGCGCCTCGGCGGAGATGAACGCCAACAATAGCAGTGCGGCGAACGTAGTGAAATCGCTGCGTAACCCGTATCTGCAAGTGAGCGACTGGGGCTGGGGTATTGATCCACTCGGTCTGCGTATCACCATGAACATGATGTACGACCGTTATCAGAAGCCGCTGTTTCTGGTGGAAAACGGCCTCGGCGCAAAAGATGAACTTGCTGCCAATGGCGAGATTAACGATGACTATCGCATCAGCTATTTACGCGAACATATCCGCGCAATGGGCGAAGCGATTGCAGATGGCATTCCGCTGATGGGCTACACCACATGGGGCTGTATTGATTTAGTTTCCGCCTCTACGGGTGAAATGAGCAAACGCTACGGCTTTGTCTTTGTTGACCGTGACGACGCAGGCAACGGTACGCTGACGCGCACGCGTAAGAAATCATTCTGGTGGTATAAAAAAGTGATTGCCAGTAATGGGGAAGATTTAGAGTAGGTAACAGTGCCGGATGCGGCGTGAACGCCTTATCCGGCCTACATGTCGCACGAACCATGAAGGCCCGATAAGCGCAGCGCATCGGGCAATTTAGCATTTGGCATCAGAGCTGGTTCACCCCATCAAGAACATCCCTGTCCTGATTCCTTAATGAAAAACTACTCTTCTTCCACCGCTAACTGCGCGAAGCCGCCATTCCCTTCCCAGCCTTCCAGTCGTTGATAAACGGTTTCTACCGCATCTTTAATCGGCTGAGTCATCGGGTAGTAAAAGCCGACGATATCCGGCTGGATGCCGAGGAAAATCACTTCGCCAATGTCTTCTTTCAACTGGTCGATAAGGTAGTTCAACGGCATGTTATGGGTAGTCATCATAAACATCTCGGCGATATCATCCGGGTCGATGATGCGGATTTCGCCGGGGTTTAGCCCCATATCAGTAGCGTCAACAATCAGTAACCGCGTAGGGCGCAGTTCACGGATGGCGACGATGTCGTTTTCCGGTGCACTACCGCCATCAATCACCACCCAGTTACCTTTCGGCGCGGCGGCGCACTTTTCCGCCAGCAGCGGGCCAGCGCCATCATCGCCCATCATGCTATTGCCAACACAGAGTAAAACGTCAGTCACGCAGTCTCCTCACCATCAAATAGATGGCGTTTTCCTGATGAATATCATGCAGCATACTTAGCAGCATTGTACTCCATTCCTGCTGCTGCGAAGTTTGCGCTGCCCGGGCTTTATCGAATGCGTTGGCCAGCATCGGCACATGGTTAATGTCGATGACGATCTCACCATATTTCGGCACGCCTTCCATTTTGCGGCGGGCTTCGCTGCCCGCCTCCAGAGTGGCAATCCATGCCAGATATTCATCCCACGGGCAGGTGAGCGCCGCTTCCAGGCAATCGATAACCCCAAGGTGGTGACCAATCGCCAGGCTGTAATAGACCACCTGCTGCGCCTCGGCGGGCGTGGCATCGTTCTCATCAATAAATTTACGGCTCAGTTGACTGAACACCACCTTTTCACTCATCGGATACGCGCCTCTTCTACAACATGATTCAGATGGCTGACAATCTCGTTCAGACGCGGATCGTTTTCCGCTTCCAGCCAGCGTGCAACCTGTTCTTCGCCCTGCCCTAACTGTGTCAGGAAGTCATCGGCAATCTGACGACCGTAACGATAACCTGCCAGGCGGCGTGCTTCGCGATCCACTTTCACACGCAGCGGCTGCACCATATCGCCATGCAGGATTTCCGCCGGTTGTTCATCCTGCTCACCCGGGCCACGGGCGTGAATTTTCTGCTCCAGCAGGCCGAGCGCCATTGCAAAGCCGTACAGCGTGGCGGCAGGCGTTGGCGGGCAACCCGGAATGTAGACATCTACCGGGATGATTTTATCCGTACCGCCCCACACGCAGTAGAGATCGTGGAAAATACCACCGCTGTTACCGCAGGCACCGTAGGAGATACAAATTTTCGGGTCCGGCGCGGACTGCCACGCACGCAGCGCAGGGGATCGCATTGCACGGGTGACCGCGCCGGTAAACAGTAAAATATCCGCATGACGCGGTGAAGGAACGACTTTAATGCCGAAGCGTTCTGCATCAAACAGCGGCGATAAAGTGGCGAAAATTTCGATTTCGCAGCCGTTGCAGCCGCCGCAGTCCACGCGGTAAACGTAGGCAGAACGTTTGATTTTTTTCAGTAACGACGCCTTCATGCTGGCGATGGATTCATCCACCGTCATCGGGACCGGAATGCCGTTGGCGTCACGGGGGCCTAATAAATTGCTCATCAGATGGCCTCTTTCATATGGCGAGTCAGTTCAATACGGTCGGACGGCACCAGGCATTTCTGGCGCTTACATTCCGGGCAAGTCTCAAAGCTTTCGCGGTGGTTTTCCGCGCGGCTGTCACCATTGTGCTTAAGCAGCGCAATGGCGTAGTCGATCTCTTTCTGGACGGCGAAAGGACGATTGCAGACGCGACAGCTGCACAGCACAAAACGGGACTGTTGCAGGAAATCTTCTTTCTTCCACACCGCCAGTTCGTACTCTTGCGACAGTTTGATCGCTGCCGTCGGGCAGACTTCTTCGCAGCGTCCACAGAAGATGCAGCGCCCGAGATTAAACTCCCACGCAAGCTCTCCTGTGGCGAGGTCAGTTTCAACCGTTAAGGCGTTTGACGGGCAGGCATTGACGCAGGCCGCGCAGCCGATGCACTGCTGCGGGTTCTGCTCTGGCTTACCACGGAAGTTTTTATCAACCGCAATCGGCTCCAGCGGATAAGACGAGGTCGCCGTGCCGGTTTTGATGACTTTTTTGATAAAGGTAAACATGGCGATTCCTTATTTCAGCGGCGAGTTTTTACGCTCAATGCTGTAACGCTCGAGTTCTTTGTACGGCACCACTTTGCTCTTCTTCTTACGCACATCGACCACGGTCATGCGGTCGGTACAGGAGTAGCAAGGGTCCAGGCTACCGATAATCAGCGGCGCATCGGAAACGGTGTTGCCGCGCAGCATGTAGCGCAGGGTCGGCCAGTTCGCGTAGGTCGCGGCACGGCAGCGCCAGCGGTACAGCTTCTGGTTGTCGCCGGTCATGCTCCAGTGGATATCGTCGCCGCGCGGCGCTTCGGCAAAGCCCAGCGCGAAACGGTGCGGAATGTAGGTAAAGCCTTCCACCATCAGCGGGCCGCCCGGCAGGTTATCCAGACCGTAGTCGATCATGTTCAGCGCGGTATAGACTTCATTGATACGCACTTTCAGACGGGAAATAACGTCGCAGCCCTGCTCGCTGTGCACTTCCATCGGCAGCAGGCCATAACCAACAAACGGGTGATCGGCGCGGGTATCGCGAGCGTGACCGCTGGCACGGACCATCGGGCCAACGTTACTGAAGTCGCGGGCAATTTCCGGGTCCAGACGACCAATGCCGACGGTGCGCTGTTCCATGTTCGGCGTACTCAGCAGCACATCCACCAGCTCCTGCACTTCACGACGCATCTGTTGCGCCAGCTGGCGGGTCTGGATCATGTCATCTTTCAGCAGATCGCGACGAATCCCGCCGATCAGGTTCAGGCCGTAGGTTTTACGCGCACCGGTAAGGATCTCTGCCATTTTCATGGAGGTTTCACGCACGCGGAAGAACTGCATAAAGCCGGAGTCGAAGCCGGTAAAGTGACAGGCCAGGCCGAGGTTGAGCAGATGCGAGTGCAGGCGTTCCACCTCCAGCAGAATGGCGCGGATCATCTGCGCACGTTCTGGCACCTGAATACCCATCGCGTTTTCCACCGACGTGGTGTAGGCGGTGCTGTGAGCAAAGCCGCAGATCCCGCACACACGGTCAGAGAGGAAGGTCACTTCGTTGTAACCCATACGGGTTTCCGCCAGTTTTTCCATGCCGCGATGGACGTAGAACAGGCGGTAGTCGGCGTCGATAATGTTTTCGCCATCGACGAACAGACGGAAGTGCCCCGGTTCGTCAGAAGTGACGTGCAGCGGACCAATCGGCACGACGTTGTTTTTCTTGTCGCCCAGTTCATTGATGAACTCGTAGGTTTCAGCATCGGTAGTCGGTGCCGGACGCTGACGATAATCCATGCTGTCTTTACGCAGCGGATAAAGTTCATCCGGCCAGTCATCCGGCAGCACCAGACGACGTTCATCCGGCAGACCAACCGGAATCAAACCGTACATATCGCGCACTTCGCGCTCGCCCCACACCGCCGCCGGAACGCGCGGCGTCACGGACGGATACTCCGGTTTGTTGGCGTCAACTTCGACGCGAACCGTTACCCAACACTTGGTGCCCTTCTCCATCGACAGCACGTAATAAACGGCGTAATGACCATTCAGTTTGCGTTCGTCGTTACCAAACAGCACCGACAGCCAGCCACCCTGCTTGTAGTAGAGAAACTCCACCACTTCCGGCAGGTAGTTCACCTTCACGGTCACGGTCAGCTGATCTTTGGTCTGCCAGGCGTGGTCCAGCACGACGCCCGGAAATGCCTCATTCAGCGCGGCGAGATAATGTTGACCTAATTTTTCTTCAGACATGCTCAAACTCTCTTTAATCACGCCGCCAGCAAGGAGACGAACGCTAAAAATGCAAAGCCAAACCCAGCCCAGGTAATGCGCGGAGTAATATCAAGACGCAGACGGGCCATGCTGTTTTCGAACAGCGCGATAACCAGGACGCCGACGACCAGTTTGACGATGGCAATCACCAGCGCCAGCAGCAGCCCACCGGCGGTGAAGGTTTCCATCTGTCCCCACGGGATAAATACGCCGACGAACATCTGCAGCACCACCAGCTGTTTCAGGCTGATACCCCATTTCATGACGCCAAAGCCGCTGCCGCTGTATTCAGAGAGCGGGCCTTCCTGCAGCTCCTGCTCGGCTTCCGCCAGGTCGAACGGCAGTTTGCCCATTTCGATAAAGGTGGCGAACGCACAGGCACAAAGCGCCAGTACCAGCGGGATGCTCTGGCTCAGCGGCCAGTGATAAACGGTGTCGGTGATGTTGCTGATGTTGGTGGAACCGGCAACCTGTGCGGCAACCCACAGACCAAGCAGCAGCATCGGTTCGACCAGCACGCCAAGCATCGCTTCACGGCTCGCGCCGATAGCGGTAAACGGGCTACCGGTATCCAGACCAGAAATGGCAAAGAAGAAACGCGCGATGGCAAAGAGATACAGTAAGGTGATTAAATCACCCAGTTGCGGCAGCGGAGAACCGACGGTCACCACCGGCAGCGCAGTAGCGATAGTCAGCATGACGCCCACCATCACATACGGCGTCAGGCGGAACACCCAGCCGGAGGCATCCGGGCCAACGCTCTGGCGGCCCAGCAGTTTGAAAATGTCACGATACTCCTGCAACACACCCGGCCCACGACGGTTATGCAGACGGGCGCGCGCCACGCGGGTAATACCGGAGAGCAGCGGCGCAACGGCAAATAACACCAGCGCCTGAATTAACGGATATAAAACACTCATTCTCAGGCTCCTCGTGAAACAATAATCACCACCAGTACCGCCAGTTCAACCAGCGCCATCCGGCGGAACAGCAACGCACTACCTTCGCACTGCCAGCCCGGCACCAGCGACACCGGATTCAGCCATTTGCGCAGTTTCAGCACTGGCGCAAACGCCTGTTTCACCGGCATGGCAAAACCGTGAGCGGTAATCACCATTGATTTTTCATGGTCGTAGCCGCACACCCAGGCCGCACCGCGGGAACGTGACGGCAGGCGGTCGCCTTTGCAAATCGCCATAATGATGAATGGCAGCAGCGGGCAGGCAATCAGCAGCAATGTGATCATTGGTTGAGAAACGGTGGTGTTAGCAGGCTCCAGAGGCAGAGGTACAGCAGCAGAGAGCATCGGCAGCAGCCACGGCGCAGCAACACCGCCAATTACGCAGCAAATCGCCAGTGCCACTACGCTTACGCTCATCAGGAGCGGCGCACAGGTGGCGTTTTCGGCTTCTTTGGTACGCGGCGCGCCGAGGAACGTGACGCCATAGACTTTCGCCATACACATCACCGCCAGCGCACCGGTAATTGCCAGACCCACAGCGAGCAGCGGCCCCAGCAGACGGGCAACAAACGCGCCGCTATTGCTCAGTTTGAAGAAGGATTGATAGATAACCCATTCCCCGGCAAACCCGTTCAGCGGCGGCAGCGCAGCCATTGCCATTAACCCGACTAACATGGCGATGGAGATAACCGGCATTTTCTTGCCGATACCACCGAGTTTTTCGATATCGCGATGACCGGTACGGAACCAGACGCTCCCCGCTCCGAGGAACAGTACGCTTTTGAACAGGCTATGGTTAAGCAGATGGTACAGACCACCGACCAGGCCAAGAGCAATCAGTGCCGGTTGTTCGAGCGCGATACCCGTTACGCCAGCGCCCAGCCCCAGCAGAATAATGCCGATATTTTCCAGGGTGTGGTAAGCCAGCAGGCGCTGGATGTTGTGTTCCATCAACGCATACAGACCACCGACGAACGCGGTGATCATGCCGAGCACCAGCAGCGCGATCCCCCACCACAGCGGTGCATTACCGCCAAGCAGTGACAGGGTTAACATGCCCAGCAGGCCAATTTTCATGACTACCGTAGAAAACAACGCGGCAGCTGGCGCAGAGGCGTTAGCATGTGCCTGCGGCACCCAGCCGTGCAGCGGAATAATCCCGGCCAGCAGGCCAAAGCCAATCACACCGAGCAGCCAGATATCGGAACCGAGCGGCAGCTGTTGCATACGCATATCCAGCAGGCGCAGATCCAGCGTGCCATAACGCTGCCACAGCAGCCAGCAAGCAATCGCCAGCAGCAGAGTGCCAAGACGCCCCAGCGCAAACCACAGTTTGCCCTCTTTGCTGTTGCTGGTAAGGAACACCGCACACAAGGCCATGACTTCAGCCATTACCACGAACATGCCGAGGTTGCTGGCGATGACGGCGCAGACGGCGGCAGCCATCAACATATTGATCTGCAAGCCGTTGCACTTCACCTGCGCGTGGCGATGCCAGTCAATGTTGTAGAGGCTGACAAACAGACCGCACAGACCGAGCGTAATCAGCCAAATCGCGTTAAGCGGAGAGATTTGCACATCGTAGCTTACCAGCGACAGCGCACCGCTCACGCCAACCGCGCCAGTCAGCACAGTAAAGCCCGCGGCTGCCGTATACAGGCTACCAACCGCGCCGCCAATTCCGGCTATCCAGCCGCTTAGCGCCTTTTGAAAAGAAAAGAGAAATGCCAGAACAGCGGCGGCGACAAACCACGCCACGCCGCTATTGATCAGGGAAATTGCGCTCATTTAGCCTCTCCACTTTGAGCCTGCTGAAACAAGGTGAGATCGCCAAAGTCCGTGTTAAAGGTCAGCTCACGCTTACGTTTGCTAACGCGGGCGATATCGGTGTTATCCACCAGATGCAGGGCTTTGGTCGGGCACATCCGCACGCAGGCCGGACCTTGTTCATCAAAGCTACAAAGGTCACATTTGACGGCGATCGCGCGAATACCCGGCACCCAGTCAAGCAGCGTACTGATACGCGCCGGAGCAGGCGGTGCCGGTGGCGCTTTCGGGGTATTGGCATTTGCAGGAATATCCAGCGGACGGCTGCCGGAAAATTCAATTGCGCCAAACGGGCAGGCGATGCCGCACAGCTTGCAGCTTACGCACAGGCTTTCATTCAACTGCACGGCCCCATCAACGCGGGTGATGGCGTTAACCGGGCAGACCACCGCGCAGGGTGCATCTTCACAGTGGTGACAGAGCTGCGGCGCAGATTCTTTTTCATTCAGCATCACTCTCAGGCGCGGCATTGATTGCAGGCCGTGCTGGCGATGCGTCTCTGAACAGGCGGCCTCACAAGTGTGGCAGCCGATACAGAGCGTGGAGTCAGCAATTACAAAACGATTCACCAGGCATTCCTCAGGTGATTGTCATTTTTGACGAAAACATGCCGATGAAATGTCATTTTCGACACTCATCGACACGCCCATCCCCAAACAGGCGTAACGCCTGCAAAACGGGCAAAGCCTCAGCTCATGCTGCCGGGCTTTGTCCCTTTACCAGTTGGCTTAAATTCACCGGCACATTGTTTTCAATGGCGGTGTATAAGCTGTCGTAAACGCCAGCGATTTTTTCGAGATAGTGTTCCAGAACCTGTTCGCGATCGCGGATGTTGACCTTGCCATCAATCATGCCGTCAATGCTCAGTTGCGCCTGCGCAATCCGCTGTTTGTCTTCGCCATCTTTTGTTTCGACGTAATACTCGATGGTGTGGCTGTTAAAGCCATCCGCCAGGGTGACGTAAATACGAAAATGTTCAAAAAGGACGAAACAGAGTTCTTTGTCCGGCGCGCAGCTCATGGCGTGATGCAGGCGCGCTTTCGATAACGTGATCCCCTGAACCAGCGAATTGCAGTAGATGTGCCACTGGTCCTGTAGGCGACGATGCCGCTGTGCGATGTAATCGGCTTTCTCGCTTATTTCCCAAATAGTCATTGTCAGGTTACCCGTTTAACAGAGATGCCAGCTTTAAGCATTTTTTGTGCCAACTTTTAATTTATTGTTATTAAAGAGATTTTTAAGATAAAGATGAATTTCGTCGCCGTGTCGACGTGTCATTTCGACATCATCGACATTATTCACCGCAGGGATAATCAACACTGGCACAATTATTGCTTGTAGCTGGCAATAGTTAATGGGAGGCGATATGCACGAAATAACCCTCTGCCAACGGGCACTGGAATTGATCGAACAGCAGGCCGCAAAACACGGCGCAAAACGCGTAACTGGGGTCTGGCTCAAAATTGGCGCATTTTCTTGTGTCGAAACCAGCTCTCTTGCCTTTTGTTTTGATCTGGTTTGCCGCGGCAGCGTGGCGGAAGGTTGTAAACTGCACCTCGAAGAACAAGAGGCCGAATGCTGGTGTGAAACATGCCAACAGTATGTGACGCTACTGACCCAGCGCGTCCGCCGCTGTCCACAGTGTCATGGTGACATGCTACAGATTGTGGCAGACGACGGTTTACAGATTCGGCGGATAGAAATAGACCAGGAGTGAGCGATGTGTACAACATGCGGTTGCGGTGAAGGCAACCTGTATATCGAGGGTGATGAACATAACCCTCATTCCGCGTTTCGTAGCGCGCCATTTGCCCCGGCGGCACGCCCGAAGATGAAAATCACCGGCATTAAAGCGCCTGAATTTACCCCCAGCCAGACTGAAGAAGGCGACCTGCATTACGGTCATGGCGAAGCGGGCACTCACGCGCCGGGCATGAGCCAGCGTCGGATGCTGGAAGTCGAAATTGACGTGCTGGACAAAAATAACCGTCTGGCTGAACGCAACCGCGCGCGCTTTGCTGCCCGCAAGCAACTGGTGCTCAACCTGGTTTCCAGCCCTGGTTCCGGTAAAACCACCCTGCTGACGGAAACCTTAATGCGCCTGAAAGACAGCGTTCCGTGCGCAGTTATTGAAGGCGATCAGCAAACCGTGAACGATGCCGCACGCATTCGCGCTACCGGCACACCAGCGATTCAGGTGAACACTGGTAAAGGCTGCCACCTTGACGCACAGATGATTGCCGACGCCGCACCGCGTCTGCCACTGGACGATAACGGTATTCTGTTTATCGAAAACGTTGGCAACCTCGTATGCCCGGCCAGCTTCGATCTCGGTGAAAAACACAAAGTAGCGGTCCTTTCCGTTACCGAAGGTGAAGACAAACCGCTGAAATATCCGCATATGTTTGCCGCCGCCTCGCTGATGCTGCTCAACAAAGTTGACCTTTTGCCGTATCTCAACTTTGACGTTGAGAAGTGCATCGCCTGCGCACGCGAAGTCAATCCAGAAATTGAAATCATCCTTATTTCCGCCACCAGCGGCGAAGGGATGGACCAGTGGCTGAACTGGCTGGAGACACAGCGATGTGCATAGGCGTTCCCGGCCAGATCCGCACCATTGACGGCAACCAGGCGAAAGTCGACGTCTGCGGCATTCAGCGCGATGTCGATTTAACGTTAGTCGGCAGCTGCGATAAAAACGGTCAGCCGCGCGTGGGCCAGTGGGTACTGGTTCACGTTGGCTTTGCCATGAGCGTAATTAATGAAGCCGAAGCACGCGACACTCTCGACGCCTTACAAAACATGTTTGACGTTGAGCCGGATGTCGGCGCGCTGTTGTATGGCGAGGAAAAATAATGCGTTTTGTTGATGAATATCGCGCGCCGGAACAGGTGATGCAGTTAATTGAGCATCTGCGCGAACGTGCTTCACATCTCTCTTACACCGCCGAACGCCCTCTGCGGATTATGGAAGTGTGTGGCGGTCATACCCACGCTATCTTTAAATTCGGCCTCGACCAGTTACTGCCGGAAAACGTTGAGTTTATCCACGGTCCGGGTTGTCCGGTGTGTGTACTGCCGATGGGTAGAATCGACACCTGCGTGGAGATTGCCAGCCATCCGGAAGTCATCTTCTGTACCTTTGGCGACGCCATGCGCGTACCAGGGAAACAGGGATCGCTGTTGCAGGCAAAAGCACGCGGTGCCGATGTGCGCATCGTTTACTCGCCGATGGATGCGTTGAAACTGGCGCAGGAGAATCCAACCCGTAAAGTCGTATTCTTCGGCTTAGGTTTTGAAACCACCATGCCGACCACCGCCATCACCCTGCAACAGGCGAAAGCCCGCGATGTGCAGAATTTTTACTTCTTCTGCCAGCATATTACGCTTATCCCGACGCTGCGCAGTTTGCTGGAACAGCCGGATAACGGTATCGACGCGTTCCTCGCGCCGGGCCACGTTAGTATGGTTATCGGCACTGATGCCTATAATTTTATCGCCAGCGATTTTCATCGTCCGCTGGTGGTCGCTGGTTTCGAACCCCTTGATCTACTACAAGGCGTGGTCATGCTGGTGGAGCAGAAAATAGCGGCCCACAGCAAGGTAGAGAATCAGTATCGTCGAGTGGTACCGGATGCCGGTAACCTGCTGGCGCAACAGGCGATTGCCGATGTGTTCTGTGTCAACGGCGACAGCGAATGGCGCGGCTTAGGCGTGATTGAATCTTCTGGCGTACACCTGACGCCGGATTATCAACGATTCGATGCCGAAGCACATTTCCGCCCGGCACCGCAGCAGGTCTGCGATGACCCGCGCGCACGTTGTGGTGAAGTATTAACGGGCAAATGTAAGCCGCATCAATGCCCGCTGTTTGGTAACACCTGTAATCCTCAAACCGCATTTGGTGCACTGATGGTCTCCTCCGAAGGAGCGTGCGCCGCGTGGTATCAGTATCGTCAGCAGGAGAGTGAAGCGTGAATAATATCCAACTCGCCCACGGCAGCGGCGGCCAGGCGATGCAGCAATTAATCAACAGCCTGTTTATGGAAGCCTTTGCCAACCCGTGGCTGGCAGAGCAGGAAGATCAGGCACGTCTTGATCTGGCGCAGCTGGTAGCGGAAGGCGACCGTCTGGCGTTCTCCACCGACAGTTACGTCATTGACCCGCTGTTCTTTCCTGGCGGTAATATCGGCAAGCTGGCGATTTGCGGCACTGCGAATGACGTTGCGGTCAGTGGCGCTATTCCGCGCTATCTCTCCTGTGGCTTTATCCTCGAAGAAGGATTGCCGATGGAGACACTGAAAGCCGTAGTGACCAGCATGGCAGAAACCGCGCGCACGGCAGGCATTGCCATCGTTACTGGCGATACTAAAGTGGTGCAGCGCGGCGCGGCAGATAAACTGTTTATCAACACCGCTGGCATGGGCGCAATTCCGGCGAATATTCATTGGGGCGCACAGACGCTAACCGCAGGCGATGTGTTGCTGGTGAGCGGCACGCTCGGCGACCACGGGGCGACTATCCTTAACCTGCGTGAGCAGCTGGGGCTGGATGGCGAACTGGTCAGCGACTGCGCGGTGCTGACGCCGCTTATTCAGACGCTGCGTGACATTCCCGGCGTGAAAGCGCTGCGTGATGCCACCCGTGGTGGTGTAAATGCGGTGGTTCATGAGTTCGCGGCAGCCTGCGGTTGCGGTATTGAAATTTCTGAATCAGCGCTGCCGGTTAAACCTGCCGTGCGCGGCGTTTGCGAATTGCTGGGACTGGACGCCCTGAACTTTGCCAACGAAGGCAAACTGGTGATCGCCGTTGAACGCAACGCGGCAGAGCAAGTGCTGGCTGCGTTACATTCCCATCCACTGGGGAAAGACGCGGCGCTGATTGGTGAAGTGGTGGAACGTAAAGGTGTTCGTCTTGCCGGTCTGTATGGCGTGAAACGAACCCTCGATTTACCACACGCCGAACCGCTTCCGCGTATATGCTAATAAAATTCTAAATCTCCTATAGTTAGTCAATGACCTTTTGCACCGCTTTGCGGTGCTTTCCTGGAAGAACAAAATGTCATATACACCGATGAGTGATCTCGGACAGCAAGGGTTGTTCGACATCACTCGGACACTATTGCAGCAGCCCGATCTGGCCTCGCTGTGTGAGGCTCTTTCGCAACTGGTAAAGCGTTCTGCGCTCGCCGACAACGCGGCTATTGTGTTGTGGCAAGCGCAGACTCAACGTGCGTCTTATTACGCATCGCGTGAAAAAGACACCCCCATTAAATATGAAGACGAAACTGTTCTGGCACACGGTCCGGTACGCAGCATTTTGTCGCGCCCTGATACGCTGCATTGCAGTTACGAAGAATTTTGTGAAACCTGGCCGCAGCTGGCCGCAGGTGGGCTATACCCAAAATTTGGTCACTATTGCCTGATGCCACTGGCGGCAGAAGGGCATATTTTTGGTGGCTGTGAATTTATTCGTTATGACGATCGCCCCTGGAGCGAAAAAGAGTTCAATCGTCTGCAAACATTTACGCAGATCGTTTCTGTCGTCACCGAACAAATCCAGAGCCGCGTCGTCAACAATGTCGACTATGAGTTGTTATGCCGGGAGCGCGATAACTTCCGCATCCTGGTTGCCATTACCAACGCGGTGCTTTCCCGCCTGGATATGGACGAACTGGTCAGCGAAGTCGCCAAAGAAATCCATTACTATTTCGACATTGACGATATCAGTATCGTCTTACGCAGCCACCGTAAAAACAAACTCAACATCTACTCCACTCACTATCTTGATAAACAACATCCCGCCCACGAACAGAGCGAAGTCGATGAAGCCGGAACCCTCACCGAACGCGTGTTCAAAAGTAAAGAGATGCTGCTGATCAATCTCCACGAGCGGGACGATTTAGCCCCCTATGAACGCATGTTGTTCGACACCTGGGGCAACCAGATTCAAACCTTGTGCCTGTTACCGCTGATGTCTGGCGACACCATGCTGGGCGTGCTGAAACTGGCGCAATGCGAAGAGAAAGTGTTTACCACTACCAATCTGAATTTACTGCGCCAGATTGCCGAACGTGTGGCAATCGCTGTCGATAACGCCCTCGCCTATCAGGAAATCCATCGTCTGAAAGAACGGCTGGTTGATGAAAACCTCGCCCTGACCGAGCAGCTCAACAATGTTGATAGTGAATTTGGCGAGATTATTGGCCGCAGCGAAGCCATGTACAGCGTGCTTAAACAAGTTGAAATGGTGGCGCAAAGTGACAGTACCGTGCTGATCCTCGGTGAAACTGGCACGGGTAAAGAGCTGATTGCCCGTGCGATCCATAATCTCAGTGGGCGTAATAATCGCCGCATGGTCAAAATGAACTGCGCGGCGATGCCTGCCGGATTGCTGGAAAGCGATCTGTTTGGTCATGAGCGTGGGGCTTTTACCGGTGCCAGCGCCCAGCGCATTGGTCGTTTTGAACTGGCGGATAAAAGCTCCCTGTTCCTCGACGAAGTGGGCGATATGCCACTGGAGTTACAGCCGAAGTTGCTGCGTGTATTGCAGGAACAGGAGTTTGAACGTCTCGGCAGCAACAAAATCATTCAGACGGACGTGCGTCTAATCGCCGCGACTAACCGCGATCTGAAAAAAATGGTCGCCGACCGAGAGTTCCGTAGCGATCTCTATTACCGCCTGAACGTATTCCCGATTCACCTGCCGCCACTACGCGAGCGTCCGGAAGATATTCCGCTGCTGGCGAAAGCCTTTACCTTCAAAATTGCCCGTCGTCTGGGGCGCAATATCGACAGCATTCCTGCCGAGACGCTGCGCACCTTGAGCAACATGGAGTGGCCGGGTAACGTACGCGAACTGGAAAACGTCATTGAGCGCGCGGTATTGCTAACACGCGGTAACGTGCTGCAGCTGTCATTGCCAGATATTGTTTTACCGGAACCTGAAACGCCGCCTGCCGCAACGGTTGTCGCCCAGGAGGGCGAAGATGAATATCAGTTGATTGTTCGCGTGCTGAAAGAAACCAACGGCGTGGTTGCCGGGCCTAAAGGCGCTGCGCAACGTCTGGGGCTGAAACGCACGACCCTGCTGTCACGGATGAAGCGGCTGGGAATTGATAAATCGGCATTGATTTAACTGCAAATTGCCGGACAGATCTGCCTGTCCGGCATACTATTCACGAGGTTTTTTCGGACGATATTTTTCCGGCAGTTCTGGCACCGGACGCTTGTCATCGATGAGATGACGCACGGTTAAGATCGGATGACGCCACAGCATTCTCGGCCCGGCCCAACGCATAATCTGTTTCATCTCTTCACGCTTTGCAGGCTGGTAACAGTGCACCGGACACTGCTTACAGGCTGGTTTCTCTTCGCCGAACACACATTTATCCAGCCGCTTTTGCGCGTAAACAAACAACGCCTCGTAATGCTCCGGCTCCGCTGACGCCTGCGGGCATTTCGCTTGATAAAGATCGATCATTTTTTTAATCGTCAGTTTTTCACGAGAGATACGCTTGCCGGACATGCTGCCTCCACCTCATTAAGATGTATTTATATTACATCTTAATCTTAAAGGGCACTATGACTCTAAAGAAGAAAGGTTCGCCAACCGACGCAATTTTGCGTACTTGCTTCATAAGCATCACGCAAAAGCTGCAAAACAGCATCTTTCCCGGAACCAGCATCAAGAACTCGCCGTTCGCTTCTTCCCCTGAAATGATTAACTCCGGTATCATGTGCGCCTTATGTGATTACAACGAAAATAAAAACCATCACACCCCATTTAATATCAGGGAACCGGACATAACCCCATGAGTGCAATAGAAAATTTCGACGCCCATACGCCCATGATGCAGCAGTATCTCAAGCTGAAAGCCCAGCATCCCGAGATCCTGCTGTTTTACCGGATGGGTGATTTTTATGAACTGTTTTATGACGACGCAAAACGCGCGTCGCAACTGCTGGATATTTCACTGACCAAACGCGGTGCTTCGGCGGGAGAGCCGATCCCGATGGCGGGGATTCCCTACCATGCGGTGGAAAACTATCTCGCCAAACTGGTGAATCAGGGAGAGTCCGTTGCCATCTGCGAACAAATTGGCGATCCGGCGACCAGCAAAGGTCCGGTTGAGCGCAAAGTTGTGCGTATCGTTACGCCAGGCACCATCAGCGATGAAGCCCTGTTACAGGAGCGTCAGGACAACCTGCTGGCGGCTATCTGGCAGGACAGCAAAGGTTTCGGCTACGCGACGCTGGATATCAGCTCCGGGCGTTTTCGCCTGAGCGAACCGGCCGACCGCGAAACGATGGCGGCAGAGCTGCAACGCACTAATCCGGCGGAACTGCTGTATGCAGAAGATTTCGCCGAGATGTCGCTGATTGAAGGCCGTCGCGGCCTGCGCCGTCGCCCGCTGTGGGAGTTTGAAATCGACACCGCGCGCCAGCAGTTGAATCTGCAATTTGGCACCCGCGATCTGGTCGGTTTTGGCGTCGAGAACGCGCCGCGCGGACTTTGTGCTGCCGGTTGTCTGTTGCAGTATGCGAAAGATACCCAACGCACGACCCTGCCGCATATTCGTTCTATCACCATGGAACGTGAGCAGGACAGCATCATTATGGATGCCGCGACACGTCGTAACCTGGAAATTACTCAGAACCTGGCGGGCGGTGCGGAAAATACGCTGGCTTCTGTGCTCGACTGCACCGTCACGCCGATGGGTAGTCGTATGCTGAAACGCTGGCTGCATATGCCAGTGCGCGATACCCGCGTGTTGCTTGAGCGCCAGCAAACTATTGGCGCATTGCAGGATTTCACCGCCGAGTTGCAGCCGGTACTGCGTCAGGTCGGCGACCTGGAACGTATTCTGGCACGTCTGGCTTTACGAACTGCTCGCCCACGCGATCTGGCCCGTATGCGCCACGCTTTCCAGCAACTGCCGGAGCTGCGTGCGCAGTTAGAAACTGTCGATAGTGCACCGGTACAGGCGCTACGTGAGAAGATGGGCGAGTTTGCCGAGCTGCGCGATCTGCTGGAGCGAGCAATCATCGACACACCGCCGGTGCTGGTACGCGACGGTGGTGTTATCGCATCGGGCTATAACGAAGAGCTGGATGAGTGGCGCGCGCTGGCTGACGGCGCGACCGATTATCTGGAGCGTCTGGAAGTCCGCGAGCGTGAACGTACCGGCCTGGACACGCTGAAAGTTGGCTTTAATGCGGTGCACGGCTACTACATTCAAATCAGCCGTGGGCAAAGCCATCTGGCACCCATCAACTACATGCGTCGCCAGACGCTGAAAAACGCCGAGCGCTACATCATTCCAGAGCTAAAAGAGTACGAAGATAAAGTTCTCACCTCAAAAGGCAAAGCACTGGCTCTGGAAAAACAGCTTTATGAAGAACTGTTCGACCTGCTGTTGCCGCATCTGGAAGCGTTGCAACAGAGCGCGAGCGCGCTGGCGGAACTCGACGTGCTGGTGAACCTGGCGGAACGGGCCTATACCCTGAACTACACCTGCCCGACCTTTATTGATAAACCGGGCATTCGCATTACCGAAGGCCGCCATCCGGTGGTTGAACAGGTGCTGAATGAGCCGTTTATCGCCAACCCGCTGAATCTGTCGCCGCAGCGTCGCATGTTGATCATCACCGGTCCGAACATGGGCGGTAAAAGTACCTATATGCGCCAGACCGCGTTGATTGCGCTAATGGCCTATATCGGCAGCTACGTACCGGCGCAAAAAGTCGAGATTGGCCCGATTGACCGTATCTTTACCCGCGTAGGCGCGGCAGATGACCTGGCTTCCGGGCGTTCGACCTTTATGGTGGAGATGACCGAAACCGCCAATATTTTACATAATGCCACCGAATATAGTCTGGTATTGATGGATGAGATCGGGCGTGGAACGTCCACTTACGATGGTCTGTCGCTGGCGTGGGCGTGCGCGGAAAATCTGGCGAATAAGATTAAGGCATTGACGCTGTTTGCCACCCACTATTTCGAGCTGACACAGTTACCGGAGAAAATGGAAGGCGTCGCCAACGTGCATCTCGATGCACTGGAGCACGGCGACACCATTGCCTTTATGCACAGCGTGCAGGATGGCGCGGCGAGCAAAAGCTACGGCCTGGCGGTTGCTGCTCTGGCGGGCGTACCGAAAGAGGTTATTAAGCGCGCACGGCAAAAACTGCGTGAGCTGGAAAGCATTTCGCCGAACGCCGCCGCTACGCAAGTGGATGGTACGCAAATGTCTTTGCTGTCCGTACCAGAAGAAACTTCGCCTGCGGTCGAGGCACTGGAAAACCTGGACCCGGATTCACTGACTCCGCGTCAGGCGCTGGAGTGGATTTATCGCTTGAAGAGTCTGGTGTAATAAAAATTCCCGATAGTCTTTTGCTATCGGGAATATTAACGACAACTGACGAATCAAATAAAAATACCCTGTATAATAGGAAAGCTTATTTTACAGGGTAAAACCATGCCATCTACACGCTATCAAAAAATCAATGCCCATCACTATCGCCATATATGGGTCGTTGGTGATATTCATGGTGAATATCAGTTATTACAATCCCGCTTACATCAACTCTCTTTTTTCCCCGAAACCGACTTACTTATTTCTGTCGGCGATAATATTGATCGTGGGCCGGAGAGTCTTGACGTCCTGCGCCTGCTAAACCAGCCCTGGTTTATCTCCGTTAAAGGCAACCACGAAGCAATGGCGCTGGATGCGTTCGCGACCGGCGATGGCAATATGTGGCTTGCCAGCGGTGGTGACTGGTTTTTCGATTTAAATGATTCAGAGCAAAAAGAAGCTACAGATCTGTTGCTGAAATTCCATCACCTTCCACATATTATTGAAATCACTAACGACAACATAAAATATGTCATCGCACATGCAGATTATCCGGGGAGTGAATATCTCTTTGGTAAAGAAATAGCGGAGAGCGAATTACTCTGGCCTGTTGATCGTGTGCAGAAATCGCTTAATGGCGAGTTACAACAAATAAACGGCGCTGATTATTTTATATTTGGACATATGATGTTTGATAACATTCAGACGTTCGCTAACCAGATTTATATTGATACCGGATCGCCGAAAAGTGGGCGGCTGTCATTTTATAAAATAAGGTAGTCTCATGCTTCTTCTGTGAAGCATGAGTAACCAGATGTTATTGCAGGCCATTATTCATTTTTCGCTACCAGCAAAGAGAGATCCTGCTTCGCCAGCGCGCGACTGGCACTCTCCGGCAAACCGTCGTCTGTAATAATCTGATCAAACTCGCTTAATGGTAACGCCAGCCATGTCGCCACCTGACCATATTTCGTCGCATCACAGACCAAAACTCGCTGGCGGCTGGCACTGGCAATCGCCCGTTTCACCGTGACTTTATCTTCCGCTGGCGTAGAAATCCCCCGCACACTCCATGACGATGCAGAAATAAAAGCCTGATCAATCATCAGGCTGCGCAGCATGGTCGCAGCGGCTTCCCCGACACAGGAACGGTTTTCCCGACACACTGCACCGCCAGTGTGAATAATTGTGCAATTACTGTTGTCGAGCAAGTAGTTCGCAATAACGAAATCGTTTGTGACCACAGTCAGTGACTCCATGTGAATCAGATGCTGTGCTATCGCTAACGTGGTCGTTCCCGCATCCAGATAGATACAACTTCCCGGCTGAACAAGACTTGCCGCCAGCTTGCCAATAGCCGCTTTTTGCGTCATTGCCAGCGCAGTTTTTACCTGATGAGAAGGTTCATGCGCCACGCGTCCCGGAGACTGGACGCCTCCGGACACCAGCACAACGGCTCCCTGCTGCTCCAGTTTTTGTAAATCCCGACGAATGGTCATATGTGACACATTCATTCTGTCCGTTAGTTCAGCAATACTGACAATGCCTTTTTCAGCTACCATCTCAAGGATGATTTGGCGACGCTCTACGGGTATCAACTTTTGCTCCTTCCTTTGTCCTGCTGACATTCTACGCTATTTGCCTGCGAAACGTGCGCGGCGCAACTAACGCTTAGTTCACATAAAATAACACACAATGTTAATTTATGTGAATCAGCTCACCATATCGTTATCTTCCAGCGCTTATATTCACAATATCAAACAAAATATCACTTAAATTAACAAGGAGAGCAGATGAAAACGGGATCTGAGTTTCATGTCGGTATCGTTGGCTTAGGGTCAATGGGAATGGGAGCAGCACTGTCATGTGTCCGCGCAGGTCTTTCTACCTGGGGCGCAGACCTGAACAGCAATGCCTGCGCTACGTTGAAAGAGGCAGGTGCTTGCGGGGTTTCTGATAACGCCGCGACGTTTGCCGAAAAACTGGACGCTCTGCTGGTGCTGGTGGTCAATGCGGCCCAGGTTAAACAGGTGCTGTTTGGTGAAACAGGCGTTGCACAACATCTGAAACCCGGTACGGCAGTAATGGTTTCTTCCACTATCGCTAGTGCTGATGCGCAAGAAATTGCTACCGCTCTGGCTGGATTCGATCTGGAAATGCTGGATGCGCCAGTTTCTGGTGGTGCAGTAAAAGCCGCTAACGGTGAAATGACTGTCATGGCCTCCGGTAGCGATATTGCCTTTGAACGACTGGCACCCGTGCTGGAAGCCGTTGCCGGAAAAGTTTATCGCATAGGTGCAGAACCGGGACTAGGTTCGACCGTAAAAATTATTCACCAGTTGTTAGCGGGCGTACATATTGCTGCCGGAGCCGAAGCGATGGCACTTGCAGCCCGTGCGGGGATCCCGCTGGATGTGATGTATGACGTCGTGACCAATGCCGCCGGAAATTCCTGGATGTTCGAAAACCGGATGCGTCATGTGGTGGATGGCGATTACACCCCGCATTCAGCCGTCGATATTTTTGTTAAGGATCTTGGTCTGGTTGCCGATACAGCCAAAGCCCTGCACTTCCCGCTGCCATTGGCCTCAACAGCATTGAATATGTTCACCAGCGCCAGTAACGCAGGTTACGGGAAAGAAGACGATAGCGCAGTTATCAAGATTTTCTCTGGCATCACTCTACCGGGAGCGAAATCATGATCAAGATTGGCGTTATCGCCGATGATTTTACCGGCGCGACGGATATCGCCAGTTTTCTGGTGGAAAACGGTCTACCAACGGTACAAATTAACGGTGTTCCAACAGGTAAAATGCCGGAAGCAATCGACGCACTGGTGATCAGCCTGAAAACGCGCTCCTGTCCGGTGGTTGAAGCCACACAGCAATCGCTGGCGGCTCTGAGCTGGTTGCAACAGCAAGGTTGCAAACAGATCTATTTCAAATACTGCTCTACTTTCGACAGTACGGCGAAAGGTAATATCGGCCCGGTTACCGATGCATTAATGGATGCTCTCGACACGCCGTTTACGGTCTTCTCTCCGGCCCTGCCGGTCAACGGACGTACGGTTTATCAGGGGTATTTGTTCGTAATGAATCAACTGCTGGCCGAATCCGGGATGCGCCATCACCCGGTAAATCCCATGACCGACAGCTATCTTCCCCGTCTGGTTGAAGCGCAATCCACAGGGCGCTGCGGCGTCGTTTCGGCACATGTTTTCGAACAAGGTGTGGATGCCGTTCGTCAAGAGCTGGCTCGCTTACAGCAAGAGGGCTACCGCTACGCGGTGCTTGATGCGCTGACCGAACACCATCTGGAAATTCAGGGAGAAGCCTTGCGCGATGCCCCACTGGTAACGGGCGGTTCTGGTCTGGCGATTGGCCTGGCCCGGCAGTGGGCGCAAGAAAACGGTAACCAGGCTCGCGAAGCAGGGCATCCGCTCGCTGGGCGCGGCGTAGTGCTCTCCGGTTCATGCTCTCAAATGACCAACCGCCAGGTGGCACATTACCGTCAAATTGCACCAGCCCGTGAAGTTGATGTGGCACGCTGCCTCTCAACCGAAACTCTGGCCGCTTATGCACACGAACTGGCAGAGTGGGTTCTGGGCCAGGAAAGTGTACTTGCTCCACTGGTTTTTGCCACCGCCAGCACTGACGCATTGGCAGCAATTCAACAGCAATACGGTGCACAAAAAGCCAGTCAGGCAGTAGAAACTCTATTTTCTCAACTAGCGGCGCGGTTAGCAGCGGAAGGCGTGACACGCTTTATTGTCGCAGGCGGTGAGACCTCCGGCGTAGTCACACAGAGCCTGGGCATAAAAGGGTTTCATATTGGCCCAACCATTTCCCCCGGCGTGCCGTGGGTAAACGCACTGGATAAGCCTGTCTCACTCGCCCTTAAATCTGGCAACTTCGGTGATGAAGCTTTTTTTTCACGAGCCCAAAGAGAGTTTTTATCATGAGCGATTTCGCAAAAGTAGAGCAGTCTTTGCGAGAGGAGATGACGCGGATTGCCAGTTCATTCTTTCAGCGCGGCTATGCAACCGGTTCGGCTGGCAATCTGTCGCTGCTTTTACCTGACGGGAATTTACTGGCGACACCGACAGGTTCATGCCTGGGCAATCTCGATCCGCAGCGGCTTTCCAAAGTCGCCGCGGATGGCGAATGGTTAAGTGGTGACAAACCCTCGAAAGAGGTGCTCTTTCATCTGGCGCTGTATCGCAACAATCCGCGCTGTAAAGCGGTGGTGCATTTGCACAGCACATGGTCGACGGCGCTTTCCTGCCTGCAAGGGCTGGACAGCAGCAACGTTATTCGTCCGTTCACACCATACGTGGTGATGCGGATGGGAAATGTCCCGCTGGTGCCTTATTACCGACCGGGCGATAAACGCATCGCACAGGATCTGGCGGAACTGGCAGCAGACAATCAGGCTTTTTTACTGGCAAATCATGGCCCAGTGGTTTGCGGTGAAAGCCTGCAAGAAGCCGCCAACAATATGGAAGAGCTGGAGGAAACGGCAAAGCTGATTTTTATTCTCGGTGACCGCCCGATCCGTTATCTGACCGCAGGTGAAATTGCGGAATTAAGGAGTTAATGCAATGCCTCGTTTTGCAGCTAATTTATCCATGATGTTCACCGAAGTGCCTTTTATTGAACGCTTCGCCGCAGCGCGAAAAGCCGGGTTCGATGCTGTGGAATTTCTGTTTCCCTATGACTACTCCACCCTGCAAATCCAAAAGCAACTGGAGCAAAACCATCTGACACTGGCGCTGTTCAATACCGCTCCCGGAGATATTAATGCGGGGGAATGGGGATTATCCGCCCTTCCCGGACGTGAGCACGAAGCACACGCAGACATCGACCTGGCACTGGAATATGCATTGGCGCTCAATTGTGAACAAGTCCATGTGATGGCAGGCGTCGTGCCCGCTGGCGAAGACGCTGAACGGTACCGGGCAGTATTTATCGATAATCTCCGCTACGCTGCCGACCGCTTTGCGCTACACGGCAAGCGAATATTAGTTGAAGCACTCAGCCCCGACGTTAAGCCTCATTATCTCTTCTCCAGCCAGTATCAGGCACTGGCTATTGTTGAAGAGGTTGCGCGAGATAACGTGTTTATTCAACTAGATACTTTTCATGCGCAAAAAGTAGATGGCAACCTGACGCATTTAATCCGCGACTACGCTGGGAAATATGCGCACGTACAAATTGCCGGACTACCTGATCGACATGAACCGGACGATGGAGAAATCAACTATCCGTGGCTGTTCCGCCTGTTCGATGAGGTGGGATATCAGGGCTGGATCGGTTGTGAATATAAACCTCGTGGCCTCACCGAAGAAGGGCTTGGCTGGTTTGACGCCTGGCGCTAATTCGTTAAATCCCTAATTACAACGTACCCATACATCCCCCCATCTACGGATGGGGTAGGTTAACTATAACTTTCAGACAGGGTTTCCCATGTCCACAATTACATTGTTATGCATTGCGTTAGCTGGCGTAATCATGCTGTTGCTGCTGGTCATCAAGGCAAAGGTACAACCATTCGTTGCTCTGCTCCTCGTCAGCCTGTTAGTCGCACTTGCGGCGGGTATACCGGCGGGCGAAGTGGGTAAAGTGATGATCGCCGGGATGGGCGGTGTGCTTGGTTCCGTCACTATTATTATTGGTCTGGGCGCTATGCTGGGGCGTATGATCGAACACTCTGGTGGTGCAGAGTCACTGGCTAATTATTTCAGTCGCAAGTTAGGTGACAAACGAACTATCGCTGCGCTGACTCTGGCAGCGTTCTTCCTCGGTATTCCCGTCTTCTTTGATGTCGGCTTTATTATTCTTGCGCCAATCATTTACGGTTTTGCCAAGGTTGCCAAAATATCGCCACTCAAATTTGGCCTGCCTGTCGCTGGAATCATGCTAACTGTTCATGTGGCGGTACCGCCGCATCCAGGCCCTGTCGCCGCAGCGGGGTTACTCCACGCAGACATCGGCTGGCTAACCATCATCGGTATTGCGATTTCTATTCCCGTAGGGATTGTTGGCTACTTTGCAGCGAAAATAATCAATACGCGCCAATATGCGATGTCGGTGGAAGTACTGGAACAGATGCAACTGGCTCCGGCCAGTGAGGAAGGCGCAACAAAATTAAGCGATAAAATAAATCCACCGGGCGTCGCGCTGGTCACCTCGCTAATTGTTATTCCTATCGCGATTATCATGGCGGGTACGGTTTCCGCAACACTGATGCCGCCTTCGCATCCCCTGCTTGGTACGCTACAGCTGATCGGCTCACCAATGGTAGCTCTAATGATTGCGCTGGTGCTGGCATTCTGGTTATTGGCTTTACGTCGCGGCTGGAGCTTACAACACACCAGCGACATTATGGGCTCAGCCCTTCCCACTGCGGCGGTAGTGATTTTGGTTACTGGTGCTGGAGGGGTATTTGGCAAAGTGCTGGTGGAATCGGGCGTCGGCAAAGCCCTTGCCAATATGCTACAAATGATTGACCTGCCTCTGTTACCAGCCGCATTTATTATTTCACTGGCTCTGCGTGCATCGCAGGGGTCAGCAACCGTAGCAATCCTGACAACCGGCGGGTTACTCTCAGAAGCGGTGATGGGATTGAATCCGATTCAGTGCGTATTGGTGACGCTGGCAGCCTGCTTTGGTGGGCTTGGCGCGTCACATATTAATGACTCAGGGTTCTGGATTGTGACCAAATATCTGGGGTTGTCGGTAGCAGACGGTCTGAAAACCTGGACAGTGTTAACGACCATTCTCGGTTTTACCGGATTCTTAATTACCTGGTGCGTATGGGCGGTAATTTGACCTTAATAAAAAGGTCCGATGGGCATCGGACCTTTTATTTAACGCTTACCTTCCACCAGCAGCGGCGGGATGCTCGGCACCATTGGCGCGTCATCAATATCTTTCTGCGTCATGCGGAACGCTTCGGGATAATGTTCGCGGCTGGTACGGCGCAGCGGTTCGGTATCGCGCCAGGTATAAAGGCAATGCTGGCACTGATATACCGTCCAGACATCTTTCACCGGCGATTTCGCCATCACTTCAATCTGTTCATCGGCACAACGTGGACAAATCATCTTCTTCTCCTTATTTACGTGCAGCCAGCATAGCGGTCAGTTTTTCAGCCCAGGCTTTGGTTTCCGGTAAATCCACCACCGGTTGGCTGTAGTGACCACGGTTGTCCGGGGCGACAGGCGTAGTGGCGTCGATAATCAGCTTGTCGGTGATCCCCGCAGGGCTTGAGCCTGGATCGAGTTCCAGCACGGACATATTCGGCAACTGCACCAAATCCCCTGCCGGGTTCACTTTCGAGGAGAGCGCCCACATCACCTGCGGCAGGTTGAACGGGTCAACGTCTTCATCGACCATAATCACCATCTTCACGTAGCCCAGACCATGCGGCGTGGTCATTGCGCGCAGGCCCACCGCGCGGGCAAAGCCGCCGTAGCGTTTTTTGGTGGAGATAATCGCCAGCAGGCCATGGGTGTACATGGCGTTTACCGCCTGCACTTCCGGGAACTCGGCTTTCAGCTGCTGATACAGCGGCACGCAGGTGGCTGGCCCCATCAGGTAGTCGATTTCGGTCCACGGCATACCGAGGTACAGCGATTCGAAAATCGGCCTGGTGCGGTAAGAGACTTTATCGATGCGCACCACGGTCATGTTACGCCCGCCGGAGTAGTGCCCGGTAAACTCACCGAACGGCCCTTCGATTTCGCGTTTACGGCTTTCGATAACCCCTTCGAGGATCACTTCTGAACCCCACGGCACATCAAAACCGGTCAGCGGGGCGGTGGCGATCGGGTACGGGCTTTCACGCAGCGCGCCTGCCATTTCATACTCAGACTGATCGTATTTCAGCGGCGTGGCCCCCATCAGCGTGATGATCGGATCGTTACCGAGCGTGATCGCAATCGGCAGATCTTCACCGCGCTCTTCTGCTTTATGCAGATGCAGGGCGATATCGTGCATCGGCACCGGTTGCAGGCCGAGCTTACGCTTGCCCTTCACTTCCATGCGGTAGATGCCGACGTTCTGCTTGCCGAAGTTATCTGGGTCGAGCGGATCGCGGGAAACCACGCAGGCTTTGTCGAGATAGAAACCGCCATCGCCATCGTTTAAACGAAACAGCGGCAGGATATCGAACAGGTTAATCTCTTCGCCATCGACGGTGTTCTGCGCCCAGGCTGGATTGGCGCGGCGCTCCGGGGCAATCGGGAAGTTATCCCAGCGGCGGATAAACTCATCAATCTGCTTTTTGACCGGGGTGTTTGGTGGCAGGCCAAGGGAAATCGCGTGGTTCTGCCAGGAACCGATGGTATTCATCGTCACGCGGGCATCGGTAAAGCCGCGAATATTATCAAACCACAGCGCGGGCGCGCCGTCGCCGATACGCCCGGTGGCGTTAGCTGCTGCTGCCAGATCCGGCTCAGCGTTCACCTCTTCGCTGATTTTCAGTAACTGGCCGTGGTCATCAAGCGCCTGTAAAAAGCTGCGTAAATCATCAAATGCCATTATTCATTCTCCTGAGAAAAATTCCGGGCCTGCGGCAATCCTTGCCAGCGCCTGGCATGGGGATGTTCGAGGCCAAATTGATCCAGCACGCGGGCTACCACATGGTGGACAATGTCATCTACCGTTTCGGGATGGTTATAAAAGGCAGGCATCGGCGGCACCATCGCCACGCCCATGCGTGAAAGTGCGAGCATATTTTCGAGATGGATGGTGCTAAGCGGCATTTCACGCGGCACCAGCACCAGTTTGCGGCCTTCTTTGAGCACGACGTCCGCCGCGCGCCCTACCAGGCCATCGGCGTAACCAGCGCGGATACCGGCGAGCGTTTTCATACTGCACGGAATAACGATCATGCCGTCGGTACGAAAAGAACCGGATGAGATGATCGCCGCCTGATCCGCCGGGTTATGGCTGAAGTCTGCGAGGGCAGCAACATCGTGAGCGCTGTAAGGCGTTTCTAGTTCAATGGTGGTTTTCGCCCACTTCGACATCACCAGATGAGTCTCGACATTCGGCATATCCCGCAGCGCTTGCAGTAATGCCACACCAAGAGGCGCACCGGTAGCCCCTGTCATCCCGACGATCAGTTTCATTGCTTATCCTCTTAATTGTTCGTATACGAACGTTATTATTAACATACTCCTTCATTTCCACAGCGGCAAGGATTGAAAAGTAACAACATCTTCTTCGTCACTAAAAAACCGCTATGATAGCGACAGAGAATTAGCCCGGAGTTTACATGGCGTTACGAAATAAAGCGTTCCATCAGTTACGACAGCTTTTTCAGCAGCACACGGCTCGCTGGCAGCACGAGTTACCTGACCTGACCAAACCACAGTACGCGGTGATGCGCGCCATTGCTGATAAACCTGGTATCGAACAGGTGGCACTGATAGAAGCAGCTGTCAGCACCAAAGCAACGTTAGCAGAAATGTTGGCAAGAATGGAAAATCGTGGCTTAGTCAGACGTGAACATGACCCCGCTGATAAGCGGCGACGCTTTGTCTGGTTGACTGCCGAAGGCGAAAAGATACTTGCTGCGGCGATACCCATTGGTGACAGCGTGGATGAGGAATTTTTGGGGCGTTTGAGTGGAGAAGAGCAGGAGCTGTTTATGCAGCTGGTGCGCAAGATGATGAACGCATAGGGGGCAAATTTCCGGATGCGACGCTATCGCGTCTTATCCAGACTACAAATACACCGACTCACCAACCGAAAGAAAAAAGGCCAGCCTCGCTTGAGACTGGCCTTTCTGACAGATGCTTACTTACTCGCGGAACAGCGCTTCGATATTCAGCCCCTGCGTTTGCAGGATTTCGCGCAAACGGCGCAGGCCTTCAACCTGAATCTGGCGAACACGTTCACGGGTGAGGCCAATTTCACGACCTACATCTTCCAGTGTTGCCGCTTCGTACCCCAGCAAACCGAATCGACGTGCCAGCACTTCACGCTGTTTGGCGTTCAGCTCGAACAGCCATTTGACGATGCTCTGCTTCATATCGTCATCTTGCGTGGTATCTTCCGGACCGTTCTCTTTTTCATCGGCCAGGATGTCCAGCAACGCTTTTTCGGAATCACCACCCAGCGGGGTGTCTACCGAGGTAATGCGCTCGTTAAGACGAAGCATACGGCTGACGTCATCAACTGGCTTATCCAGTTGCTCTGCGATCTCTTCCGCACTTGGTTCATGGTCCAGCTTATGGGACAACTCACGTGCGGTTCGCAGGTAAACGTTCAGCTCCTTTACGATGTGAATCGGCAAACGAATAGTACGGGTTTGGTTCATAATCGCCCGTTCAATCGTCTGGCGAATCCACCAGGTTGCGTATGTTGAGAAGCGGAAACCACGTTCCGGGTCAAACTTCTCTACCGCGCGGATCAGCCCCAGGTTGCCCTCTTCGATAAGGTCCAGCAACGCCAGACCACGATTGCCATAACGGCGGGCAATTTTTACCACCAGACGCAAGTTACTCTCGATCATCCGGCGGCGAGAGGCGACATCTCCACGCAGTGCGCGACGCGCAAAATAAACTTCTTCTTCGGCCGTTAACAGTGGTGAATAACCAATCTCACCAAGGTAAAGCTGAGTCGCGTCCAACACACGCTGTGTGGCTCCCTGCGATAACAGTTCCTCTTCGGCCAAATCGTTATCACTGGGTTCCTCTTCTACTAAGGCCTTTTCGTCAAAAACCTCAACTCCGTTCTCATCAAATTCCGCATCTTCATTTAAATCATGAACTTTCAGCGTATTCTGACTCATAAGGTGGCTCCTACCCGTGATCCCTTGACGGAACATTCAAGCAAAAGCCTGGTTCCGCCGATTTATCGCTGCGGCAAATAACGCAGCGGGTTTACGGATTTCCCCTTGTAACGAATTTCAAAATGCAAGCGTGTTGAACTGGTTCCGGTGCTACCCATGGTTGCTATTTTTTGCCCCGCCTTCACTTCTTGTTGTTCCCGGACCAGCATTGTGTCGTTATGGGCGTAGGCACTCAGGTAATCATCATTATGTTTGATGATAATCAGATTACCGTAGCCGCGCAGCGCGTTACCGGCATAAACAACGCGGCCATCTGCGGTCGCGATAATTGCCTGTCCTTTGCTGCCTGCGATATCAATCCCCTTGTTGCCCCCCTCAGAAGCGCCAAAGGTTTCGATCACTTTGCCCTCAGTCGGCCAGCGCCAGGTGGAGATAGGCGTACTGGTTGATGTACTGCTGACAGTCGGCTCGGTTGTGCTTGCTGTTGGTACCGTTACAGGCGCTGTGACCGTGGTCGCAGTTGGCTTGTTGTTCGGCAACATTTTGTTAGCACTCTGTTCACCCGAAGACTCAGAATACGTAATTGTCGGTTGCGACGCAACAGCAACGGTGGAATTTTGTGCAGGCTTGATCACAACTCCTTGCTCTGCTGCATCGGCCTGGGTAATGGCATTTCCGCCAGTGATTGGCGTACCGGAAGCATTACCCACCTGTAAGGTCTGACCGACGTTCAGCGCGTATGGTGCCTGAATATTGTTGCGCTGAGCAAGGTCACGGAAATCGTTGCCAGTAATCCAGGCGATATAGAAAAGTGTGTCGCCTTTTTTCACGGTATAGGTACTGCCGCTATAACTGCCTTTCGGAATGTTCCCATACTGACGGTTATAGACGATGCGTCCGTTTTCCATCTGTACCGGCTGCTGAGCTACTGGCTGTACTGGCTGGATTTGCGGTTGTTGAGTAGCCTGAATTTGTGGCTGCTGTACCGGCTGAATTTGCGGTTGCTGGGCTGTAGACGTCGTCCCCATTTTCGGCGGCGGCGTAATCAACATACCAGAATTGGTATTTGCAGGCGCATTGCCATTAACGGAGCTGACCGGTGCCGGTGGATTTGAAGTGTCAGAACAGCCTGCCAGCCATAGCGAAACCAGTGACAAAGCCGCAATGCGGCGAACGGTGAATTTTGGGCTTCCCGCGCTCATTTATCCCCCAGGAAAAATTGGTTAATAACCAGTGACATAATTACCGTGCAAGGCACCCTACTGAACACTGGAAAAGATGTTCACGATACGCTGACCTGCGGCAAAATAACCAGGAAAAATCCAGGTATTTCCTCACGTTTTAAGCCAGCTCACCCTTCACTAAAGGGACAAAGCGCACGGCCTCCACGGTATCGATAATAAATTCGCCTCCCCGACGACGCACCCGTTTCAAATACTGGTGCTCCTCCCCTACGGGTAAGACGAGAATCCCGCCTTCGTCCAGCTGCGTCATTAGCGCAGTTGGAATTTCCGGCGGTGCCGCCGTAACAATGATAGCGTCAAACGGCGCGCGTGCCTGCCAACCTTGCCATCCATCGCCATGACGGGTTGAAACATTATGTAAATCAAGATTTTTCAGGCGGCGACGCGCCTGCCACTGCAAACCTTTAATCCGTTCGACCGAGCAAACATGCTGGACAAGATGCGCCAGGATTGCCGTTTGATATCCCGAACCGGTGCCAATTTCCAGCACCCGCGACTGCGGCGTCAGCTCGAGTAATTCGGTCATTCGCGCCACCATATACGGCTGCGAAATTGTCTGCCCCTGACCTATCGGCAAGGCGATATTGTCCCAGGCTTTTTGTTCAAACGCTTCATCAACGAATTTTTCACGCGGCACGGCAGCAAGTGCATTCAGCACCTGCTCATCCTGAATACCTTGCGCACGTAATTGATCCAGAAGTGCTTGTACGCGTCTGCTTACCATTGCGTGCCAACTCCCACGCTGTTTAACCAGTCTGAAACCACATCTTGCGCGCTATGCGCAGTTAAATCCACATGCAGCGGCGTGATGGAGACATAGCCCTCATCTACCGCAGCAAAATCGGTCCCCGGACCGGCATCACATTTACCGCCCGGCGGGCCAATCCAGTACAGCGTATTGCCGCGCGGATCTTGCTGCGGGATCACCTGATCTGCCGGATGTCGTGTACCGCAGCGCGTCACGCGAATACCTTTGATTTGATCCAAGGGTAAATCCGGAACGTTAATATTAAGAATACGCCCGGTGCGCAACGGCTCTTTACACAGTGCGCGCAAAATTGAACAGGTTACCGCCGCGGCAGTGTCGTAATGTTTATGCCCGTCAAGCGAGACGGCAAGCGCCGGAAAACCTAAATGACGGCCTTCCATCGCGGCGGCTACCGTACCGGAATAAATAACATCATCCCCCAGATTCGGCCCGGCGTTAATTCCGGACACAACAATGTCCGGGCGCGGACGCATCAGAGCATTCACGCCAAGATAGACGCAATCGGTCGGGGTTCCCATTTGCACAGCAATATCACCATTTTCAAAGGTAAACGTGCGCAGGGAGGATTCCAGTGTCAGAGAATTTGAAGCGCCGCTGCGGTTACGATCGGGGGCGACCACCTGAACGTCAGCAAACTCACGCAAGGCTTTCGCCAGCGTTTGTATACCGGGTGCATGTACCCCGTCATCATTACTCAGCAATATGCGCATAATCACCTGTTGTGTTGATAAGTTCCCTGACAACGCTGGTTGCAAAACTACCCGCCGGAAGCCAGAAACGGATCTCTACGGTGACGTCATCCCACCAATTCCAGCTTAATTGTTGCGGATACAGCAGCATCGCTCTGCGCGCGGCTTCAACTTTTTCGCGCACCAGTAAAGCTTGTAATTCAGTTTCTGCGGCAACAGCTGCTTGTTCGAATGCCAGCGCTTCACGCTGAGTTCCCCATTCGCCACTGCCCGGCAATGCGGCGGTTATCATCAGCTCTTTATCGTTAACGCGACGCTGTAATTCCGCCAGTTCTTCGGTGGTTGCGACAAACCAGCTACCACGTCCGGCTAATTGTAGCGCATCGCCGTCAACAACTTGATTAACGTCTGCTTTTTTGAGGCGCTCAGCAACAATCTGATTAAACAACGCACTGCGGGCTGCCGACAACCAAAAACTCCGTTTATTGCGATCGCGCACCGGAGTATTGGTTTGCGCCCAGCGCTGCGCCCCCTGCAAGTTGCTACCGCCAATCCCAAAACGTTGGGCACCGAAGTAGTTCGGTACACCTTTTACGCAAATATCGATCAGACGTTGTTCAACGTCATCGCGATTGCTCACTTCGCGCAGAACCAGGGTAAAGGCGTTACCTTTCAGCGCGCCTAAACGCAGCTTGCGCTTGTGCCGCGCATACTCCAGCACCTGGCAGCCTTCCAGTTGAAAGGCGCTCAGATCGGGCATTTCCTTGCCTGGCACGCGAGCGCATAACCACTGTTCCGTAACAGCATGTTTGTCTTTTTGCCCAGCGAAGCTGACTTCACGGGCATGAATTTTCAGGAATTTCGCCAGTGCATCCGCCACAAAACGGGTATTGCAGCCGTTTTTGAGGATTCTAACCAGAATATGCTCACCTTCACCATCAGGCTCAAAGCCCAAATCTTCCACCACCACAAAGTCTTCCGGATTGGCTTTCAGCAGCCCGGTGCCTTGCGGTTTACCGTGGAGGTAAGTGAGATTATCAAACTCAATCATTTTGTTGCCTTAATGAGTAGCGCCACCGCTTCACAGGCAATCCCTTCCCCACGTCCGGTAAATCCAAGTTTTTCCGTAGTAGTGGCTTTCACGTTAACATCATCCATATGGCAGCCGAGATCTTCGGCAATAAACACGCGCATTTGTGGAATGTGCGGCAACATCTTCGGTGCCTGAGCGATGATAGTGACATCGACGTTGCCCAGGGTATACCCCTTCGCCTGAATACGACGCCAGGCTTCGCGTAGCAGCTCGCGGCTGTCGGCACCTTTAAATGCCGGATCGGTATCCGGGAACAGCTTGCCGATATCCCCCAGCGCCGCCGCGCCAAGCAATGCATCGGTCAACGCATGGAGCGCCACGTCGCCATCAGAATGCGCCAGCAATCCTTTTTCGTAAGGAATGCGTACGCCACCAATGATAATTGGGCCTTCACCGCCAAAGGCATGTACGTCAAAACCGTGTCCAATTCGCATTATGTATTCTCCTGATGGATGGTTCGGGTGAGGTAAAACTCGGCCAGTGCCAAATCTTCCGGGCGCGTGACTTTAATGTTATCCGCACGGCCTTCGACCAACTGAGGATGGAATCCGCAATATTCCAGCGCCGAGGCTTCGTCGGTAATAGTCGCGCCTTCATTTAGAGCGCGCGTCAGACAGTCATGTAACAGCTCACGAGGGAAAAATTGCGGCGTCAGCGCGTGCCATAAGCCGTTGCGATCAACGGTATGAGCAATGGCATTTTTGCCCGGTTCGGCACGTTTCATCGTATCGCGCACTGGTGCGGCTAGGATCCCTCCCGTGCGGCTGGTTTCGCTCAACGCCAACAATCGCGCGAGGTCATCCTGATGCAGACAAGGACGAGCGGCGTCATGCACCAATACCCACTGCGCGTCGCCAGCGGCTTTCAGACCTGCCAGCACGGAATCGGCACGCTCATCACCGCCATCTACAACGGTGATTTGCGGATGATTCGCCAGAGGAATTTGTGCAAAACGGCTATCGCCAGGACTTATGGCAATGACGACACGTTTCACCCGGGGATGCGCCAGCAGCGCATGCACCGAGTGTTCAAGAATGGTTTGATTACCGATTGAGAGATATTGCTTAGGACATTCCGTTTGCATTCGACGGCCAAATCCGGCCGCCGGAACCACGGCGCAAACATCCAAATGAGTGGTTGCCATGTTAATTCCCGGGCTGATTTATCGATTGTTTTGCCCCGCAGACTGTGCGCGCTTCGACGCGTCAGGCACCAGACGATAAAAAGTTTCGCCCGGCCTGGTCATGCTGAGTTCATTACGCGCACGCTCTTCGAGCGCCTCCTGGCCGCCATTGAGATCGTCAATTTCGGCAAAAAGTTGATCGTTTCGCGCTTTAAGTTTCGCGTTTGTAGCTTGCTGTGCCGCCACATCATCATTGACGCGGGTATAGTCATGTATACCGTTCTTACCGAACCACAGCGAATACTGTAGCCAGACCAGAATAGCCAGCAACAGCAGCGTTAGTTTACCCATCCTGCCCCCTGAAAAACGGCATCATCATCCCATGCATCCGAAGACGACTCTACATCCTCTGTTGGGGATACCGCGACAACGCGGGCAAATGTACCACATTTGTCCATTGTTACGTATACCCAGGGCGTGCAGAACATAATCTCATTATTAGTTACGGTTTGAATTATGAACAGAGGAGACGGGAAAGTACAAATTAGCCCAGTAGCCACATAAACAGTGCGCCAAACATAATGCCTACTGTCACCAGGGTGAAAACAATACTGTAGCGTAGCTTTCCGTCCATCAATGAATGCAGCGCAATCCCCACCACTACCGCGACGGGCATCAGCGCCAGAAAGAAAGGCCAGGTGTAGATAAAGAAGAACAGCGTGTTAGAGCCATAAATCAACATCGGCATCGCCAGCGCAAATAACCAGGAGATAAAACCGACCACGGCACCAGGCAGTGACCATGTGGTTTCTTCATCCTCAGTAAGGCTGTCGTTATTTGTTAGTGTAATGTTATGGCTATTACGCATATTTGATCCTGTTACTTTGACGAACCGGGCATGGAAACCCGGTGGTGTCTCAGGATCTGATAATATCGTTCTGTCTCAACAGATCTAATAATTGCTGTACCAAATTTGTTACTAATTGTTCACCATTGAGATGAATTTCTGCCGATTCAGGCGCTTCGTAAACGGAATCTATTCCCGTAAAGTTGCGCAGTTCACCGGCACGCGCTTTCTTATATAAGCCTTTTGGATCGCGGGCTTCGCAAATCGCCAGCGGCGTATCGACAAACACTTCGATAAAGCGCCCTTCTCCTACGCGTTCGCGAACCATCTGGCGTTCGGCGCGGTGTGGCGAGATAAATGCGGTCAGCACTACCAGTCCGGCTTCAACCATCAAATTCGCCACTTCACCGACGCGACGGATATTCTCTTTACGATCGGCATCGCTAAAACCGAGATCGCTGCATAATCCGTGGCGAACATTATCGCCATCCAGCAGATACGTACTGACGCCGAGTTTATGTAACGCCTCCTCCAGCGCCCCGGCGACCGTTGATTTACCGGACCCGGAGAGGCCGGTAAACCACAGCACTACACCACGATGACCGTGGTGTAGCTCGCGTTGTTGCACAGTGACCGGATGGCTATGCCAGACGACGTTTTCGTCATGCAGCGCCATTATTTATCCCCCAGCAAATCGCGCGCGCCCCAGTGCGGAAAGTGGCGACGAACCAGAGCATTCAATTCCAGTTCGAATGCACTGAATTCAGATGGCGCAGCAGTTGCCTGGCTAACTGGCTCGTGCACCATACCGGCACCCACGGTCACATTGCTCAGGCGATCGATAAAAATCAGCCCACCCGTCACCGGATTTTGTTGATAACGATCTAACACCAGCGGCTCGTCAAAAGTGAGATCCACGAGGCCGATCCCATTCAGTGGCAGGTTTTCAACTTCACGCTGGGTAAGGTTATTAATATCAACCTGATAGCGAATGCCATCAATACGCGCGCGCGTCTTCTTACCGGCAATTTTGATGTCGTAACTCTGGCCCGGGGAAAGCGGCTGTTCCGCCATCCATACCACATCCACCGACGCGCTCTGCACCGCCGGTAACGCTTCGTCTGCCGCCAGCAGCAGATCGCCACGGCTGATGTCGATCTCATCCGTCAGCACCAGGGTGATCGCTTCTCCGGCAAAGGCTTCTTCGCGATCACCATCAAAAGTCACGATCCGCGCGACGTTTGATTCCACACCAGAGGGCAGCACTTTGACACGTTGCCCGACTTCCACGCGACCGGATGCCAGCGTTCCGGCGTAGCCACGAAAATCGAGATTCGGGCGATTAACGTACTGCACCGGGAAGCGCATTGGCTGAGCATCCACCACTCGCTGGATCTCCACGGTTTCCAGCACTTCGAGCAGTGTCGGACCGCTGTACCACGGCATACTTTCACTTTGCGAAGCCACGTTGTCGCCTTCCAGCGCAGAGAGCGGCACAAAGCGAATATCCAGATTGCCAGGTAACTGTTCGGCGAAAGTCAGGTAGTCTTCACGAATGCGGGTGAATGTCTCTTCACTGTAATCCACCAGATCCATTTTGTTGATCGCTACGACCAGATGTTTGATCCCCAGCAGCGTGGAGATAAAACTGTGACGACGGGTTTGATCGAGCACGCCTTTACGGGCATCGATCAGTAAGATCGCCAGCTCACACGTTGAGGCGCCGGTCGCCATATTGCGGGTATACTGCTCGTGCCCGGGGGTGTCGGCGATAATAAATTTACGCTTCTCGGTAGAGAAATAGCGGTAGGCCACATCAATAGTGATGCCCTGTTCGCGCTCAGCTTGCAGGCCGTCCACCAGCAGAGCCAGATCCAGTTTTTCGCCCTGGGTGCCGTGACGCTTACTGTCGTTATGCAGCGATGAGAGCTGATCTTCGTAGATTTGGCGGGTATCGTGCAGCAGGCGACCAATCAGGGTACTTTTGCCGTCATCGACGCTACCACAGGTCAGAAAACGCAGCAGGCTTTTATGTTGTTGCGCAATCATCCAGGCTTCGACGCCGCCTTCATTAGCGATTTGTTGTGCAAGTGCGGTGTTCATCTTAAAAATACCCCTGACGTTTTTTCAGCTCCATAGACCCCGCCTGGTCGCGGTCAATCACGCGGCCCTGACGTTCACTGGTGGTGGAAACCAGCATCTCTTCGATGATCTCCGGCAGTGTTTGTGCATTTGACTCCACCGCACCGGTCAGCGGCCAGCAGCCCAGCGTACGGAAACGCACCATCCGTTTTTTAATCACTTCGCCCGGTTGCAGGTCGATACGGTTGTCATCAATCATCATCAACATACCGTCGCGTTCCAGAACCGGACGTTCCGCAGCGAGATACAGCGGCACAATGTCGATATTTTCCAGCCAGATGTATTGCCAGATATCCTGCTCGGTCCAGTTAGAGAGCGGGAAGACGCGGATGCTTTCGCCTTTGTTAATTTGCCCGTTGTAGTTGTGCCACAGCTCCGGGCGCTGATTTTTCGGATCCCAGCGATGGAAGCGGTCACGGAAAGAGTAGATTCGCTCTTTAGCGCGGGATTTCTCTTCGTCACGGCGCGCACCACCGAAGGCGGCATCAAAACCGTATTTGTTCAGCGCCTGTTTCAGGCCTTCAGTTTTCATAATATCGGTATGTTTCGCGCTGCCGTGCACGAATGGATTAATCCCCATCGCCACGCCTTCCGGGTTTTTATGCACCAGCAGCTCGCAGCCGTAGGCTTTCGCCGTACGATCGCGGAACTCATACATCTCGCGGAATTTCCAGCCGGTATCGACATGCAGCAACGGGAAAGGCAGCGTACCTGGATAAAACGCCTTGCGCGCCAGATGCAGCATGACGCTGGAATCTTTACCGATAGAGTAGAGCATCACCGGATTTGAGAATTCTGCCGCCACCTCGCGAATAATGTGGATGCTTTCCGCCTCCAGTTGCCGCAGGTGAGTAAGTCGTATTTGATCCATAACCGTTCCTTTGCAATACCGCTATTTTCTTGCCATCAGATGTTTCGACTATAGGGAGCGTAAGAGAACGAATGAAATTACCAATTAGAATGAGTAGTTCCTTAACGGAATAACGATTTGGCAAAGCTAATATCAAAAAGTGCTTAAGGCACCGGATTTCGGGCGTTTAGGAAGATTTGAAATTGTTTTAGCGCAGCGGCAGTTTCATACTATGGCGGTAAAAAAATTTGCATGGTATTTAAGGACTCACTATGTTTTCCGCATTGCGCCACCGTACCGCTGCCCTGGCGCTCGGCGTATGCTTTATTCTCCCCGTACACGCCTCGTCACCTAAACCTGGCGATTTTGCTAATACCCAGGCACGACATATTGCTACTTTCTTTCCGGGACGCATGACCGGAACTCCTGCAGAAATGTTATCTGCCGATTATATTCGCCAACAGTTTCAGCAAATGGGTTATCGCAGTGATATTCGGACATTTAATAGTCGGTATATTTATACCGCCAGCGATAATCGTAAGAGCTGGCATAACGTGACGGGAAGTACGGTGATTGCCGCTCATGAAGGCAAAGCACCGCAGCAGATCATCATTATGGCGCATCTGGATACTTACGCCCCGCTGAGCGATGCTGACGCCGATGCCAATCTCGGCGGGCTGACGTTACAAGGAATGGATGATAACGCCGCAGGTTTAGGTGTCATGCTGGAATTGGCAGAACGCCTGAAAAATACGCCTACCGAGTATGGTATTCGATTTGTGGCGACCAGCGGCGAAGAGGAAGGGAAATTAGGCGCTGAGAATTTACTCAAGCGGATGAGTGACACCGAAAAGAAAAATACGCTGCTGGTGATTAATCTCGATAACTTAATTGTTGGCGATAAATTGTATTTCAACAGCGGTGTAAAAACCCCTGAAGCAGTAAGGAAATTAACGCGCGACAGGGCACTGGCAATTGCGCGCAGTCAGGGAATAGCCGCGACGACCAATCCTGGTTTGAATAAAAACTATCCGAAAGGCACCGGGTGTTGTAATGACGCAGAAATATTCGACAAAGCGGGCATTGCTGTACTTTCGGTGGAAGCGACTAACTGGAATCTTGGGAATAAGGATGGTTATCAGCAACGCGCAAAAACAGCCGCATTCCCTGCGGGAAATAGCTGGCATGACGTCAGGTTTGATAATCAACAGCATATTGATAAGGCACTTCCTGGAAGAATAGAACGTCGCTGCCGTGACGTTATGCGGATAATGCTACCTCTGGTGAAAGAGTTGGCGAAGGCGTCTTGATGGGTTGGAAAATGGGAGCTGGGAGTTCTACCGCAGGGGCGGGGGAACTCCAAGTGATATCCATCATCGCATCCAGTGCGCCCGGTTTATCCCCGCTGGCGCGGGGAACACCAACGAAATTGAGAGCAAAGGTCGCTACGCAGCGGTTTATCCCCGCTGGCGCGGGGAACACTTCATGAAGCACGCTGGAATTTATATTTGCCCCGGTTTATCCCCGCTGGCGCGGGGAACACTTCATGAAGCACGCTGGAATTTATATTTGCCCCGGTTTATCCCCGCTGGCGCGGGGAACACGCGCAGCCCGATGCGGTTAGAGATATAGGCCTCCGGTTTATCCCCGCTGGCGCGGGGAACACAAAAAATGATGCTGTATTTCACTATTGGGTTCCGGTTTATCCCCGCTGGCGCGGGGAACACCCGTTAAAATATTCGCCCGTTGTGTAAGCGTACGGTTTATCCCCGCTGGCGCGGGGAACACATCTCCAGCGCCTTTTCGACGCAACGGTGCGCCGGTTTATCCCCGCTGGCGCGGGGAACACTGACCGATTTTATTGATCGCCCGATAGACCTGCGGTTTATCCCCGCTGGCGCGGGGAACACCCAGATTCCGCTTTCTCTACCTTCTCTTTTTCCGGTTTATCCCCGCTGGCGCGGGGAACACGGGTTGTGCGCCCTGGTGGGCGAAAACGGTGGCGGTTTATCCCCGCTGGCGCGGGGAACACATTTTCCTGATCGAGTTTTGAGAATTTTGTCGCGGTTTATCCCCGCTGGCGCGGGGAACACACTAAGCATACATATCTGTTTTTAAACAAATTTATTCCACATCAACAATCTACCAACTAAATTCAAACATTTCCTTATTTTTAAAGAACACATAACCTATTGATTATCAACAGGAAGAAAAGAAACCAAACGTAACCCATCCAAATCCACCGGAATACGTCTGTTTTCTCCCCAGGTCTGAAATTCAAAACCCGATTCGGTATTGGTCGCCCAGGCCATCACCACATTTCCGCAACCAGCCAGTTGGGTAATTTGTTGCCAGATCATCTCCCGAATACGTTTTGATGTATCACCAACATACACACCGGCACGCACTTCCAGTAGCCAGATTGCGAGCCGTCCACGTAAGCGCGGAGGGACATTTTCTGTAACAACCACGACCATGCTCATCCGCCGCGCCCCCGGTGACCACTATCACCCAGCGTTTCAGGTTCAGGGATGGCAGGCGGTAACATATCCGGCGCGGGTTGTGGTGGTTCAATTTCACCTGCAGCAAGGACTTCCTCAATTAACGGTATTAATTTGCCCGTTAACTTAGTGCTACGGAAAATATCGCGACAGGCTAATCTGACTTCTTTATCAGGTTCTGCGGGTTGCCTCGCTGCTATTTCAAATGCCTTTGGCACAACCGAATCAAATTTAATGATATCGGCTATGTCATAAACAAATGAAAGCGGTTTGCCACTATGAATAAATCCAATAGTGGGCGCATATCCCGCGGCTAATACTGCCGCTTCAGAAATACCGTACAGACATGATGTGGCAGCACTGATGCAGCGATTCACAACATCGCCTTTTTCCCAGTCTTTAGGATCGTATTTGCGACCATTCCATTTCACACCATATTGTTTCGCCAGTAATGCATAGGTCTGGCGAACGCGGGATCCCTCAATTCCCCGTAGCTGATCCACTGAACGGCGAGCTGGCGGTGGCTCACGAAAACGTAATTCATACATTTTGCGCACCACCTTCAGGCGTAGATCTTCCGTTAAAGCCAGCTTTGCCTGGTAGAGTAATTTATCTGCCCGCGCCCCTCCGGGTTGTCCGGAAGAGTAAACGCGAACGCCCGCTTCACCGACCCAGACCAGCAGTGTTCCCACCGTGGCGGCCAGATGCACCGCCGCGTGGGAAACTCTCGTTCCCGGTTCGAGCATAATGCAGGCGACCGATCCCACCGGAATGTGCGTGCGGATCCCGGTTTTGTCGATCAGCACGAAAGCGCCGTCCAGTACGTCGATTTGACCGTACTGGAGGAAGATCATAGAGGTGCGATCTTTTAACGGGATCGGACTCAGTGGTACAAACGTCACGCCTCTGCTCCGGGTTTGATCAGCATCAGACCACAGCCGAACGCGCGGCTTTTGCCATACCCCTGACTGAGACGTTGCAGAAATAACCCGGGATCGGTGACCGTAAGCATCCCCGTATAATCCACGCTACTGAACTGGATCAGTTGCCGGGAGTTTTCCCGCCGCAGTTGCTGTTGTCGGTAGGCATCAACCGAGGTATCCAGCAGTGTAAAACCGCTTCTCTCCCCCTGCGCTGCCAGCCAGTCCAGCGCCGCCTGTTGTTGATGCAACCAGACATCACGCCCTTCCGCCTGTCCCCTCACCTGCCGTTTCGCCTCCATCAGCAGATCGTGGCGCTTGCCCGCTTTACAAATTGTGGGATTCGCCCGCAGGTTGAAACAAAGGGATTGTCCGGTACGCAGCTCCGGAGCAAATGACCGGCATTCGATAGTGAAAGTTTCACTTTCCGCCGGGCGTTCCTGCGAGAGGACAAAAAAGCGAAACGCACCCTGAAGTTCCTCCCGACGATAAAGAAATTGCCTTTCTTTGCCGCCAGGGAAGAGATCCCACAGCCACTGATGCATCACATATTCACCGCGATCCACCAGATGCAGCAACTGCGCAGGCAAAAGCTGAGCGGTATGTAAGGTTATTCTTGAGAGGTACATGGTTCCTCCTTGCTGAGCCACGGCCCCTGATTGACGGTGCGTTCCCCAAACAGCCACTGCTGGCGATTTAAAGGAACATCCCGGCGGCGTAATATTTTGCTCACGACCAGGCCGTCGTGCTCCCCTTCCCACCAGCATTCATCCTGAAGTTTCGGGAGTGAGACTTTCAGGTCGTGGAAATGATCCTGATACTGTTGGTATGCGTTACGTAAAACATCAGACGCGTTGCCTTCGAGCAGTAACGGCGCAAGTGGTAATGCCAGCGGATGACTTTTTCGCCCCAGATAAAGAGGAAAAACTGGATGGCGTAAACCGCCCTGCAACTGTTCGAGGCTGTAAGGCGCATCGGCTGTTGTTGCCACCGCCACCATCCACCAGGCGTCGGTGTAGTAGTCGCGCCGGGAGATAATCGCGCTCAGAAGATCAGGGTCGCTCAACTCTTCGCGACGGCTGAAATAACGCGCTTTACGCACCTCTTTTGGCATCTGGATCGTGTGATAATCCCGTGCCCAGCGCGGGTTACGGCTGGCGCAAACCACCAGTGAATAGTGGCGATTAAACGCGTTTAAGCGTTCGGTATCATCACGCCGAATCCCTACCCCGGCAGCCAGCAGACCCAGCAATGCTGAGCGCGAAGGCAGTTCATGGGTATGACGCACTTCGCCGGGGGCATCGACGCCCCAGGATGCCATTGGCCCATGAAGCTGAAAAATCAGATATTGGCTCATAAGCCGCCCCTTACGCGCAGATAAAGTCCAGCACGTCCTTCATGCTTCCCTGTTTGTTCATCACGTCAAAACTTGCGCATTCGGTCTTCTGTTCGTAGACCGTATTCATATTTTCGCGAAGCGTTGTAATACGCTGCACCGCCACGTCTAACTGCCGGGTGCCATTAATGGGTTCATAGAAGGCCGCAGCCAGAGAACGCGGTTGATCGGTGCCTTTTTCCGCCAGCGCCCAGGAAGCATAGGCACGGCTGGCAAAGCTATTTTGTTTACCGGTTGGGGAAACTTTAAGCGCGGCTTCCGTAAAAGCGCGTATGGTCTGATTAGCTAACGCTTCGTCACCGCCGAGGTTTTCTACCAGCAGATCTTTATCAATGCAGATATAGGTGTAGAAAAGTGCTGAACCGAATCCGGTTTCTCCGAGATGCCCGGCACCGGCATCTTCAGAGGCCTGGCGCAAATCATCAACGGCGGTGAAAAAATCATCTTCGACAATCGTTTCACTGACACCAAACGCATGCGCGACCTGGCAGGCGGCTTCAACATTAAACTCAGGTTTATTCGCCAGCATACGACCAAACATGGCGATATCTACCGCCATACGGTCTTTGCGTAACAGACTGAGATCTTCCTCTTTTGGCGCGCGCTTTTCTTCTGCCAGTTGATGGGCCAGCGCTTTTACGGCGTCAAATTCTGCCGGGCTGATATGGACTAATTGTTCAGTTTCGGCGTTAGTGAGCGGATCTTTTGGTTTTTTGTCGTTTTTAGCTTTCCCAAGATAATCTGCAATTTTTGCCGCCCATTCGATGGCTTTTTTATCTTCGATTCCTTTCTCAATCAGGATAGTTGCCGCCTCACGCGCGATACGCCCACTGCGAATACCAATATGGCCCGCCAGCGCCTGTTCAAAAAGTGCAGAAGTGCGCCACGCACGTTTCAGACTTTGCGAGGAAACGCGCAGACGCGTTGCTCCACCCAACACCACGGTTTTTGGCGCACCGGTGTCATCACGGTTAAGGTTGGCAGCAGGGTAAGCGGTTAACAAATGAAGCTGAATAAATGTCGTCATGAGATAGTCCTTTATTAATTTTGTTCGTTATCGGCGTCACCGGCCTGGTAATATTCCAGCGCCCAGCGAATACGGATAAATTCGGTTGGCCTCTGCTGGCGGCGGTGATGATTGAGCAGGTCGTCGCTCTCCTGGCACCAGCGGAAAATATCGTCTGCCAAAGAGATAAGATTGACGGAACCGTTTAATAATTTGACCGCGCGACGTAACTGACGCAGTAAATCATCCGGCGTTTTTACTGCCGACAGGCAAGTAAAACGCCCCTCTGACATTACCGCCGCCAGCTGTGCGGCAAAAGGCTGCCGTTCATCAATGGCTTTAACATTGGCGGCAACGGCGGCGACCAGTGCCAGTGCGGTAAAACGCCACTCTTGTGCTTCAATTTTCCACAAAGTGTGGGTCTGCATCAGCAGAGAACGAAACCCTTCTGACAAGCAAACATCATTAACCGTTGTGCTACGCCGCAGACTGGCACGATTGCCGCGTTTAGCCTGCAACTCTTCGTGCCATTTACGCAGCGTGGCTTTGTGCCCGTCTTTTACAATACTCATTCAGCAGCCTCCTGCTTTTTCTCCCTGGCGGCTTTAGCACTTTGCTTCTCCGCCGATGTTGTAAAATATTTTTTGCGCGCGGTCATGACGCGTTTTAAATCAACGGGCTCATAAGGATTGGTGAATACACGCTCGTCAAAATCCTGACGCGCGAATAACCAAATCTCCTTATTCCATTTGCTGAGTAATCCATCCGCATCCTGACCTTCTTCAATTTGGCGCACTAACCTCAGGAAGCGATGCTGAGTTTTGTTCCAGAAGTCGATATCCACAAAACTGAAATCACCCCGTGCACCTTTTGGATCGGAGAACCATGCTTCTTTCAATGCACTCCGTAACAGACTTAGAATGCGTGAAGCCGTTTGCGCAGCCAGCCGCAGTTTCGGTATCTGGCCTTCTTTTTTATTGAGCAGCAGCGGGAAACGGTGTTCGTACCAACAGCGGGCTTTCATGTTGTCGAAATCATAGCCAAATCCCCATAGGCCTACTTTTGCCTGCTTGAGACTGCTGGCATTAAAGAGTTTCACCACCAGAGCGGGAAGTTCCGTATTGTTTTCTGACTTACCCGTTTCGATAAGGCCTAACCAGTCGCGCCAAATTAAACCGCCTGGTTGTGGTTTAACTGAGTAAAACTCACCACCCTCTTTAAGTGGTACACGGTAAGGCGTTAATGGATGCTGCCACATGGCATAATTCGCACCGTAATTTTTGGTCGTCATCAGGCTCAGAAGCGCGTCGTCCTGCTCACCGCAAATATCGCAGTTGCCGACTGTCGTGGTATTAAAATCAATACGAATACGCCGCGGCATTCCCCAGTACGCCTGGAGTTTATTGACCTGATCATCGGTTACCACCGCACCGGCCAGTTCGCTGGTACGCGTCGGGCCAAGCCAGGGGAAAACCAGATCGTCAAATTTTTTGGGTAGCGGTAAGTCGGCTTCATCCTGCGGCATCACGTTGAGCCACAGTTTGCGCCACAAGGGGGCTTGTTGATTGCCCTGATACTCCTGCAATTCAATCAGAGTCGTCATCGGCCCACCGCCGCGTATACCGGTGCGATAGCCTTTGCCACCTGACGGCGCATTTAACTGTAGGGAGAACAGAGCTAACGCAGAACAATGAGAGCATACGTGTTCAGTCACGCCACGCTTAATAAAGTGGTCTTTATTAAACTTCGTTGTTTGAGCGCCGGGAATCTCAGGCAGTAGCGAAGCGACCTGAACTTTATCGCCCATGAGCACCTCGAAATCCTGCATAAATGAAGGTGAATCTGGGCCAAACTGGAAAGCGTGTTCTAATGACAGCAATGCTTCCCGTAGCTTTTCAGCTTCCAGCCCGTCTTCCCAGATATCATCCCAACGACGATAATCTTTTGGCGCGAAACTGCTTTGTAGTAACCCCAGCAAAAACTGCCATGCCGCCCCCTGGAGATCTGCCCGCGGCGCAGCGATATCGACAACATTTTCATCCGCCAGATCGACTGGCGCCAGTTTGCCTGTCGTTCCGTCTTTAAAACGAACGGGCAACCACGGGGTTGTCAGAAGTGAAAACGAGTTCATACGCATCCTCTCGTAAAAAAGACCATCCCTGATCGGTTATCCATCATTCCATCTTTTTAGGTGTATCAACTATTCAGAGAGCTCTATCGCAGGCATCTCAACCAACCTTGCCAATCAATCCCTCCGTAGCCGAATACCCACAACTTTCGTTATCGGTGACTAAAATCACGTTTGCCATCTCTGGATCTTGCCGCTGTTCAATGCACCACTGCCTGAACGCTTCCCCTTCCAGTAAAGAAAACTCATCGCGATGTTTTTTCCACCAGCTTCGACGCACTCTGACAACACTCATTTCCCATGCGTGAGCGCCAGTGGTATAAGGCTTCACCACACCGTCAATACAGGTAGCCAGCCACAGGGAAACAGATTCCTCAGCCAGACGTGTCGACAGTTTTTCAGGGAGGTAATCGTTGATATTGGCGGCATAGCCGGGCCTGAAGTTGAGTACAAACTTTTTAGCCATTGCACGATCGCAGTAATATTTGCCCACTTGCTCCTGCTCGGAGCGAGCAAACCCTTCCGGCATCACCACGTCCTCACCGTAGACTGATTCAATAAGAAGCCGGGCTGAGTGTGGCATTTGAATAGCGCCTTGCTGACGCAGTACACGCTGCGTCAGCCAGATTCGTCCATGATCGGGATAGATATATGCACTGTTCCGCATGGCACTGCCAAACCATTCTTCATCAGGTGAATCGTCCCAGACGGGGGCCAGAATCAGCAATTCAGGAGGGGAACGCTCGTCTTTTCCATCACGCTTTAACTGACCATTAATATCGCGGATATGCCGCTGTAATCGCCCCGCTCGCTGGATCAGCAAATCAATGGGGGCAAGGTCGGAAATCATTTCGTCCAGGTCGCAATCAACGCTCTGCTCCAGTACCTGAGTGCTAATAAGGGCTTTTCCGGCACGCTGTGAGCTACCTTCTTTACCAAAGCGCGCCAGCGTTTTCGTTTCGATTCGCTGGCGATCGCTAAAAGCAAAGCGGCTATGAAAGAGTGAAAGGCTGGAAGTGGGAATGACGCCGCGGGCAAGCAGCTGACGATGAACCTTAATAGCGTCATCGACAGAATTCCGGATCCAGGCGATGCATTTTCCCTGACTTACCGCCGACTCGATACGCGCAATACTCTCTTGTTCACTATGAAGCCAACCCACGCTGACGCTACGCTCAACGTCTTTGCGCGTCGCTACCCGGTGTGAGTTCACATCGGATTTCGTGACATGCGTCAGCCAGGGGTAATCATCCTTTTCCAGGAACGGAGCTTCTTGCTGGCCCTCTGTACCCCGCGCAAAGGCAGCGACGAGTTTGTCGCGCTGCTGTTGAGATAACGTGGCAGAAAGCAAAATAACGCTGTTTCCGCCACGCGCCTGCCGCTCGATCAACCCTTCAAGAATGCACGACATGTAAGCGTCACAGGCGTGGATCTCATCAGCCAGCAGGATTTTGTTACTCAGCCCCAGAAGCCGCAGATTATTATGTTTGAACGGCATCACCGCCATCATCGCCTGATCCAGCGTGCCGACGCCAATTTCAGCCAGCAACGCCTTCTTGTTACTGTCGGCAAACCAGGCCGCACATCCCTGACTGAACGTTTGTTCATCCGGTTCTTCTGACCCGACTAAATCACCAGACCAGAGTGATTCATTAAAGCGGTCCATTAATGTGCGGGCACTATGTGCCAGCACCAGGCTGGGGCGGGATTCTGGCGAATAGAAAGCAAGCCAGGTTTTGACCAGCCGATCGTACATGGCATTGGCCGTTGCCATTGTTGGCAGACCAAAAAACAGCCCCTGAGCTTTCCCCGCAGCTATCAACCTGTGCGCCAGGATAAGCGCCGCTTCTGTTTTACCTGCGCCAGTCACATCTTCCAGAATAAATAACTGCGGTCCTTGCTGGCTGATATCCAGATCCAGCACCTTTTGCTGTAACGGTGTCGGATTCTCAATAAAAGGAAACAGCGTATTAATTCCGTTGAAAGGCGCGACTTTTGCTTTTAGAGGAAAGACGGTTAAGGCGTTTTGAGCCTGAATTAAAGTTTTCTGCCAGTAACCTTTAATATCCATTGGGTGTGCGACGCGTGGAAAAAATCGCGTTGACGAACCCGTCCAGTCTGCGAGCACGACGGTTGCAGAGATATACCAGGAAAGGTGTTTTATAAGTTCAATGCCCTCATCATCATCCCAGAATGCGGGGATCTCTATGAGCGGAAACAGTGGTTTGATTTCAAGGAGAAAATCTCGTGCTGCAGCTTTGTCTTCAGGCAGAAAATTATCCAATTCATCCATACGATCAGGGGGCTGACCATGATGCCCTGTCGTCACGGGCATCCACATTTCTATCACTCGCCTAAGTTTGCGCGGAGAGAGCGAAGATGAAGGAAGTAACTCCTGACATTCACTTAAATAATGATTCCACAACCAGTAGCCCAGCGTTGAATGAGAGATTTTTTCGTAATTTTTTCTGGCACCTTCCTGAATCTTGAGTTCAGGGGGCAGGTAAAGTTGTTGAAAAGAGCGGGCAAATTTTCCAATATCGTGCCAGCACAGCAACCAGGCGAAAAATTGAGCCGCCTGTTCCTTGTCAGAAATCCCTAATTGACGAAAATAATCAGCCAGCCCGAAGCAATTTCTTTTAACCATTAAATAGCCCATCGCGGCTACATCCAGCGAATGCCAGCAAAGAAGGTGATAGTCGTCGCCCCCGTCTTTCTCGCCGCGTCGGGTTTTTCCCCAGAAATCAAAAAAAGTCACAATATTTTTATCCTTCAGTAAACTTAAAGGATATTTACGCATATTTTAAAAATTATCTGTGATATATATCAGCCAATAAAACATTTACATTATGAATAAATTAATGATTTTCATTTGAAATTCATAATAATAAATAGAGACTATATATTCACATAAAAAATATAAATTTTAAAAAAGGGTGCAGGAGACCAAACCATCACAATTCAGTACGCGGGGTTTTACCCCATAAGCGCTAACTTAAGGGTTGTGGTATTACGCCTGATATGATTTAACGTGCCGATGAATTACTCTCACGATAACTGGTCAGCAATTCTGGCCCATATTGGTAAGCCCGAAGAACTGGATACTT